>JAZLEM010000232.1:0-10082 GCA_045615245.1 Acetobacter sp. | reverse complement strand
GCCATCGACATCGATATGGTCAAAAACAGGTAATCGTGCGCCATTAGGGTTATCTGCTAGAGGGAGTAGGCTAACACCAGGTGGCGGATAAGTGGCATGGAGTACATTAGGGTCAACAAGGCGAAAAGTCATTCGTGCGGTTGTGCCTAAAAGGGCTTTGATACGACGAGGATCACTAATACCCGGAAGTTCGACAACGATACGGTCGTCTCCTTGGCGCGTAATTTGGGGGTCAAGAACACCTGTGCCGTCAATACGCCGTCGAACAATTTCAATAGAGCGAGTAATGGCTTCATAAGCCCGTTGGCGAAGTGATTCGGGAGAGAGGGTAAGGGCAATATTATTTCCCTGTTTGGTAACCTGAAATTCATGCGGAATACTTTCGGGAATGGCTTGAAGAGCGCTTATATCTGCATGAAGTTCCGATGAAAAACGTGGCTGGAAAGTTATACGTGCTTTAGAAACGTCAATTGTAATGTTACGATAACCAAGTTTTTTCTTTAATAACGTATCGCGTATAACTTCTGAAAGAGTCTGCAGTCTGTCATGGACGAGGCTTGTTGAGTCAATTTGTAAAAGGAGATAAGAACCTCCTTGTAAATCTAAACCTAAATGGATTTGTCGCCAAGGAATGAACGGAAAAGGCTTGCGTAAAACATTTGGTAGGCAAAGGAGCAATCCTAAAAAACATATCCCTAATACAGAGGCAAGTTTGACACGATTATAGTACATTTTTACCTAAATTTTACCTAAAATAGTTTATTTCTTAAACATTAAGAATAAGACATTATGAATAATTAAGGAAAGATAATTAAAAGAAAAGTAATCTTGAAGTCGGTAGCGTCGAAAGAGGCGGTTAATATGTGTTGGTTGTTTATGGTATCTGTTTAATATGGCTATAGGTTGAGATTAGAGAGTGATATGCGTAAAGGGAGACTTGCTTTATTTATATATTTTATATTCCTTTTAATACTAGAAATTAAGAAGGCGTTCAATAGGTTCAGAGAATCATAAGTAAAAATCAAAAGTATATTTTTATTGAACGTAATGATTAGCGTGCAGCAGAAAGATCAATAACACCTATAATACCGTTTTCAGTACCATAGCCTAGAACACACCCATCAGGGCTATAGGCTAAAGCTGTAATAGGTCCTGTAGGATCGAGAGAAACAGGAAGAACGCGTTGTGTTGAGGGTTCAAAAAGTAAGACCACGCCATTATCGAATCCTGCTGCGAGTACTTCTTGGGTTGGATGAAAGGCAACACGTGTGCAAAGAACAGTATTATCAACCCCGGGAAGTTCCATAGGTGGCTTACCAATAGGTCCTTCATTATCACGAAACGGCCAAACAACAACAATAGGGGCACCACTTGTTGCTAGCCAATCGCCATTACAGGAAAACGATAACGAACGTACTTTAGCAGGGTATCCGCTCATACGCATGTTATGACCATCTGATAACCGCCATCCATGCAAATCATTTTCCTGCATGGCTGTCACAACCGCTTTTCCTTTTGGATGCATAGCTATGTTCAGATGGCTTCCTTTCCATTCAAGAAGTCGAGGTGTTTGTGAGAGAGGATGATCGTAAGAAGACGTCTCCCAAAGAGAAACGCCATTATAATGTGAAACCGCAAGATGTTTGCCTTGAGGGTCAAAAACAATACCATTTGCAGTTGTGGAATGTTCGAAAGTGTGGAGAATGGTTTGTCCTGTGCCATCGCGTAGTTCTACATTTTTTCCAGAAGCAATAGCAATAAAGGCAATTTTATCTCCAGAAAAACTTGTAATATGTTCTACCCAGCGACGACTTTTCCCTAAATTTTCAATCACGTTAGAAGAAGTTAAACGACAAAAACGCCCATCATCTCCACCTGTGAGAATACTGCTAGAAGATGTATCAACAGAGAGGGCTAAAATAGGACCATCATGTATTGTCGTTGTAATCCAGTGTTCAGGTGTTTTTAAATTTTTGCGATGAATCGTAATAACGTCACCCGATGCTTGTGCAAAAACGAAACGACGAGAGTCACGCGTTGCGACACAAGACATAATTTCACTATTTGTCTGTTGTTGAGCCCCACGGGTTTTAACTAATACAGCGAGGTTGTTTTTCTCTGCGTTCATGAGACAAGGCAGTTTTCAAAATCTTGACGAAGCTGTGTATGGTTGAGATGACGACCAATAAAAACAAGCCGACTTTCACGAGGTTCATTTGGTTTCCATGGGCCAATTGTGTCACCATCAGCCATCATGTGTACTGCTTGGAAAGCAAAACGATCGGACTGTCCAGCAAAATCTAAAATACCTTTTATACGAAGAATATCGACTCCTTTTTCTTGAAGTAATGTACTCATCCAAACTTGAAAACGTGTCATATCTAACGGTTTTTGGAGTATTAAAGAAACACTTGAAATATCTTTTTCATGGTGGTGTTTATGGTTTTCAAGGAAATGTGGGGTATTGTCAAGCACACGTTCAAGGTCAAAACTGCCTTTGTTAAGAATATTACTTAAATGGACAGCACCTTTATAAGCGTGGTGAATGGGAGAGAATGCATTGAACTTGTGTAAAGTAGTTTCAATGTTTTTGAGTGTTTCAGTGTCAACAAGATCAGTTTTATTGAGGATTATAATATCTGCAAAAGCAATTTGTTCACGAGCTTCGAGGCTTTCGTTGAGAGTTTGAAGAACATTGTAAGCATCAACGACGGTGATAATGGCGTCAAGTTTCGTTTTTTGACGGAGGTCTTCATCAACAAAAAAGGTTTGTGCTACGGGTGCAGGGTCGGCAAGTCCTGTTGTTTCAATAATAATACCATCGAGGGAGTTTCGTCTGCGTATAAGACCATTGAGAATACGGATCAGATCACCGCGAACCGTGCAGCAAACACAGCCATTATTCATTTCAAAAACTTCTTCATCGGCATCAACAACAAGGTCATTATCAACACCGAGTTCGCCAAACTCATTGATAACCACAGCGTATTTATGCCCATGTTGTGCTGTTAAAATGTGGTTGAGGAGAGTTGTTTTCCCTGCGCCAAGAAAGCCAGTAAGAACGGTAACAGGTAAACGATTGTCCTTATTGACAGGAGGAGTAGATTGTGTATGAGGCATATCTCAAGTATCTCCATTGATTGGTAAAGTCAAGTGTACTTCAACAAAAATATACGAACAACGTAAATATTAGTGATGAAAAGAGATTGGAGAAGTCGTATGCGTTATCGTTGTCGGAAAGGAAGGGGGAGTTAATGGTTTACGTATGTCTACTGTTCGTAGGAAAATAAGAGCAAGTGCACTATAAAGAGTATGGCTACACAGTAGGCGAGAAACACCAAAAGCTAAAAATGCACTTGCCATAATAGCAAGTGTAATTTCTTGGTTATCGCACATTTCCATAACAATAATAGTCGCAGTTAGAGGTGACTGTGTTACAGCTGAAAAATAAGCAACAGTAGCCAGAAGAACCACTGCTTCTGGTGGGGTATGAGGGAGAAGATGTTTAAGCCATTCTCCCATACCGGCTCCTATGGAGAGAGAGGGTGAAAATAACCCGCCGGGAATACCTGAACAATAGGAAACTAGTGTAGCGATGAGTTTAAGAATGAAAAAATATGACTGGTAACCGCTTGATTCCATAATAATATCACGTGCTTGGGAGTACCCAGTGCCATAAACTGCACCATTTGATAAAAGACCAATAATACTTAAAATTAATCCGCAGAGGGCAGAAAAATATAAGGGATAATGGGTGATAAATTTACCAATTTTCCCTGGAAGACCACGCGAAATACGGATCAGTAAAAGAGAAAATGTACCGCCTGCCAATCCACCTAAAATCCCACAGACAGGAACTGCAATCCATCCTATAGTGGGGAGGTTAATGGAATGGACATGACCAAAATAGGTATAATTACCAACGAGTGAAATAGCGGTAATACCAGAAATAATAACACAGGTGAGCATTACGCCACTTGTGTATTGTTTAAAGGATCGAGAAAGTTCTTCAATACCGAATACAATCCCTGCAAGAGGGGTATTAAATGCTGCGGCAACACCAGCCGCGGCTCCAGCCTTAATAAGGGCATGTTTATAACTGACGTTAGTTATTTTGGCAAATCGTCCGACAGTATGCATAATGGATGCCCCGATTTGTACTGTTGGACCCTCTCTTCCAATAGAAGCACCGACAAACAGACCAAAACATGTTAAACAAATTTTTGCGATGGAAATACGCAATGAAAGAATACGATCGACAGTCTCCATGTCGTAGAGATGCAAGCAGGCAATTGCTTGAGGAATACCACTACCTTGTGCACCACGAAACCATGTACGCGTTACCCATAGAGAGAAGGTAATCCCTGCAGGAGCAATAAATAACATAGTCCAAGGATGGTTATGTGTCACAAAAATACGAAATCGTGTTGCTAAATCGGCAGCCTCAGCGAAGGCAACAGCTATAATTCCAACAATAGCAGCACCTAACCAATAAAAAAGTTCAATCCGTAAATTTACAGATTTATTGTGCATATACTTCGTGATATGGTAGGTAAATTTTGTTATAGGCAACACAGAAAGAAACTTCCGAAAGTAGTCAATATGAAAATCTAAGAGGATTTAGTGTGTGTATTTTTATGTTAGATATTTTTTTAGAGAGTAACAAGAGAGAATAAAAAATTACTTTAGATGTTGTTTATTTAATTATGTGGGTTTTAGCGGGATTGATTTGCTTTTTGTAAGCTTTGTTTTGACCTGTCTTTTGATTTGTCTTGTGTCTCAACGATAATAAGAGAATTTTAAATATTATTTTTAGTTTATGAGGACATTTTATGATGTAACGGTTTTTTTATAGGACTAAAAATAATACCCTCGTGTTTTGCCAAAAAATCTGGCTCAACATGTATATGAATGAGAGTGTCTCCCATCATGGTGTGGAGAGCTTCTTCTATGCGATCACAAATATCATGGGCTTGTATAACACTCATATCTCCGGGTACAACCATGTGAAAGTCTAAAAATGTCATAGCTCCAACAATACGTGTGCGAATATCATGGACTTCGATAGCCCCTTGTCCATTTTCAGCAATAATGTTACGGATTTGTTGAAATGTTTCTGGGTCTGGAGCACGATCCATGAGTCCTGCTATAGAATCTTGCATTACTTCCCAACCTGTCTGGAGTACCTTAAGGGCAATACATCCTGCAAGAAAAGAATCAAGCCGCTCCCAACCACTGATGCAGACGAGGCTAACTCCAATAACAAGTGCTGCACCTGCCCAAACATCGGAGAGAATATGTTTCCCACCCGCAATAAGTGCTGGGGAACGCCGTTCGCGTCCTGTGTGTATCATAGTTATGCCCCAAAGGAGGTTGATCAGTGTTGCGATGCCACTCAGAACTAACCCTTTCCAAGGTGCAAGGAGATGGCGGGGATGAAGCCAATCTCTTATAGCATCATGTCCGATGATAAAAGCAGTAATGATAACAAGGGTACCCTCAGCAACGGCAGAGAGATATTCTGCCTTATAGTAACCATAAGTATGGTTGTGATCAGCTGGTTGCTCAACAATACTTAAAGCCCATAGACTACTAATGGCGGCAATAACATTGATAATCGTTTCTACAGCATCAGCATAAAGGGCAACACTATTACTGACAAGATAGGCAGCGTATTTAAGTCCAAGTACAAAGAGGCTTACGAGAAGACCGATAAAAGCAAAGTCTTTATTGCTTTTGGGGAGAGAAACAGGTGTCATAACTTAAAATAGATGGTTGTTAAATTATACGGGTATATGTGTGATACAAAAGGAAGCATAATCTTGTGTCTCAATTTGCACAGTAGAATGGGCAATACCAAAGCGCTGATGTAATGTGTGGATAATATCACTAAGGAGTTTGGTTTCTGCTTGTGGTGTTAACGGTGTTGAGGAGCGCACAAGGTGAACAGTGAGTGCAGTTTCCGTTGTACTGATAGACCAAATATGCAAATCATGAAAATCAGTAATACCTGGAATATTACGTAAGTAGGTTTTTAGTCCAGTAGCATTGACTTTTTTAGGGACAGCGTCAAGTGTCATATGCAAGGAATCTTTTAGTAAAGACCATGTGCCGAAACATATGACAGAGGCAATGATAAGGCTCAGGGTAGGATCAATCCAATGAGACCCTGTAAGAAGAATCAGTGCACCTGCAATAACCACAGAAAAAGAACTTAAGGCATCAAATAACATATGTAAAAAAACGCTACGGATATTGATGTCATCTTTTTGTCCAGAGGAGAAAAGCATAGCTGAAAACCCGTTGACGACAATACCTAACGTAGCAATGATCATCATACCTTGTTCTGTGGGTAGAGGCGTGGGAGGGTTAAGAAGATGTAAAATGGCAGCCCAGATGATACCTCCCGCAACGACAATAAGCAAAAGTGCATTGATAAAGGCGATCAGAATAGTAGAGCGACGTAAGCCATAGGTAAAAGAGGAGGAAGGCTTTTTATGAGAGAGATAATCGGCAAGCCAAGCTGCTGCAAGCGTAATAACATCAAAGAGATTATGCCCAGCGTCGGCTAAGAGGGAAAGAGAGTGATAGAGCACACCACAAATAGCTTCTATGATAAGGTAAGAAGTATTTGCGGCAATGCCAATGGCAAAAGCTCTTCCAAAAGAGACCGGGGTATGATGATGGTGACAATGGTTATGGCTGTTATTGTGTGAGGAAGGATGGTCTAATAAAGGCATGGCAATAGCTTTTTATGTTTATAGATTTATGTTTATAGGTGAGGTTAACAGGTATAGGGGAGAGCAGTAGGGCTTTGTTAATTATCTCTAACACTCTATTTAATAGTAAGACAAAATGTAAATACAGCACTTAAAACTTTTTACAAGTTAGTTTAAAAGATTACTTAAGAAAGAACTGTTTTTGGGTTATTAGTTATTTCTCTGGTGGGGTTTGTTAAAGAGAGAATACAAAAGTGATAGTTTGTCTATGAATTATGATGTCATCCTCAGACTTAGAAACCCGTAACGAACAAATAGTTTACTAACGGTAGTAGAAAATTAAAAAGAAATCAAGACTGGCTAATTGAATGAAATAACAGTTAAGAGTGTAGAGTAATCTTGTAAATATTTATCTTGATAATTTTCTTCTTCTAATTGTGTAGGTATCTGATTTATGTAATAGGATATTAGTGGTAAAGAATAATTTACATATGCGTAGCTAAAAAATGCTCAACACATGCTAAAAATTGTTTTGGCGCATCGGCATGTACCCAGTGATCTGCGCCAGCAATACTTTCCAACGTGTAATTGGGAAACAAATGACGCATAGTTGAGTAATTTTTGGGTCGTATGTAAGGAGAGTTTTCGCCTCGTATAAAAAGAGTCGGACCCGTGTAACAAGTGTTTTTAGGGAGAGACGGCCAGTTCGTAATAAGAGGTAGTGCGGTGAGAATTTCACGAAGCCCGATGCTCCATCCTGGGTTTTCTCCTAAACGAATATTTTGTATCATGAGTTGCCTTACTGCGTTGTCGGTAATTATTGGTTGTAAAAGAGCGTTGGCGTTATGGGTATCAAGTTTTTGTGGGAAAACGACAGTCTCTAATTTTTGTGGCAAATCTGGGCAAGAAAAACCTCCATGATCTGGCGCTATGTCAACAACAATTAAGTGTTTAACGCTTTGAGGGTATAATAGTGCTAACATCATCGCTGTTTTTCCGCCCATGGAATGACCAAGGAGTGTGCATGGTTCGGCCATGTGAAATTTGAGAGTTTCATACACATCTTGTGCCATAACAGGGTAAGACATGGGACCATGCGGACTTTCTCCATGGTTGCGGAGATCAATAGCTAATGTACGGTGAGTTGTGGCAAGGCGACGTTGAACAAAACCGAAATTGCGAGCGCGACCAAACAGCCCATGGAGGAATACAATGGGAAGAGCATGACATAAAGCCGATGGTTCAGGGGTGTGTTCAATAACATTGAGAAGCATTGGTTTATCCTTTTATGATATTTATAATATGAGGGGGGGTGGCATAAACAGCTGATGTTTTTTTTTAACGGTGTATTGGGTTTATAAACTAAAATAGAGCTAAAAGGAATAGAAATAAAAGTAGTGAAAATAGTTTATTTATTTGATGTATTTTTTTGATGAGTAGATATTACTTTATTTAGTTATAGTGTTGTATAACAGGGGGTAAAGGTTAAGAACAAAGTATAAAGGATGTAAGAGGTAAAATCATATGAAAGATTGCACGACGTAATAAAGGTAAAAATACTGATCAATTTATTATTTTTTATAACGTTTTATGTAAGGCATTATTGATAATTTATGGAGTGTATGTCGTGTGTTGAAAGTCACGGCATAAATTTTACCTGAATTTTAACAAGATAAGCTATGGATTAGGGAGTAAACTGTTGTATGGATATAGATTTGTCTGCTGATGAAATTCAACGTTATTCTCGCCATATCTTGTTACATGAATTAGGTGGGAAGGGGCAGATGGCGTTAAAAGAATCTTCTGTCCTTGTCGTAGGGGTTGGTGGGCTTGGTTCAGCCGTTGCGTTATACTTGGCAGCAGCAGGGGTCGGGCGTATTGGGTTAATAGATAATGATGTCGTAGATATCTCGAATCTTCAGCGACAGGTTTTATATGATACGGCTTCTATAGGGAAGAAAAAGGTTTCTTTAGCAGCACAAAAATTGACAGCATTAAATCCGCAAGTGCGTATCGATGTATGGGATATACGTTTAGAGACAACAGTTGCGTTAGATATTATTCAGCAGTATGATTTGGTGTGTGATGGGTCTGATAATTTTGAAACCCGCTATAATGTTAACGCAGGGTGTGTATATTCGTGTAAACCACTTATTGTTGCGGCAGTACAAGAGTTTAGAGGCCAGATTACTGCTTTTCAGCCAAAGCAAGGGTGTTATCATTGTATTTTTCCTCAAGAAGAAGGAAGGGTTGAAGCGCTAACGTGTTCTCAATCTGGTGTGTTAGGGGCCGTCGTGGGTGTTATGGGTACTCTACAGGCAACAGAGGCCATTAAAGAATTAACGGGTATTGGTACCTCGCTCGTAGGGCGTTTGTTATGTTTTGATGCTTTGGCAATGCGTTTCTCAGAAGTGCCAGTAAGTCTTGATCCGTATTGTTCAGTTTGTAAGAGTGAGTTTATGCGGAAATAAAAAAATGCGAAAGCCTCTTACTTCTTCCGAACTCGCCATTATTGTGGTCAATGCGGAGTATGAACGTTTACATGCAGCGTTTATGATGGCCGCTGCAACAGTGGCTATTGGCACGCGTGTTGTCCTATTTGGTATGGGATCTGGCGTTGTAGCTTTTTGTCATGATTGGCATGGGGTAGCGTCTTTTTCTATAGATGAGACACGCAGAAAAAAAATGGGTGTCGCGGGATTGGAAGAATTACGTAGTGTTGTTGTAGAAATGGGAGGAGAGCTCATTGTATGTGAGTCTGGTTTGAAAGTTATGAGATTAGAGAGAGAATCTCTATTGAAAGGAGTAAGCTGTTTGGGGTTGGTTAGTTTTCTAGAGTATGTAGGTGCATGTCGTCAACTGGTCTTCTAAAATGTTGGCATATAGTTCCTTTATATGTTCGTACATTCTTCGATAGATGTTTATTTGTGTAGATTGGTAAAAGAGGTGGTTTTTTGATGTTTGTCTATTCTTTTTCAAGCTCAAGTCAGTTAAGAGTGTTGTTATACGTATTAGGTTGCGTGACGATCATGCCAGTTATGCCAGTGTTTTCTGTCTATGCTTCAGAAAAACACCATAACCATACTTCTTGGCATGTTAGAAAACATGTGCATGCACATACACACATGAAACAATTACATGTGAAACAGCTGGGCGAGAAAAAACATCTTCGGCATCACGTTGTCGTTGCAGCGACGGGTGTTGCCTTAACGGCAGTTGCTGCTCCAGCATCTTCTGCACTTGCAACGCTAACTCAGGCATCAGCAGTACCTGCGGCAAATTTACCACCAACTACTGCTGTTGACCATACAGAGGAGGTAACAAAAGGTACGGTAACAGGGCTTCCTTTACCACGCTATGCAG
>JAZLEM010000231.1:0-2878 GCA_045615245.1 Acetobacter sp. | reverse complement strand
AGGACCGGGAGCGGCAGAGCTATCGGTATAGCCATTTACGTTAATACGCGTGGTATGCACATACGACGGTGCATGCGCGGCTTCCACCACAATTTGCCGTGCTCGTGACGTAAGAGCATATTGGTTCCAATCAAAAAATACAAGATATGAGCGTGCCGGCACAGGCGCGGGGGCTGCAGCAACGATAGGTCTAACAGCTGGCGGTTGAATATGATGAATAGGTCGGTTCTGGAAAGCATAACGGAAGCCTACGATAAATTGGTGATTAAAGCGTTGGTCAAAGTTCGCGTGTCCGCCTTCGGTGCCGTAGTTAAAGGCGCCGTTGTAGAACGAACCGGGTTGCCCGATCATGCGATATTGCGCGGTAATTTGTAAGCCCGAGATACCTGTATCAAAAGCCACGCCGGCAATGCCTTGCCATGAGAACCCGCCATGTGTGCCGGTAATAGCAGCGATCATAGTATTCGGTCTGTTATACCGTTGCCAGAGATAACCAGCACCACCGCCGACAAAAGGTGTAACAATGGATTTCAGCCCAAAGAGGCGTTCAAGGTCAAAGTCATACAACACATTGGCAAAACCACCCCAAGACTCATCCGTGCCATTGTGCTGGTATGGAACGGTTCTTGTCGTTTCTGTCGAAGGGAGGCGGGGGAGCGCATTATTATAAACACCCACTTGAACCAAGCGAACTGGGGCACTAGTTTCCAAGGCTCCTTGGTAACTGTAAACCAGTTTCCCATCTTCGTAACGAAGAGGCTGTATAAAATTGTCAAGAGGACCTGTTTGCTTGCTCAAAAGAGGACCACCAGCTGTACCCCCATGATTTCTATAGATATCACCTACATAATAAATCCCGTGAGGCAATCCATTCGAATCTATCAACGGATTATAGTATCCACCATTTATACTTTCAGAAGAGGCCTTCAAAACATCAGCTACCTTCACGACATTCTCAAAGCTAGCGGTGCTTAAGGGAAGTTGTCCATTTTCTAGTTCTGTGACTTGCGCTTGTGTCAGCAAGTTGAAAAAATAACAGTCAGAACAATTTGTCATCGTTTCCGATTCTCCATCATGCCAACTAGGAAATGCATTTGGAGAAACAAGTGGCGCTACATTTCCCCAAGGCCAAAAAGGATCTTCATACATAGGAAATGGATATCGCATACGGCCATAAAAGTCATCTACTGCCTTTTGGATATTTTCTCCATTTGTCATCCATTCTGGTGCTTCGTCGACTTTTTGCAGAGTGAGATAATAGGGGGTCGGATTACCCTTAGCATTTGGTGGTATAACCCATAAGCCTTTAGCTTTTTGATAGTCGGGCAAGACTGGCGAAGAAGACATGGATTCTTCTGATGTATCTGATGTATAGGCATCATGTGAGAAGTTGTAGAGTCCTTCGGCTTCGACGCGTAGTCCGTTGCCGAAGCCGTAGCCGACGGCACCGAATCCTGTAAAGCCTGTGCCGTGATTGACGGAGAATTTAGGCACAACGTCGCCATTTGCTGAGCTATTGGCGTGGACGTGTTGGTCTTGCACTTCGTTATAGCCAGCGCCGCCGTCGACATAGAGCCCGGAGATGGTTGTGGCGGAGGCGAGAGCAGGGGCGAAAGTTAAAGCGGAGGTTAGCAGGAAAGAGCGTAGACGTAGACGCATGAGTAAGAAGTCTCCTTAAGGTGTAACAAATCAAAAAGAGACCCACACCTACCCTATTATCAAAATGATAAGGGGGGGGTAATGATGACTTTCATTAGCAAAAACTTGGGAGGAAATTTAATCTTCTCGATAAGAAAAAGCAAGTAAAAAATAAAGGTTTTGTTAAAAATTTAATTTAATATTTATTTAATATTTTAAATATTTCAAGCTTCATATCTTAATAAGGCAATATCTCACTAACGCGGGGTCATGACCCCACGTTTGGATTACTTATTCCAGACCACGGCGTGAGATTTTTTCGCGTGTTTCACACTTCGGGGCTTGGCTTTTACTTTTGAACCACGGGTATGGTCTTCGTTTTCTAACCACGGGTCATGACCCGTGGTTAGAAGGGAGATCCCGAAGAGGAACATCATGACTCATGATTGAGATTCTGTTGAGGAGTGCCGACCCTGTGGTTTGAGGCATCTGTTCCGATCCGTGGTTTGAGATTTGTTGATCCTGGTCAAACATAAAAAAATAAAATATCTGGGCGTTAGGTGAGCCCGAGCATGAGCTTGATGTTTTGAAGGGCAGCTCCTGAAGCCCCTTTACCGAGGTTATCAAGCCGTGCTGTTAAAACCACATGTTTGTGGTGGGGGCTATGATGCACGCGAAGCTCCATAAAATCAGTTCCTGCAAGGGCTTCAGCTGAAAGGGTGGTGTCTAAAAGGGTCTTTTCTGGGGAAATAACGCGCACTATTTTTTGCGTCTGTTTTTGACCTTGTCTAGTATTGTTAGTGTCATAATGGTTCTTAAGAACGGTGTAGAGATCTTCTGCGGTAACAGCACCATGAAGTTCATCAAGGTGGAGGGGAATAGAGACAATCATGCCTTGCGCAAAATGCCCGACAGAGGGGACAAAAATAGGACGGCGTGTTAACCCGGTATGTTGGCAAATTTCAGGGATATGTTTGTGGTCAAGCGTCAGTCCATAGAGGATAAAAGCGGGACCACCATCACGTTCATGGGCTTCAATCATGGATCGCCCGCCACCACTATAACCGCTTACAGCGTTAATACACAGAGGGTAATCTCTTGGTAAAAGATTTGCATCAATAAGAGGGCGTAACAGCCCGATAGCCCCTGTTGGATAACAGCCCGGGTTTGAAACGCGTGTTGCTGCGGCTATAGCTTGGGCTTGGTGAGGAGAAAGTTCTGGGAAGCCATAAACCCATCT
>JAZLEM010000230.1:0-16262 GCA_045615245.1 Acetobacter sp. | reverse complement strand
CTTATCCTCGCAGGGCATGATATGATCGTCACAGCCCCGACTGGAACGGGAAAAACGGCTGCGTATGCCCTTCCGCTGATTCAAAAACTTCAACATACCTCCGGTGTGTTGCTTGTTTTACAACCTACTCGCGACCTCGTTCTCCAAACGGCGAAAGTCTTTGAAAATTTGACAAAAATAACGAAAGAAAAAACTACAAAAACGACAGAGAAAAACACCCCTAAAAAGACAAAAAAAACCTCTCACACCCTTTCTATTATTTCTCTTTTAGGCGGGCTTGATAAAGCTGAACAAGCCCAACAATTAACCCAACAACTGACTAGGCAATTAACCAAATCCAACAGCACGAGTACTGTTTTGATTGCCACCCCAGGGCGACTTCTTGATTTACTTGCTGACCATGTATCGTGCCTTGACACGTGCCACTTTGTTGTGCTCGATGAAAGTGATCGACTTCTCTCTCATGAATTTCTCAAAGAAACTATGACGATCGTTGATTATTTGCCCAAGCCCCGGCAAACATTGCTTTTTTCTGCCACACGCCCGCATGACCAACCTCCTTTATTCAAGCGCCTGTTACACAAAGCCAAAGAGATTACGCTTACAAATTCGCCGCCCTCTGCGCCTTATCCTCCCTCTTCTCATCTCCAAACACAACAGGGCAGCATTCGCCACGCCGCTATTTTTATGGAGAACAATGCCAAATTACCTTTCTTAAAAAACTTTTTTACGCGCGCACCACGCCTACGCAGTCTGGTTTTTGTCCGCACAAAAGCAGAGGCAGATCAGATTGCCCATGCTCTCCACGAAGAAGGAATCGCCGCTGCCCCTCTTCATGCCGATTTACCCCAACAAAAACGCACAAAAACGCTGGCTTGTTTTGCCTCTGGCAGAATTTATGTGCTTGTTGCCACAGATGTGGCGGCACGGGGAATCGATATTGACGCTATTGCGCAAGTCATTCAACACAATGTGCCAGAACAGCCCGATATTTACCTTCACCGTGTGGGGCGTACAGGACGTGCCACGCAAAGGGGATCGGCACTCATACTCTGTGCACCAAACGAACGGCTTTTTTTACGCGATATTGAAAAACAAACAAAAATTAAAATGAGAATTTTGCCCGTCAACCATGCTTTTGCATTGCTAAAATAACCGATACAGCTTTCAAGGCAATAAACACACGCCATCAGCTCACGCTTCAACGTTTATTCTTTCTGAATAAACTCAATAAACCCTCACGATAAAGGACGCCCAATAGAGTGATAGTCAAACCCTGCTTGATACATCGTGGACGCGTCAAAAATATTGCGTAAATCCATGATAATTTTTCCACGCATTTCTTGGGCTAAATGTTGTGGTGAAAGTGTTCGAAATATATCCCAATCTGTAATAAGCACAAGGGCATCTGCACCACGTATTGCGGTGTCAACCTCTTCACAATAGCGAATATCTTCCGGTAACAAAGATTTTGCCGTTTTCATTCCTTCTGGATCGTAAACCTGTAACACAGCCCCTGCTTCTGCTAACCGATGCAAAATAGGAATAGCAGGAGATTCGCGCATATCATCGGTACCCGGCTTAAATGTTAACCCTAAAATGGCAATAACCTTTCCGTTAACACCTCCACAGGCTGTGATAATACGCCCTGCCATCGAGGCTTTACGCCCTTCATTAACGTGTACAGCTGCTTCAACAAGACGGCAGACAGTATGATTTTCTTGGGCAATACGTGATAAAGCCAACGTATCTTTTGGCAAGCACGAACCACCATAGCCTGGTCCAGGCTCAAGAAATTGTGACCCAATGCGCGAATCTAACCCCATACCCCGCGCCAGATCTTGAACATTTGCCCCAAGTTTTTCGCACAAATCTGCCATTTCATTGATGAAGGAGATTTTGATAGCAAGAAAAGAATTAGAAGCATATTTCGTAAGTTCTGCCGTTTCTAAACTTGTAAAAATTAATGGCACAGAGGCAGAACGATCAAATAAGGCGTAAACACGCCTCATCACTTTTTCAGCACGAGTGGGAAAGGTTTTTTTCTTGGTATCAAGCCCAATAATCACCCGCTCAGGGTGCATAAAATCCTCAATCGCTCTTCCTTCACGTAAAAATTCCGGATTTGAGGCAACATCAAATTCTAAATCAGGTCGTACCTGACGAATAATTTCTGCAATTCTGCGACTACTGCCAACCGGTACGGTTGATTTGGTCACAATCACTGTATAATTTGTTAAAGCTTGTGCTATTTGACGGGCGACTTTATGCACATCATACATATCTGCTGCCCCGTCTTCTTTCCGCGGTGGAGTCCCTACAGCAATAAAAACGGATTCTGCCCCTTGCACAGCAAAAGACAGATCATCGACAAAAATAAGTCGCCCCGCTTGCATATGTGTCAGGAGCATAGACTCTAACCCGGGTTCATAAATAGGAACGTGCCCTTGTTGTAACAGAGATATACGCTCAACATTCGTTTCCACAACGACAACATGCATACCAAACTCTGCGAAACAGGCTGCCGAAACCAAGCCCACATACCCACCGCCAATGACCGCTATCCGCACGCGTTTCTCCTTAAAAGTTAAATAGGTCTCCACCTTTCAATACGTTATCACGAAAAACACAAGAAAAATCTATTATTGTTGTCATAAAAAAATTCATTTTCGTTTCGTTTTGTATTCTAAAATCATTACGTTAAAATACGTGATAGTTTGCTCTTTCTCCTCTTTCAAAAAACTAAAGAACTTGCATTTTTTGCCTTTTTTATATTAGAAGTTCTTATTCTCATGTGGTCAACACATAACGATCACCACTTTTCGTAGATCTGTTAGGAATTGTTTTTATGCTTACAACGTCTGTACAGGATCACCACACATCTTGGTCGCCAGAAAGTTGGCGCTCTTTTCCCATTCAGCAAGTTCCTTCCTATTCAGATACAGAATCTCTTCACGCCGTTGAACAACGTCTCAGCACCTACCCTCCCCTTGTCTTTGCCGGCGAAGTAAGACGATTAAAACACCATTTAGCCCAAGCCGCGCAAGGAAAAGCCTTTGTTCTTCAAGGTGGCTCTTGTGCCGAAAGTTTTCAAGAGTTCAAAGCCGATATTATTCGAGATATGTTTCGTGTGTTGTTACAAATGGCTGTTGTCCTCACATTCGGTGCCAAAGTACCTATCATTAAAGTAGGACGTATGGCTGGACAATTTGCTAAACCACGATCGTCAGATACCGAGACCAAAAATAATGTTACCCTCCCTTCTTATCGGGGAGATATTATTAACGGCGCCGAGTTTACGCCAGAAGCTCGTAAACCAGACCCACTTCGTATGGAAACGGGTTATTTTCAATCTGCCGGCATCCTTAATTTATTAAGAACTTTTTCACACGGAGGATATGCCAACCTCCATAAGGTCCATCTTTGGAATCTTGATTTTGTAAAGTGTTCGCCTCTCGCCAACCGCTACCGTGTGATGGCGGAACGCATTGGCGAAACGCTTGCCTTCATGCAAGCTTGTGGTATTGACGCGACCTCTTCGGCACAAGTTGACGAAACAGAGTTTTATACCTCTCACGAAGCCTTACTTTTACCGTATGAGCAAGCCCTAACGCGCATCGATTCAACCACAGGGCAATGGTATGATTGTTCTGCCCATTTTGTATGGATTGGTGACCGCACACGCCAGCCAGAGGGTGCCCATGTTGAGTTTCTACGCGGGGTACAAAACCCTATTGGTATCAAAGTAGGGCCGACAGCTTGTGCTGAAGATATTTGCCGCATTCATGAAATTTTGAACCCCAAAAACGAAGCGGGAAGAATAACACTTATCGCCCGTATGGGTGCTGATAAAATCAGCCAATTTCTTCCTCCCATTATGCGATCTATTCGTGAGCAAGGTAAACAAGTAACATGGTTAAGTGACCCTATGCATGGGAATACTATTGTGACACAGCAAAAATTTAAAACCCGTTTTTTTGACTCAATTATCAGTGAAGTAAAAAGTTTCTTTCATATTTGTGCAGCTGAAAATGTGCCTGCTGGCGGTGTTCACTTAGAAATGACAGGTCAAAACGTTACAGAATGCCTTGGGGGCTCCCCCCTCATCACAGAGGCAGACCTTGCTCATCGTTATGAAACATTTTGTGACCCCCGCATGAACGCCGAACAATCATTAGAGCTGGCTTTTCTCATCGCGGAAGAATTAACAGTACGTACCTGATATTTACACAGATGTCTCTTTCTTTAAACTCTACAGACTTACCAGGGGTAACACAGGCTTTTTCTAGTGCGCTGTCAACAAATGATCATATTCGCACACGAACCGATTCTTATTTTAACCGTGTCAAAGAAATTCTCGATCGGTTTGGTGATTGTACCGTCACTTACGCCTTTTTTATCCGTACCCCTGTTATTTCTGCTCCCAACATTATGCTTGCGTGGTTAAACACTATTTTAACCGCACGCGGTTGCCAATATTCGGTAGACTTACTTCATCCAGAAGGGAAATGGGTAGGGGCTGGGGAACCTCTCCTCTATATTACCGGACCTTTCAGCCAATTAGTCGATTTAGAAACGATACTCCTCCAAAAACTTGGCTGTGCCTGTGTGGCTGCATTACGTGCTTATCAAATGGCTATTTCTCTTCCTCAAACGCGTTTCCTTGCCATGGATGCCCGCCACTGTGCCGGCTATGAAATGCAAGAACTGATGGCTTATGCCGCCTCTGTTGGAAGCAGAGCCGCTTCTAAAGATGGCGCCATTGGTTTTGTTGGAACCGCCAACGATGCTGTAGCCCCTTTTTTTGGTGGTACACGTGGGTTTGGCACGATGCCACACGCTTTGATTGGATATGCCGGCTCTACTGT
Source organism: Acetobacter sp. (assembly GCA_045615245.1). Lineage (GTDB taxonomy): Bacteria > Pseudomonadota > Alphaproteobacteria > Acetobacterales > Acetobacteraceae > Acetobacter. The sequence goes on along the minus strand of JAZLEM010000230.1, from coordinate 11,394 downwards.
ACGTGCTGCAGAAATGTTCCATTCACAATTTCCTGATGCGAATCTTATTGTTTTAGTTGATTATTTTGGACAAGAACTTACAGACGCGTTGGCTGTTTGCCACCGTTTTCCCGAACTTGCACAGGCTGGGCGTTTATCGGTACGGCTAGATACACATGGCGGGCGTTTTATAGAAGGTCTTAACCCTCAAGATTCTTATGCTGTTCTCAACCGCCATGCGCCTGACTCTCTGCGTCGTTACCGTTCAGACAAAGAACTCCACTACCTCATTGGTACAGGTGTTTCTGCTGCAGCCATCTGGAAAATGCGCGACACATTAGATGAAGCTGGTTTTTCTTCGGTTGGGATTGTGGCATCTTCTGGTTTTGGGGTCACAAAATGTGCTTGTATGGCAGATGCAAAAGCCCCTATTGATATTGTTGGCACAGGGTCATATATTCCTAAATTGTGGAATGAAACCTATGCGACTGCCGATATTATCGCGTATAATGGTGTTCAACGTGTCAAAACAGGCAGAGAATTTTTATTTCCATCCTCTAAAAACTCCCCTATCCAAAGAGATTGTCATGACTGAAAAAACACCGCCATCCTCTGCTCCCCCTTCTACTCCCCAAGAAAAAACATGGTCTGTACGAATTATTGACCTCTCTATCGAAGGTAATGATAACGTGGTTGAGGAAGTTAAAATCTTTCATGATCTCTCGCACGCAAACGCTTTTGCCCGTGCTTATGTGCGTGATAGTATAGAGCGTTGTCGTAATCGAGGAACATCAACTCATGATATTCTGACAACATGGCGCAATTTTGGAGAAGATGCCGTTGTTGTTGGTGCCGATGAAAATGCTTGGCAGTCAGCCCATGAAATAGAACATTTTGCAGCGGATCCGGCAACTCCAATGGAACGTGATTGGCGTGCTCTTGACCCTCGCAGACTTATAGAAGATGAAGAACATGAAATCTCTCGATATCTTTAGTTTTTTATCTTTCGTTTTTTCATTCTTCGTCAGTAGTTCTTCCCTTATTTTCTTTTCTTCTCACAACTATTCACAACGATAATAAACAGTAATGAAACTTCGATTTGCTCCAAGCCCTACAGGTTTTCTTCATGTTGGTAATGCGCGTCTTGCTATTGCTAATGCCTTATATGCGCGCCATTATGGAGGACATTTCCAACTTCGTATTGATGATACAGATACCGAACGTTCACGCGAAGAATTTGTTAAGGCGATTCAAGAAGATATACGCTGGATGGGTATTACCTGGGACGAAACATTTCGCCAAACAGAACGACTCGATAGGTATGCACGTGCTATCGAACGCCTAAAAGCGTCTGGTCGTCTATACCCATGTTTTGAAAGCCAGGAAGAACTTGCAAAAAAACGCGAATTGCAAATTCGGCAACGTCGTCTTCCCATATATGATCGAGCGATGTTGAAAATGACAGAGGAACAACGCGCCCGTGCAGAAGCGAATGGCAAAGTTCCCTACTGGCGTTTTAAATTATCTGATACAACGATCCATTGGCACGATATGCTTATGGGAGACTGTCATGTTAAACTCCCCCTTGTTTCTGACCCTGTTCTTGTAAGAGCTGATGGCACTATTTTATATGCTTTAGCCTCAGTTGTTGATGATTTAGAAACCGGAATAACCCATATTATCCGTGGTGAAGATCACGTCACCAATACAGGTATACAACTTGACATTGCGCAAGCCTTAGGCGCTCAATCACCTCCTTTTTCTTTCGCCCATATTCCACTTTTACTCGATACAGATGGTTCTAAACTCTCGAAACGTTTTGATTCTTATTCACTTCGAACATTACGACAATCTGGGATAGAAGCAGAGGCTTTTGTCTCTTATTTAGCACGTTTAGGAAGCTCTGACGACCCCGTTCTGCTGCCCTTTGCCCAACAAGCCGATCAATATGAGATCTCCCATATCTCGCGATCTGCAGCCCGTTTTGATATCCGGCAACTTCTTTCTCTCAACCATAAACTTCTTGCTCAACTCCCTTATAAAGATGTTGCAAACCGTCTTCCTAACGGAGCGACAGAAGAATTTTGGCTCGCCGTACGAAATAATCTAGACTTGTTATCGGAAGCGCGACTTTGGTACAATATTACAACTCAAGATATTCTTCCTCCTGTTCAAGAGGGAGAAGAGACTTTTCTGAAAGAAGCGGCCGCTCTACTCCCCCAAGAGCCATGGGATACCACAACGTGGAAAACATGGACAACTGCTCTACGTGAACAAACAGGACGTTGCGGCAAATCTTTATTCCATCCCCTTCGCCTAGCCCTAACAGGAGAAGATCATGGACCAGAATTACGTGATTTACTCCCTCTTATTGGAAGAAAACGTACCCTAGCACGCCTTTTACCCACCACCTCATAGCGATAACATGAATCATATGCCATGCAGAGTGATGTTTTTATTTTGGACTCACATGATGCGCTTTTAATTGTTGATGTACAAAATGATTTTCTCCCCCATGGCGCTTTAGCAATTGCTGAAAGCGATAAAATTCTCCCTTCCATTAACGCACTCGCTTTTTTACCCTTTGGCTGTATCATAACCAGCCAAGATTGGCATCCGCCTTTTCACTCTTCTTTTAAGACAGCAAAACCTGCTGGACCTTGGCCACGCCATTGTGTTTCGCATACATATGGCGCTGCCTTATCTTCCTCTTTGCGTTTGCCTCATCATACCCTCGCTGTTTTCAAAGGTATGGAGACAACAAAAGAAAGTTACTCTGCTTTTGAGGGAATTACTTCTGACAACCTTTCTCTTTTCGATCTTTTACAACAAAAAAACATAACCCGCATTTTTATCTGCGGTTTAGCCCTCGATTATTGTGTCAAAGCAACTGCCCTCGATGCCTATGCCCATAATATGGATACCATCGTTATTGTTAACGCCTGTCAAGGAGTAGCCATAGATCCCACCCCAACCCTACATTTTCTTCAGAAAAACGATATTACATTAGCTCTTATCGACTGTCGACAGAAGAGAATTATTCACTTTATGCCGGCATGATTTCCAACGGTTCAGTAATAAAGAATTACTCACAACAGAAACAGAGCTCATTGCCATAGCCGCACTAGCGACAGCAGGAACGAGATAGCCCGACATCGCCAACGGCAAGCCTAAAATATTATAGCCAAAGGCAAAAAATAAATTTTGCCATATTTTACGCACTGTCGCATGAGACAATGAAATAGCATCTTCGACGGCTAAAAGATTACTATGCATGAGGACAATATCCGCTGTTTCTAAAGCCACATCAACCCCCGCGCCAATAGCGAAACCCACATCCGCCGATGCAAGAGCAGGAGCATCATTCAAACCGTCGCCAACCATACCAACAGAATGTTTTTCCTTTTTTAAGCGATCTACCACGGCTGCTTTTTCGCTTGGAAGAACACCTGAATACACCTCGTCAATACCCATCTGATCTCCAACAACACGTGCAACACGCGCGTTATCGCCTGTTAACATAATCAGATGAAGACCACGTTGCTTAAAAGCCTTCACAGCTGAAAAAGCTTCCGGTCGAATTTGATCGGCTAAAGCAAAATAGCCAACACTTTGTTTTTCACAAGCCACGCCAACAGCTGTAAAACCTTTTTCTTGCCAACTCTGAATAAGGGGTTCATCGACAATACAACCCAATTCTGTCAGAAAATGAGGTGATCCAAGGGCAATTTGTTGCCCTTGTAGTACGCCGATAACCCCAAGCCCCGGCATAGCCTGAAAATTGTCCACTGCAGATGCTGTAATCCCATTTTGAGTGATGTAATCAACAAGAGCACGTGCCAAAGGGTGCTCCGAATTTCGTTCTAACGCACCTGCAAATGTTAATAATTGTATTTCCTCCCACCCTTCACATGGTTTTACTTCTACAACACTCGGCTTTCCCAAAGTTAAAGTACCTGTTTTGTCTGTAATTAACGCTGTAAGGCGACATGCCTGCTCTAACGCATGAACATTTCTAAATAAAATACCCTCCCGCGCCCCAAGCGCTGTGCCGACCATAATAGCTGTAGGTGTTGCTAACCCAAAAGAGCAAGGACAGGCAACGACTAAAACCGCAACGGCATCTAATACACTACGGCTTAAATCACCTCCGATAATCCACCACAATATAAAAGTTAAAGCAGAAAGTCCAAAAACAGCCGGAACAAAAATAGCCGAAATTTTATCCACTAATCGTTGCACGTGTGCCTTGCTTCCTTGTGCCTCTTGCACCATACGCACAATGCTCGCCAATACCGTTTGCGAACCAATTTGTGTTGCTTCTACGCGCAGCGTGCCTGTTTGATTGAGGGTACCGGCATAGACTTTTGTCCCTTCTTTTTTAACAACGGGTAAACTTTCCCCTGTCAACATAGCTTCGTTAAGTTCGGAAATACCGGAAAGAACAACCCCATCGACAGGTACTGATTCCCCCGGACGAACAACAAAAATATCACCAACAACGATGTGTGAAACAGGTTTATCTATTTCTTCTCCCTGTTGTTCAACATGGGCAACACGAGGTTGAAGTTTTAAGAGGCTTTTCATCCCCTCTCTCGCATGCGCACGTGCTCTACTTTCAAGGACACGACCTAATAAAACAAACGTCACAACAAAAACACCTGATTCAAAAAAAACAGGTTGTTGAAAACTAAACATTGTCACGATACTACTAAACAGCCACGCAATATCGGCACCCGTCACAATAAGAACATCCATTGTTGCTGTGCCTGTTTTAACAGCGTGCCAAGCCGCACTATGCAAACCACGCCCGCACCAAAATATAATGATTGCTGCCATAATTAGCTGAATCATTCTAGACATTTCTAATTGGTGTATACCCAACATAACACCAACCATTTGCACCAAAAATGGCAACGTAAACAAAGCGGCAAATAAAAAATCACGTAATCGAGATCGCCATTCTATCATATGGAAATCGGTCTGTTCGTCTTCTTCCTCTGCTATAGAAACAGGATTATAGACTGTTGCCTCATACCCCCCTTTTTCAACAGCCTCAACCAAAGAAGCGACAGTGACACACCCTGCAATAAATTGAATATGAGCACGTTCTGTCACAAGAGACACTGATGCCTGCACAGAAGGCAACGCGTTAAGCAATTTTTCTACTTTGTTCACACAAGAAGCACAGCTTAAACCCGTTATAGTAAGGTCAACACTATCAAAAACAACACTAAACCCTGCTTTTTCGACAGTCGCAAGCACATCTTCTATGCTTTTCTTCCCTTCAGGAACACTCACTTGTACCCGTGTTGTTGCAAAATTCACAGAAGCCTGTACATTCTCTAACTGGTTTAATAATTTTTCCAGCCTCACAGCACAGCTTGTGCATGACATCCCTTCTACTAAAAAATTTATGGTTTGAACCATTCCCTCAACACCTCTGCGCAAAATAAAAAAACTCTCTAATTTTATTCAATGACAATCGTGATCACACGATTTACAACTTCCACATCCCCTTAAAAGAGATTGACGTTCTAAACGCTTTTGCACATGTGGTAGAATACCCCAATGTTTTAAGAAACCAGCCATTTTCAGGCACAAAACGTTATACCCTTTTGGCATAATTTTTTTTAACCAAAAAAACACACATACCAACACCACAACGCCTGTTATTATCCACTGTAACATAGGCATATCTCCCCATTCTCTTCTCACTCACCAACTACCCCATGAACAAACCTGTAATACGATACACCAAAAACGCAGCAATATACGCAAGAGCAAACAAATAAACCACTGTTATTATGACTATTCGCCACGAACCAGTTTCTCGACGAATAACAGCTAATGTAGAAAGACATTGTGGTGCATAAACATACCAAGCCAACAGAGAAAACGCCGTTGCTACCCCCCATTGTGCTGACAGTAACGGTATCAAACTCCCAGAAACATCATTCTCAGAAGCTGCCATCGCATAAACTGTCCCTAAAGCACCAACCGCCACTTCCCGAGCGGCAAGCCCAACAATAAGGGCGACACAAATTTGCCAATTAAACCCTATAGGGCTAAAAATGGGTACCAGTATATGCCCTATACGCCCGGCTAAACTCCACTCTAAAGCTGTCCCCGTTGCCCCTGGCGGTGGTGCAGGAAAACTAGAAAGTACCCAAAGAATAATACTTAAACTAACAATAATTGTCCCCACGCGAGAAAGAAAAATTTTCGCTCTTTGCCATAGTCCCAACATCAAATTACGCAAGCTTGGCCAATGATAATGAGGTAGCTCCATAAGTAAAAAACGTTCTTCTCCGCCTTTCTTAAGAACACGTGCAACGATAAATGCACTTAAAATACCAACAATGTAGAGTACGAATAAAACCAGACCCTGTAAATTAAACACCCCTATAACAGATTTATTAGGAACAAAAGCACCGATAAGCAAAGCATAAATAGGAAGCCGTGCCGAACATGTCATTAACGGTGCGATCAAAATCGTGACAATTCTGTCACGTGTATGTTGGATCGTCCGCGTTGCCATAATACCCGGAACAGCACAAGCAAAGCTCGACAATAATGGAATAAAAGATCGCCCGCCAAGCCCCGCACACCCCATAAAACAATCAAGTAAAAACGCGGCACGCGGTAAATAACCTGACTCCTCTAAAGCCAAAATCCATAAAAACAAAATCAGAATTTGCGGCAAAAAAACAACAACTGTCCCTGCCCCTCCAATGACGCCATCGACAACTAACCCCCGTAATGGTCCTTCAGGTATAAGAGTACCAACTAAAATGCCCAATCTATTCATCAAACCTTGAAGCATATCCATAAAAGGCTGTGCCCACGAAAACACAGCCTGAAACATAATAAATAATAAGAATGAAAGAATTATCATTCCCCAAATAGGATGTAATACCCAACGATCTAAAACATCCTCCAATTTGACGGCAATAGGACGATCACGCGTAACACACGTTTCTAAAATTTTGCGCACACGATCATGCACACAAGAAGAATTTTCTAAAATAGCCGCTGAATTTAGCTTTGGTAATTGCAACACACCTTGAGGTAGCATCATTTCATCTAAAAGAGCGATAAGGTTTTTTGCACCACCATTACGTACCCCAACTGTTGTCACAACGGGGACACCTAACTCACTCTGAAGCCTCGGCACATCGATACGAATCCCGTATTTTTCTAAAACATCTACCATATTAAGCACGACCATTAACGGACGCCCTAATTGAAGAAGCTCTAATAAAAAACGCAAATGAAGACGTAAGTTTGTTGCCGCCACTACACAAATCAACAAATCAGGGGCAGGTTCCCCCTTATAACGCCCCATACACACATCCCGCGTTACAGCCTCATCAGGGCTTGTTGCCAAAAGGCTATATGTTCCGGGCAGATCTAATACTTGCAACTTACGCCCATGAGGCGTTACGAGATAACCGCTTTTCCGCTCAACCGTCACACCCGCATAATTAGCGACTTTCTGCCGACTCCCTGTCAACTGATTAAAAAGAGCCGTCTTACCACAATTCGGATTACCAACTAATGCTATACGCAATGGTTTTGTAACAACGTTATCGACCATCACTCCCCCCGTGACAAAGAAAATTCAAAAAATCAGAACAGTGAGTATGGCTAACGTAAAATAACACGGCGAGCTTCAGAACTCCGCAAAGCAAAACGCGTAAACCCAACTTCTACAGCAATTGGATCTCTCCCGAGTGGAGCGTATGCAATAACTTTAACAGATTCACCAGGAACAAAACCTAATTCTTCTAATCTTTGCGCGATAATATCTGGAGAAGAAAAAACCTCTACGTGATCGACAATACCGCTCTGGTACAACGGAAGAGAATCTAGGGTTTTACTTCCTTCCTTTTTTTTAACATCTTTTGCCCTTGCATTTGCACTTTTACAGCCCTTTATCATCCTGCAAAAACATTGGCAAAAACGTAAAAAAGACAACAGTTTCTTTAAAATATTATAGATATCTTCCTCCTCTTCTTCCTTATCTGAACATCATATTTTTTTACAACACAAATAAATTTAAGGTATTTCAACAAATCGTGACAAACATATAAATCTTATGCTATTAAACTCATGCTTATAAATTTGCGCTTACTCTTATCTAGGAACTATATTATAGTAGAAAAAAGATAGTAGCTTGTTAATGATAACTTAACATTATACCCCGCGACAACATTACAGGTTTCTCTCGTCACACCATCCACAACCTTAATCATTAGTTTATCAGAGAATTAGGCTTACCTCTTATGGATATTCGTAATATTGCTATCATTGCCCATGTTGACCACGGAAAAACAACACTCGTTGACGAACTCCTTAAACAATCTGGTACTTTTCGGGAAAATCAAACTGTTACCGAACGGGCTATGGATAGTAATGACTTAGAACGTGAACGAGGCATTACTATTCTTGCAAAATGTACTTCAGTTGTTTGGAACAACACACGCATTAACATTATAGACACACCTGGTCACGCCGATTTTGGCGGTGAGGTTGAACGTATTCTTAGTATGGTGGACGGTGCCATTGTGCTCGTGGACTCCGCAGAAGGTGCTCTGCCCCAAACAAAATTTGTCGTTGGTAAAGCATTAGCACGCGGTTTAAAACCTATCGTTGTCATCAACAAAATTGACCGAGGCGACGCACGCCCCGATGAAGTACATAATGAGATTTTTGACTTATTTGCCGCCCTCGGAGCAAATGACGAGCAACTTGATTTCCCCATGCTTTATGCTTCTGGACGTCAAGGCTGGGCTGATGAAACGCTTGATGGACCACGCGAAACTCTTGTTCCTATGTTTGAGCTCATTGTGCGCCATGTTCCCCCTCCAGCACTTGATAAGCATAAACCTTTTGCTATGACAGCAACGATTCTTGAAAGTGATAATTTTTTAGGGCGCATTCTCACAGGTCGTGTTGAGCAAGGAAGTGCACGCGTCAATATGCCTGTTAAAGTCTTACGTGCTGATGGCACAGTTGTAGAATCCGGTCGCCTCACAAAGCTACTTTCGTTCCGCGGTCTTGAACGCATTCCTGTTGAAGAAGTACACGCCGGAGATATTGTTGCCGTTGCAGGTCTCTCGCAAGCCACAGTTCCTGACACTATTGCTGCCCATGAACAGGAAATACCTCTTCAAGCCATTCCCGTAGACCCACCTACTCTCTCCATGACGTTTCGCATCAATGACGGTCCGTTAGCTGGACGTGAGGGTAAAAAAGTCACTTCTCGCCAAATTCGTGATAGATTGCTAAAGGAAAAAGAAAGTAATATTGCCATCCATGTCACAGAAAGCACTGAAAGTGAAGCTTTTGAAGTGGCTGGGCGCGGAGAACTCCAATTAGGAGTGTTAATTGAAACCATGCGTCGTGAAGGATTTGAGTTGACGATTGGGCGCCCACGTGTTCTTTTCCGTGTTGATGAAAAAACCGGAGAACGTCAAGAACCCTACGAAGAAGTGATTATTGACGTTGACGAACCTTATTCCGGTATTGTTGTTGAGAAGATGTCTCTACGCAAAGGGCAAATGCAAGATATGCGTCCATTCGGAAGCGATAAAGTACGGCTTACGTTCGTTATTCCTTCACGGGGTCTTATTGGGTACCATAGTGAATTTCTTACAGACACACGAGGCACAGGCCTTATGAATCGTTTATTTTCACACTACGGGCCTTATGCAGGTTCTGTGGAAAGTCGTCGTAATGGCTCTCTTATCTCTATGGAAAATGGTACAGCCACACAATACTCATTGTTTTCTTTACAAGACCGCGGCGTATTGTTTATAGATGCTGGAGAAACCGTTTATCAAGGTATGATCATCGGGCAACACTCTCGCGAAAATGATCTTGAAGTCAATCCTATTCGTGAAAAGAAACTTACCAATATACGTGCCGCTGGTAAAGATGAGGCGTTACTTTTAATCCCACCACGCCGTATGTCTTTAGAACAAGCCATCGCTTATATTGAAGATGATGAGTTGATAGAAGTTACCCCCTCAGCTATTCGCTTACGAAAACGCTACCTTTCCCCCCACGAACGAAAAAAATACTCCAGTTAAAGTGCTGCAATACGTAAATATAAGTCAACATATTTACGTAACACAAGGGTGATGTTTTTACCGTTAATCTGGTATTTAGCACGCAATAGAGAAATATAGTAAAAAGTGTGTATTACTTCACACTTTTTATTTTTATTGAAATTTTAATATAGACACTCTATAAAAAATTATGCTTAATAGTTAAGCACGCTACTTTTTTGAGACTCTAATGTGTAAAGAAAATCAAATATCTTTACATAGGTGTTTGAATAAAAGTAGGTCTCTTTTTAATATTTCGGAGAAATTTGAAAATGACTTCTCGTAGTTTATTTGCGGCTTTATCCGCCGTTGTTCTCTTTGGTGCTGCTGCTCCTTCTTTTGCACAGGAATCTGCTGCTCCTGCTGCTCCTGCTGCTCCTGCTGCTCCTGCTGCTCCTGCTGCTCCTGCTGCTCCTGCTGCTCCTGCAGATTCTGGAAATCATCATAAGCATCACCACCATCGGCACCATAAGAAAGGGGCTGACTCTCACGCTGCTAAGGCCAGTAAGTAATCTTCTTTCAAACAGGCCTATAGAGCGTTACACTGCAAGACAGTGTACGGTGTGATTTTCAAGGGGCTGATGTACGTGTAATCTGCATCAGCCCTTATTTATTATTGAAAAATGGATACTTATACTCGTCTATGGGGTAATATATATTATTACTCGTAACAATCTATTACACCACTTAATCCTAACAAAGCGGAGAGACTTTAAGTGTTGTTATTTATGACCTTTTCGTACATTCGTCTAGTTAGTAGGTAGTATTGTTCATTGTAAGTTCTACCCAACACTTTCTCCTCTATCCACACCCCAAATATCTTTGCGCATAACCCACCCTGTATATTGGCGAACAGAAACTTCACACCAAGAGGAATCTGCTTTACATTTCTTAATGCTTCCTACTGTACCAGGCTGTAATAGAGCAACAATAGGAGCTGTGTTTTGGGCACTCTGATACATTAAGACAACTCCACGCATAGCACGTGCCTCGGATTGATTCAAAACATAACCAACTTCACGACTCTTTGTATGACCAGACAAATTCAGTTTCTTCCCATCTGAAGAAGTCTGATCAGAAAGTGCTGTTTTATCGCCGGGGACTAAGAAGTCGCGGTCATTAACAAGTATTGCTTTCTGTACCCATCCTTTTTGACCACTCGCATCTTCAACAAGACGCCACGTATCAAATTCACGCTCTATGCGCACAGGTAGACCCCTACGATGATAAACCCAAAGAATAGGAAAACGCTCTCCCGGTCCAACCCGCATATTCACTTCATCAGCACGCAATGCTGCAT
>JAZLEM010000229.1:0-5885 GCA_045615245.1 Acetobacter sp. | reverse complement strand
AATTTTAAAAAGGCTTTTATTCGTGCTTCAGCGCGTGATGCAGAAGTTTCTGTACAACTTGATGAACGTTTTCCTATTGCCCCAGTGCGTGCCTTAAAAAATGCTGGAAGTCGGCGGTTTTTAACCCATCAGGCAGAGGTTATTCAACGCTTTCAAGCAGGTGAACTAACACGTAAAGAAGCCCAACTCGCCATTGAGCATTTTTGGGCTGGTGCGTTGCGTCGTGCAGCTATTGAAGGGGATGTTGAAAATGGTTCGGTTATGGCGGGGCAATCTGTGGGTATGGTCGATTCGATTCAACCTGTCCGGCAGATTATAACAGGTTTAGTTGAACAAGCGATTGTTCGATTGGCATATCAAAGACGTGACTATCTATCATGTGTGAAGCCTCATGGATGAACATGTTCATACAACGCAAACCGAGCAAGAAATAGCGCTGCAAAGACCCAGCGTTGGAGAAATTTTGCGTGCCCGTCGTGAAGAGCTGGGATGGTCTATAAGCGATGTGGCACAGTGGTCATGTATTCAACAAACATATATTGAGGCATTAGAAACAGGGCAATATCATTTATTACCAGCGGAAGTATATACTTTAGGTTTTTTACGTACTTATGCTCAATTATTAGGGCTTGATTCTTCATTTCTTGTTGATCATTATCGGCAGGAAAACCGTGTATGTACTCATCAATCTTTATTGAAATTTCCATGTATGCTGGATAGTCAGCGTTTTACACCCGCCATTGCTCTTTTCTTAGGTTTTATCATTATTATAGTGAGTTATGTCGGGTGGTATTATTTTACAAGTGTTACATCCTCTTCATCGGGTAAACCAATACCTATAGGGGAAAATGCCCTTTTGAACAAAATAGGGGGGGACTCACTCTCGCCAAACATCGTAACGATGTTGCCCTATCAGACACCAGAGCAGACGGAAAAAAAACTTTTACCCTCGCAGAGCGTGCTGCAAAGTCGTCAGCCAAAGGATGGTGTTGCCCCAAAGAGAGAAAAAGAGGGAGGAGAAGAGAGAGTAAAAAAAATACCGGTGCAACCTGTCTCTGCTTCTCTTGTAGAAGGGGGGGGCAATACGTCTGTTCATAAAATAGAATCTGATCATGAAGATATAGAAAAAGAGCCCTTACAAACACCAGTACAACCCTTGTTAAAGGAAAAATCTCTTTTTCAAGAGGGGACACAAAAGGCAACAGAGAATGTGCCAAAATTGCAACGACCGTTGAAAATGTCTGAAAAACCCTTGGCTCAATCTTTACCCTATACACAAGCTTTACATATTGTTAAAAAACAAAAGTCACACCTTAAAGCGGCGACATTAACAACAGAGGATCTGAATGAGCGTCAGCTTGAAAAGCTTGGTGTGCAATGACGGCAGTTTTATGAAATAATCTCTTTAAGATTTTTTTTCTTTGTTAAGTAAATGTTTGTTAAGTAAATGTTTTGAATGAAACGAATAAAAAGGTGTTGTATGAGCGCTTATCGCCCTTATCAATCTATTGAACGTCGGAAATCTCGGCAAATTCACGTTGGCAAAGTGCCTGTTGGTGGTGATGCTCCGATTTCTATTCAAACGATGACCAATACTTTAACGAGTGACGCCCCGGCAACCATTGATCAAATTCGTCGCGCAGAAGAGGCAGGGGTCGATATTGTGCGCGTTTCTTGCCCCGATGAGGAGAGTACTGCGGCTTTATCTCAAATTGTGCGAGCCGTTAATGTGCCGATTGTGGCGGATATTCATTTTCACTATAAACGCGCCATTGAGGCGGCAAAAGCTGGGGCGGCTTGCTTACGGATTAACCCGGGCAATATTGGCAGTATGGATCGCGTGCGTGAAGTGGTGAAAGCCGCCAGAGATCATGGCTGTTCGATCCGTATTGGCGTTAATGCCGGTTCTTTAGAAAAACATCTTCTTGAAAAATACGGCGAACCCAATCCGGAAGCCTTAGTTGAAAGTGCATTAGAACACGCTAAAATTCTTCAAGATCAAGATTTTCATGAGTTCAAAATTAGCGTTAAAGCCTCCGACGTGTTTTTGGCTGTTGCCGCTTATCAACAACTGGCTGAAGCGTGTGATTGTCCTTTGCATATCGGCATTACAGAAGCGGGAAGCCGCAGAACAGGCACGATTAAATCCTCTATAGGGCTTGGTAATTTGTTATGGGCAGGCATAGGGGATACAATGCGCGTTTCTCTTTCTGCTCCTCCTGAAGAAGAAGTTCTTGTTGGTTGGGATATTCTTAAATCTCTAGGTTTGCGCCATCGGGGGGTTAAAATTATTTCTTGCCCTTCTTGTGCACGGCAAGGCTTTAACGTGGTGGATACCGTTCAAACCTTAGAGGATCGTTTAGCCTATATTAAAACGCCTTTAACTCTTTCTATTATTGGGTGCGTTGTCAACGGACCTGGGGAAGCCTTGCTGACAGATTTAGGGGTTACCGGTGGAGGATCGGGGCGTCATATGGTCTATAGCTGTGGCAAGCAAGATCACACCATTGACTCAGGGGAAATGATTGACCACATTGTGCGCCTTGTGGAACAACGTGTTGCCGAAATTGAAGCGCAAAACGACGGAAGTGGAAAAGTTCATTAAAAAGCTTTTAATGGTTTTTAGTGTAAGTTTACGCAAACCCGTATTTGTTATTTGTTGTTTGTGAAGGGGTAATCTGTTTATGACATGTCTCAATATCATGTTCAGAGAATAAGGGTGAGGTTGTGCGTACGATTCAACCTATTCAACCTGTAAGGGGGACACATGATCTTATTGGTGATCATAAGCTGAGCCATTTGCATGTGATTCAGACAGCGCGGCATATTGTGGGGCTTTATGGTTTTGAGGAGTGGTCTACCCCTATTTTTGAAGAGACACGCGTTTTTTCTCGCTCTTTGGGGGATTCGTCAGACGTTGTCTCTAAAGAGATGTATTCCTTTCAGGATAGAGAGGGCGAAAGCCTCACCTTACGCCCTGAGGGAACAGCGGCGATTTGTCGGGCGTTAGTGACCAACACTTTAACGCAATCTTTGCCGCAAAAAGTATTTTATACGGGTCCTATGTTTCGGCATGAACGCCCGCAAAAAGGGCGCTACCGTCAGTTTCATCAAATCGGGGCGGAACTTTTAGGCGCGGCAGAACCTTTAGCTGATGCTGAAGTGATAGCTATGGGGTTTGAGGTTTTGAAAGCCTTAGGCATTGCCGATAGCGTAACGCTTGAGCTCAATACGTTAGGCGATACTCAAAGCCGTGACGCATGGCGTAGCGCGTTGGTGCAGTATTTTTCTGCCCATAAACAGAATTTATCGGCAGAAAGCCTTACCCGTCTTGAAAAAAACCCGTTACGTATTTTAGATAGTAAAGATGAAAGGGATAAAAGCCTTTTAGCCGAAGCTCCAACTATAGAGAGCTTTTTGACGCCAGAAGCCCGCGCGTTTTGGGAGGCGTTACAAGAACACCTCACTTTTTTTGGGGTTCCTTATGTTGTGAATCCGTTTATTGTGCGAGGGTTAGATTATTATAACCATACGGCTTTTGAATTTGTTACGACGCATCTCGGCGCACAAGGCACTGTACTTGCCGGAGGGCGTTATGACGGGTTAGTCAGCCAAATGGGCGGGCCAGAAGTGCCCGCGATTGGTTGGGCGGCAGGCATAGAACGGCTTTCTTTGTTGTTAAAAGAAAAACCACAGAGGGAGCGTTCTGTTGTTTTGGTGCCTATTGGTGTCCCGTCTCAAGAGCGGGTTTGTCAGTTGTTGCAGGGGTTGCGGGCACAAAATATCCGTACAGAAATCGGTTATAAAGGCTCTTTACGTAAACGTATGGAACGGGCAGGCAAGCAAACCGCACGTTATGTTATTTTTATCGGTGAAGATGAGCTTGCACGCGACGTTGTGCGGGTTAAAAACATGGAAAGCGGGCAAGAAACAGAAGTTACCTGTACTTGTTTGATGCAAGAGGCAAAAGAAATTTTATCTCATGACTTTGAATAAACGCCTTGATCAAATTGTTAATCGTGCTCTTGAATTAGAGGCATTGCTTGCCAGTGGAGTTGAGGGCGAAGCCCTTGTGCAAGCTTCGCGAGAATATGCAGAGCTTGAAGATATTGTACGCCGTATTAACGCCTTGCGCGCTCTTGAACAGGAAATAGAGCAAGCCCAGCAACTTTTAGCTGACCCCGAAATGCAAGAGCTCGCCAAAACAGAGCTTGAAGAATTGCAAGAGCGTTTGCCGTTGGTGCAAAAAGAACTCCGCCTTGCCCTTTTGCCTAAAAATGCCGTTGATGAACGCAGCGCCATTTTAGAAGTTAGACCCGCTGCGGGTGGCGATGAAGCCATGCTCTTTGCGGCGGAGATATTTAACTTATACCGTCGTTATGCCGAAATCAAAGGTTGGCGCTTTTCATTGATGGATTATGATGAAAGTGAGCTTGGTGGGCTACGGTGTGGCATTGCGGAAATTAACGGGCGGGGTGTTTTTGCTTGCCTCAAATATGAATCTGGCGTGCACCGCGTGCAACGTGTCCCCACAACAGAAAGCCAAGGGCGTATTCATACCTCAACGGTTACGGTGGCAGTGTTGCCCGACGTCGAAGATGTTGAAGTTGAAATTAACGACTCTGATTTAAGGATTGACGTTTTTAGAGCGTCGGGTGCTGGTGGACAACATGTCAATAAAACAGAAAGTGCCGTGCGCATTACACACATGCCGTCAGGAATTGTTGTGTCTATGCAGGAGGAAAAAAGCCAGCATAAAAATCGAGCCAAAGCCATGAAAGTGCTTCGCGCTCGTTTGTATGAGCGTGAGAGAGAGCAAGCCCATGCTTCTCGGGCGGCGGATCGTCGTTCACAAGTGGGTACGGGCGATCGCTCTGAGCGTATTAGAACCTATAATTTTCCTCAAGGGCGTGTGACGGATCATCGTATCAATTTAACACTCTATAAAATTGATCGCGTTATGTTAGGGGAAATTGAGGAGTTTGTTGAGGCTCTTACGCAAGAGGAGCAGGCGACACTCTTAGCAGAGGCGGGTCTGTAATTTTAGAGCCCTGTTTAAGGGGGTTATACGTATTCTTAACGCAGTTATGAACGCATAAAGTGACAGAGGATAAACAAATCGACCAATGGCAAAACCACCATGAAAAAACGCATGGGGGACAAACATATGGGCTGCAAACGTATGAGACGATAGAGTCTCTTTTACGACAGGGAAGCCAAAAATTACAACAGGTCGGTATTGAAAACCCGCGACGAGAAGCTAAATTACTTTTACAATACGCTCTTGGTCTTTCTGCAGAGCAGATAATAGGTATGCCGAAAGACCAACCTGTCGAGGCTGGACGTTACAGGGCATTATTGGCACGCCGTGCACGGCGCGAACCTTTGGCGTATATTACGGCATATAAAGGGTTTTGGACACTTGATCTTAAAGTATCTCCCGCAACGATTGTGCCGAGAGCAGATACAGAAACCATTATTTCAACAATGTTGACCTATTTCCCCAATAGGCAACAGGCTTTATCTGTGCTTGACCTTGGCACGGGGACAGGTTGCCTTTTATTGGCGATTTTAGCCGAATATCGCTGTGCTTGGGGGGTGGGTGTCGATATAAACCCTCAGGCAGTGCAGCTTGCTTATGAAAATATCCGGCATTGTAACGCCCATTGTAACGCCGAGAAGCGGGCGTGGGTTTTGGCAGGGCAGTGGTCGGATGCGTTAGGTGCAGAATGGCGTTTTGACAGTGTTGTGAGTAATCCGCCTTATATTCCAACAACTGATTTACAAACACTTATGCCTGAAGTGCGTGATTATGAGCCACATCTGGCATTAGATGGGGGGAATGATGGGTTAGAGGCTTATCGTGCGTTATGCCAACGTTTGCC
>JAZLEM010000228.1:0-31481 GCA_045615245.1 Acetobacter sp. | reverse complement strand
GCTTGTCTTCCTAAGACCGCTTGGCCTCCGACTTGCATTGCAAAAACAAAACCAGCTTGCAGGTAATATTGCGACACAATTGATGAAAATACATGCACTTATCCTGGCAAGAAATTCAGCAGAAGCCCAAAAAAGAGAAGAAGAAACACAAGAGAAAGCCAAAGCTGAAACGTTCTATTATCAAGTCTTCCTCACAGATAGCTACGCCCCTATGAAAAAACATGTCTGGAAATAATCTTCACAAAAGGCAATCAACAAATGAAAAAACACCAAAAAATACCAAAAAAATACACCCATAAAATTTTATTACAAGGATGATAAACGGTTGCTGACTGCATGATTGACAATTATTGCAAATCATTGCAATTTTCACGATATATCGTACAATAGTATCCGATAGTATACGCTCTCACTTCTCTCTGCCAGAGGATCGTGAGAAATAGCTCTTGATAGCCACGACACTTTTTAACCCTTATTTTGCCTGCAAGACCACCTAGTAAAACCTACGCGCTATGTCTTATCACGTACCTGTTTTGCTCTCTACCAAACCTCCCAGTAATAAC
This sequence comes from Acetobacter sp., assembly GCA_045615245.1. Taxonomy (GTDB): domain Bacteria; phylum Pseudomonadota; class Alphaproteobacteria; order Acetobacterales; family Acetobacteraceae; genus Acetobacter. Next base: position 30,918 of record JAZLEM010000228.1, on the reverse strand, counting down.
ATACCCCAATGGTCTATTGACACGGATTCAAACAATTCCTTTTTACGTTTACAAGGGGACTGGACACTAGCGCACAGACCTACAATCTCATTTGATCCTACGACATTGTCTTCGGTTCCTCATGGACAGACACTCAAAATTGACGCATCTCACCTTAAGACGTGGGACTCTGCACTTATTGCTTTTTTATGGAGTGTCGAACAAGCTGCCGTAAAAACTGGTTTACAGCTTGATATAGGCGATCTGCCTCCGCCCGCTGTACGCCTCATGGCTCTTCTGCCTGCAACACCCCCTCTACCTGCACGCCATATTATTAAACGCGTTCATTTTTTTGAGAAAGTTGGTGAACTTACCCTTTTATGCCTCAATGAAACAGGTATTTTTGCCCAAATGATTTTTGATGCGACTGTTGGGGCACTACACGTTATTAGCGGTCGCAGTTTTATGCGAAAAAGGGACTTATTTACCGACATTTGGAACGCAGGTCCTGGTGCTTTACTTATTGTTGGTGTCGTCAATTTTCTTCTTGGATCTATTTTAGCTTTTGTCGGCTTAATCGAACTTCGCAAATTTTCAGCTGAAATATATGTAACGAGTTTGGTGGGCATTGCTTGTGCGCGTGAGATTTCTGCTATTATGACAGCTATTATTATGGCGGGTCGTACAGGCAGTGCTTATGCCGCACGTATTTCCACCATGCAAGGAAATGAAGAAATTGATGCCTTAACAGTTTTTGGCATTCCGCTCGCAAGTTATATTTTACTCCCCTCTATTGTTTCACTTTCATTAATGATGCCTTTCCTTTATATTTATGGTACATTGATCGGCATATTTGGTGGCTTTGTCGTTAGTATGACCATGATAAATATATCACCCACTGGTTATTGGATCTCCACTTTTGACGATGTCGCGTTACGAGAGTTTATTTTTGGTTTTATCAAATCCTATTTTTTTGCTGTTTTTATTGCAACAGCCTCGTGTAGAGCAGGTCTTCAAGCCGGACGAAGTGCTGCCGATGTGGGTATCGCCGCTACGCGCGCTGTGGTCATTAGCATTGTTGGTATTATTGCCATGGACGCTGTTTTTGCCGTTATAGCCAATGCTTTGAGAATTTAATGATGTGTGCTGCTCCGTCTCATTCTTCGCCAACAGTACAACCGTTGATCTCTATCAGAAATATGACTCTCTCTTTTGAGTCAAAAATTATTCAAGAAAATATTTCTTTTGATGTACATCGTGGTTCTATCTTTGCCGTTATGGGAGGATCAGGTTGTGGCAAAAGCACGCTGCTCAAAAATATGATTGGGCTCCAACACCCTTCATCAGGACAAATGTTTATAGACGGAGAAGATTACTGGGCGCAAGATGAAAGTCGACGGAGTGTTATTAACCATCGTTTTGGTGTACTCTTTCAAGGAGGGGCGTTATGGACTTCTATGACTATTGGGGAAAATGTTGCTCTGCCTCTGGAAATGTTCACAGATCTTCCGCCAAAAATCATCCGCGAACTTGTTCGACTGAAGTTAGGACTTGTTGGAATGGAACATGCTATCAATTTATTTCCTTCCGAAATTTCTGGCGGTATGTGTAAACGTGCTGGGTTAGCCCGTGCGATAGCCCTTGATCCTGATATTCTCTTTTTTGACGAACCCTCTGCCGGTCTTGACCCTATAACATCTTCCCGATTAGATGATCTCATTCTTGCTCTTCGTGATGGATTAGGGGTCACGATTGTGATCGTTAGTCATGAGCTTCAAAGTTTATTTACCATTGCCGATGACGGTATTTTTCTTGATGCGCAAAAACACACTGCCATTGCCCACGGATCACCCACCGATTTGCGTAATACGTGCCCTATTCCAGAAGTCAAAGCTTTTATGAATAGGTTATCTTCTGTTTCTCCTACCAAATAAAGTTAAATAGCACATGTCAGAGACATCTCATCAAAAAACACTCCTCGGGGTATTTATCATTTTAGGCGGGATATTAGGGCTGTTGATTATTATGCTCTTTGGTCATATACAATTTTTTACCACCACGCGTACAGCCGCCGTTGTCTTTCAAAATTCTATCAACGGGCTTTCTGTTGGTGCTCCTGTTAATTTTCATGGTGTTAAAGTTGGCTCTGTTAAAAGTATTTCTCTCTGTTTTGATGCTCTTACCCATAATGCCTATATTGTAGTGACTCTTATACTCACTCCAGATAAAATTCGTATTATTAAAAGCCCACGTGAAAAAGACACCGTCAATCTTCAATCTCTGATTGCAAGCGGTCTACGAGCAGAAATCAACGTAGAAAGCTTTGTAACAGGACAGTCGGATATTGAACTCAATTTTAACAAATCTATTCCTCCAATCCTCCACCCTGAGCTCACGAGTTTAACAGAAATCCCCGTACAGCTCTCACCTGTCCAAAAACTCACAGACTCTCTCACACAAATTCCTATTAAAGCCATAAGCCAGCATGCTGATACAGCTTTACTTTCGGTTACAGATCTCAGCAATATGCTACAAAAAAAGCTTCCCCCGCTCATCAATAGTGTTGAAAACCTTGCTGAACACTCTACGAACACAATGCAAACCGCAACTAAAGCTATTCAATCCTTACAATCTCAATTAACAGTTACATTAGGAAAAGTGAACACCCTTATTGACACTGGCAATTCCCAACTCAACGCCCGTAGCAAAGATTTACATAATACTCTTGCCGCAGCCACCAAAGCTTTAGATTCTCTGCACTCCATCGTTTCTCCTTTATCAATCGATCGTGCTAATCTCGATAGCGCTCTCCGCGATATCGCAGCGACCGCCTCTGCTTTACGTGGATTCTCTAACGATATTGAGCATAACCCTCAACTCTTGCTGATGGGACGCCGCCAATGACTCTTTCCATTTTTCCTCATCACCAACAGTCACATCTGTATAGAGTGCTTAAAATAACGCGATATTTTTTCATGGGAGGCGTTGTATTTCTTGCAGGTTGTGCCGCTCCACCATTACACGTTTATACCTTAAACACACCCCTTCATCATGAAGTCGTAAAACCTTCACTTTCTCCTCATGCCGCTATTATCAGCATTAGTCATGTTGTCATACCAGATTATCTTGACACACAAGATATTCTTCTCCGCCACGGTACAGAAATTCATCGTAATCCTTCTTCACGCTGGGCGTCACGTTTATCTATCGGCATCACAAACCTTATTACCAATGAAATTGCTAGCTTTCACCCATCAGAACTCGTAACAGATCAAACTTTTATTGGAAATCCGACTTTACAAATTCAAATTAATATATCCCGCTTTGATGTTACATCTCATGGCCGTGTTTTGCTCGATGCGAATTGGTTTATACTCCCCAGCAATACCAATAAACCAGTTATTCGTAATCAAATACAAATCCGTGATACGGGTTCTGTTGCAACACCAGCTGACATTGCAATCCTTATGCGTAAAACCGTGGTAACACTTGCCGATAAAATTAACAGTTCTCTCCCTACAACACTAATATCCTACTAACACACTCTTATCTAATGTATCGTGTATGTTGTCGCACTGTTTAAGGCTTGTCTTTCTTTTTTTTAAACAGTCTTTATCCTCCGAGATAAATATTCCCTTATATTTTTAAGAGATCATCTTTTCAAAAGTTTTAATCCGATACATGTCTAGGTTGTTTTTTGCCACGTTTATACTTACTTATAGCAACATTTACTCTGTGTAGAAATACATCCAAACACGTTGATCATTATGTTTCTCTTTCTCTGATAGAATCTCTTAACTTTTGTTTGTTTTCTTTTCTATAGAGGCAAAGTTACAACCAAAAATAAAAGAACCTAGCACGGTTTCGTGCTAGGTTCTTACTTACAAAACATTGATACAAAGAAACTCTAGAGCTTGCGTAGAAGTTGGAGTTCTTTAATATGTCCTATAGCTTTCGCGGGATTAAGACCCTTTGGACATGTCTGAGTACAATTCATAATAGTACGACAGGCATACAATTTAAATGTATCTTCTAGATCATCCAACCTCTCGCCTGTATGTTCATCACGACTATCAGCAATCCAACGATAAGCCGCTAACAAAACAGATGGACCGAGGTAACGATCTCCGTTCCACCAATAAGACGGACAGGAAGTCGTACAACAGAAGCATAGAATACACTCCCACAAGCCATCAAGCTTAGCTCGTTCTTTTTGACTTTGGAGGCGCTCTTTATCTGGCGGCGGCGCAGTATCTGCTTTCATCCATGGTTGAATAGAGCGAAGCTGAGCATAAGCCCCATCTAAATTGGTGACCAAATCCTTAACAACAGGCATATGCGGTAAAGGATAAATTTTGATATCACCCTCAATGCTCTTTATTGGTTTCAAACATGCTAAGGTATTTTCACCATCAATATTCATAGCACATGACCCGCAAATCCCCTCTCGACAAGAGCGTCGAAATGTTAATGTCGGATCTATTTCATTTTTAATATGAATGATAGCGTCAAGCACCATTGGACCAATGGCATCCACATCTACTTCATAAGAATCTATAACGGGATTCCTATCGTCATCAGGAGACCAACGATAAATTCGGAACGTCCTGACATTCTTAGCCCCCTCCGGCGCAGGAACAGTCTTGCCAACCCCGATGGTGCTATTATGCGGCAGTCTGAGTTCGACCATATTCGCCTTCCTTTGCTAGCAGATCAGTAAACACGTTTTTTAGGTGGAAAGACTTCGACATCATTTGTCAGAGTCTTCATGTGCACAGGACGATATGTCAGAGTAACACCTCCTTTATCATCCAGCCATGACACAGAGTGCTTGAGCCATTCATGATCATCACGTTCAGTATAATCCTTACGCTGATGTGCACCACGACTTTCATGCCGTGCTAAGCCACTCTCTAGAGTCACTGTCGCGTTAGCAAGAAGATTTTCAAATTCTAAAGCCTCCATAAGATCACTATTCCAGATCAATGAGCTATCAGAAACATCAATATCTTCTAAACATCCCCAAATATCACGAATTTTATCCACACCGGCTTGGAGACTCTCCTGTGTACGGAACACAGCCGCATGTGTCTGCATATCATGTTGAAGACGATCACGCATTGCCGAGACCTTCGTTCCACCTTTGGCGTAACGTAATCTATCCAAACGGTCCAGTGCTTTCTCACCAGCTCCTACAGGCAAGGGACGCACAAATTCAGAAGGCTTAATGATTTCCGCTGCACGTCGTGCTGCAGAACGACCAAACACAATAAGATCAAGCAAAGAGTTCGTTCCCAAACGATTTGCCCCGTGTACAGACACACACGCAGCCTCACCCACAGCCATAAGACCAGGCACAACAGCATCAGGATCCTCGGCAGTAGGACGAATAACTTCGCCATGAATATTCGTAGGAATCCCACCCATACAATAATGCACAGTTGGACGAACAGGTACAGGTTCTTTTGTTACATCGACACCCGCAAAAACGCGCGCTATCTCAATAATACTTGGTAAGCGCTGATGCAACAAATCAGCACCAAGATGTTCAAGATGCATCATGATGTGATCTTTTTTCGGACCACATCCACGCCCCTCATTAATTTCGATTGTCATAGCACAAGAAACAACATCTCGTGAGGCAAGGTCTTTAGCCGTTGGGGCATAACGCTCCATAAACCGCTCACCTTCAGAGTTTGTTAAATATGCCCCCTCGCCACGGCAACCTTCTGTTAACAAACAGCCTGCTGGATAAATACCTGTTGGATGAAACTGCACAAACTCCATATCTTGCGTTGGTAAGCCAGCATACATGACCATAGCATTCCCATCACCTGTACAGGTATGTGCAGAGGTACACGATTGATACGCGCGTCCATATCCTCCTGTTGCCAAGACAACCATCTTCGCATTAAAACGATGAATGGTGCCATCGTCCTGACACCAAGCAACAACGCCACGACACGATCCCTCATCGTCCATGATGAGATCAATAGCGAAATACTCAACAAAAAACTCAACATCATGCTTCATACATTGCTGGTACAACGTATGCAAAATGGCATGTCCTGTACGATCCGCTGCGGCACAAGCCCGCGGCACAGGTGCTTTACCATAGTCACGCATATGTCCACCAAACGGACGTTGATAAATACGACCATCTTCTGTACGTGAGAAAGGCACACCAAAATGCTCTAACTCATACACAGCAGAAGCAGCCTCACGACACATAAACTCAATAGCGTCCTGATCACCTAGCCAGTCTGACCCCTTAACGGTATCATACATATGCCATTTCCAATGATCTTCCGCCATATTACCAAGAGAGGCACCAATCCCCCCTTGTGCGGCCACTGTGTGGCTTCGTGTTGGAAAAACTTTGGTCACGCAGGCCGTTTTTAAACCTGCTGCCCCCATCCCTAGCGTAGCACGCAGACCAGAACCACCTGCGCCCACAACCACCACATCATAGACGTGATCGACAACCTTGTAGGCCCCCCTAGAAGGAGAGGAATTAGCACTCATTACGACGGCACCCCCGCTCTATATATTCAGTCAGTCAGCCATTTTAGAATACACAGCCAAGCGATAATTCACATGGCAACTAAGTGGCAACTAAGCTCTCTTCACATGGATCCACTTATTTCGTAGAATCATGAGCAATGACAAGCTTCACAACAGAAATTACACCCAAAAGTCCTAAAAGAAACGTACCCAATTTTATTAAAAGACGCACTGGTAAATGAGCATGACCATGTACATAATCATCCACAATAACTTGAAGCCCTAACCGTGCATGGTAGAAAGTCGTAATAATTAAGGCAATCAACAATGTTGCATTAACAGGTTTACCACCCCATTTTATTACATCAGCGCGAGATGCTCCACCCAACCGAAACATCTGTACAACAAACCAAGTAGACAAAGGCAATAGCACGACAGAAGATGATCGTTCAACCCACCAATGCTTAGCACCAGAATGTCCTACGCCTAATCCACGTACCCGACCAAGGTGAGAACGCATGACATCAACATGCGGTTCATAAGCGTTCATCCTAAATTATCCTCTCTTTTTAGCCCGACGACGTCCGACCAAACATAACAGCGCTGTAAGCACGACACTCACCCCCACTGTTACACGAACAGCAACCTCACCATCCTTATTGACCTCTTCTTTGTCAAAACGATGACCGCTATCCCAAATCAAATGACGAATACCGCCCACTGTATGATACACGACAGACACAATCCACCCAAATAGCACAAGCCTACTCAATGGATTACGTGCCACCTTACTTGCTGTTGTGTACGACTTATCGCCTTTTGCTACAGCATGTAACCAAAAAACGCCAAGCGCGGCACCACCTGTTGCAATGACCCCTGTGATTCGATTCGAAATCGAAAGAATCATAGAAAGCCGCCGACGATAAATCTGCAAATGCGGCGACATTGGTCGCTGCACCAGTGTACCATCACTGCGATTACCTACATAAAGAGCCTTACGGACATCCTGCATTGTCAGCCTCATAACCCCTAATCTATGTTTTTGCCTTTAACAACAGCAAAAACGGATTCAATTTTGTGTTGCAAAATCTTTACACCTGTTTTTCACATTTCGTCAACTCTAAACTCTGACTTCTTGTAAAAAAATAAAAATTTAATTTCTTTGAGATAAAAGACCAAAATCCTTCATTTTTTCAGCAATCTGTACCGCGTTCAAAGCAGCCCCTTTTCTCAAATTGTCCGATACACACCAAAATGCTAATCCATGCGGCACCGTTGAATCAAGACGAAGGCGCGAGACATAACTTGCATTTTCTCCAACACAATCAATCGGCGTTATATAGCCTCCCTCCTCGTTTCTATCAAACAAAACAACCCCGGGTGCCTGACGTAACGCCTCACGGGCGGATTTAAGATTAACAGGTTTTGCAAATTCTGCCACGACAGCTTCAGAATGTCCTATAAATACAGGAACACGTACACAAGTTGCTAATACCTGCACATTAGGATCGAGGATTTTACGCGTTTCAACCTGCATTTTCCATTCTTCTTTAGTAGAACCATCTTCCATAAAACGGTCAATTTGCGGAATACAGTTAAAGGCAATTTGCTTTTGAAAACACGCCACTTGAGGTTGATCATGAACAAAACTTCCACGTGTCTGAGTAAATAATTCATCCATGCCATGCTTACCTGCCCCAGAAACCGCCTGATAAGTTGCGACAACTACACGTTTTAAAACAAACAAATCATGCAACGGCTTGAGAGCCACAACCATTTGAATGGTTGAGCAATTTGGATTAGCAACAATACGTCGCTTCATTTGCTTTAAAGATTCAGGATTAACCTCTGGCACAACAAGCGGAACATCAGGATCCATACGAAAGTAAGAGGTATTATCAATCACAACGCACCCTGCTTTTGCAGCAATGGGAGCATATTGTGCAGAAACCGAAGCCCCAGGAGAAAATAGGGCTATATCCCATCCCGAGAAATCAAACGTTGCCAAATTAGCAACTTTTACAACGGCTTCACCAAAAGAAACCTCTCTTCCTACAGAACGAGACGACGCTAACGCGGCAATAGCCTCTACCGGAAACTCTCGTTCTGCGAGAATTTTAAGCATTTCACGCCCTACAGCACCTGTTGCGCCAACAACAGCAACACGATACCCCATATCTTTGTTTTCCTTATTTCAGTTTTCTTTAGTTGTAAGTCAATCTCTACAACTAACGCTAAATAATACAAGAGGACTCTTATAGTTCGCTATAAGATAGTTCACTATAACTCCCCCCTCCCCAACTCCACCATTCTTGGTAAGAATTAGTAATACAATCTGCTGCATGTTGTGCCCTCTGGATCGAGGGGAAAATACCAAAGCACGTAGCCCCTGACCCACTCATACGTGCCATCAAGCAGTGATCTTGTGCGGCTATAACACTCAGAACTTCACGTATATCAGGACACAATTCACAAGCTGCAACTTCTAGATCATTCGTCTGCTCTTTAAGAAAAGCCACCAACTCATACACATCACGCCAAAGTGTAGGCATAGAAACACAAGATTTAAACTCTCCACACCGTCGACCAAAAATCTCATGCGTCGATATCGCTTGTCCACAATTAACCAGAACGATACCATATTGTGGCAAAACCGGCACAGGTCTAAAGCGATTACCAATACCTTCCATACGAAGACTTTGCCTCAATAAACAAACAGGCACATCAGCCCCTAGTTTTTCAGATATTTGCAACAGAGTAGATTGATCAACATTTATCCCCCAAGCACGATTCAAAAGTCGCAAAGTTGCTGCGGCGTCAGATGACCCGCCACCAATCCCCGAAGCTATAGGTAAATTCTTTTCTAATAAAAGACAGCCGCCTCTGATATCTCCTTGCCCAAAGGCCTGCATGCTCTTTGCTGCTTTAACAACAAGATTATCCTCACCAACAGTCAATTGGTCCAACCTATCCCCAAAACATCCTGTTACTTTGAGATGTAAAGGTTCTTCCCCTTGAACATAGCGTATGGTATCTCGCGCACCGGCAAAAACAACAAGACTATCCAGAAAATGATAACCATCATCTCTACGCCCTGTCACATGAAGATACAAGTTAATTTTTGCTGGTGCATTTTCCTCTAAAGCTCTGGCAAATACATCTGTAGCGTTCATACCACTTTTCATATCACTTTCCGTGTTTCCCTTTATATTCGCTCTCATTCATTCTAAAGACAGAAATCCTAGCACGCCTCAACGCAGCATAAATCAGTTTTGTATCCTCACCGGAAGGATGCATATCTAAAGCCATATTCCATTGATTCACAGCCTCAATACGTCGCCCATCCTGCCAATAAGCTTCACCTAAATGATAGTTAACTTCAGGGTCTTCTGGCGTTTCCTCAGCAGCTTTTTCAAGCATGGACATACCCGTTTTAATGTCTCCGCGTTCTACAAGAACCCAACCAAGACTATCTGTTATAGCCGCATCTTGTGGCGCAAGAGTATGCGCCTTACGTAACAAATGCTCCGCTTCCTTCAGATTCTCGTGCCGCTCGGCCATAGAATATCCTAGAAAATTTAATAATAGAGGTTCGTCTGGAGCATACCTTAACGCGACACGAGCGTCTGCACGTGCACGAGGCCAATTCCCCTCCTCATAATAGGACATCCCCCGTAAAAATAACAAAGTCCAATCTCTCTTTTTTTGTTTTGTAACCAAACCTATAGCACGAGTATAAGCCCCAATGGCTGCTTTCCAATCTTTTTTCTGAGAATAAGCGCTCCCTAACGTCCGCAGTACAATAGCTTGATGAGGAAACTGACGATTAAGCCCTTGTAAAAGGGAAATCGCTTCGCCAGTCTTATTCATAGTCATATCAAGCATCGCCAAATGCAAGGTTGCAACAGGAGCTAATGGATCGCCATGGTCAATATGGATCAATGTTTCCCTCGCAGCTGTGTTGTGCCCCTCCTCTTCCTGAATTTTTGCCAACATCAAACGCGCCACAGCGAGTTTTGGTTCCATTTTTAAGGAAAACCCAAGCATTAAACGTGCTACTTCGTTATATTGTTGAAAGACAAGTGTTTTATCCCTACTAAAATTCCCTTGCTCCACTTGATCATACCCTTGCTGACGCAAAAGAAGATCTGCTAATACGTAAACACGTGCCAACCCATCTCTGACAGATACGACAGGGTAACGATCTATCACAGATTGCAACCCTGGACCAGCCAACGCAATCATAGAATTCTCTGCAACCAACTCTCGTAAAACACCACGTGCTTCATCTTTCTTCCCATGATGCCATAACCATGCTGCATAGGAACGTGCCAATAACAAATCATATCCAGGCATGATCTTTTGAGCACGTGCAAAAAGATCGCCTGCCCGATCACCTAACCCTCCGACATGTGCGATAAGCCCTGCATGCAAAACATAAAAAGGTGTAAATGTCGAAAACGAATGCTGAAGAAGCCCAGATATAGCCGGCGCCACTTCTCCTTTACCCGCCCCACACCACGCTTGTAATAAAGGAACAATTATTTTTGCCAGTGGGTCATGCACAGCTGCTTGATAGTAATGTAACGCATCATTCCATTTTTCGCTCACTACTGCTGCGTTACCTAACACGAAAGCAGAAACAACGCTTTTTTCCCCCACCGAACGAGAAAGACGTAACGCTAGAGCGTCAGCATGAGAGTCATTCGCCATCACACTATGCAAATACGCCTGTTTAAGTAAAACGTTGTTAGTTGGGTCAGCACGCAGTGCTTTAAGAAATGCCCGTGCTGCCTCTGTCTCATCGCCTAATCTCGCAGCAACAATACCACATAAGAAAGCTCCAGAATCAACAGAATGGGAGACAACAGAACGGTCAAGATGTATAATAGTTTTTAGAGGTTGCGATTGCGTATACGTATGCTCGTCTTGACTCCCTTGTTTCGTCGTGTACGACCCCAGAGACGATTCTCCAGAAATAGACTCGGAAAATGCAATTGTAGGGAAAACACCCATAGCCATTGAGCACGTTATAACAACAACTAAAGGAAAACTATGTAATCGCATCGGTAACCCTATTGTAACGGAGCATCTGAATCACACAAAACTTCAACCAATTACCCCTTAAGTAATATGGTATTGTATAATAGAAATTACAAAGTTATTCATCTTCCCTTTAACCTATAACTAAATACAAACTCATCCTGATAACATAATCCATAACTGTAAACCTACATCATTGTTCCAATCGATTTCCATCACATACTTTCGACAGCATATCTTAAAATATTAAGAGTCAAACTCTCTCAACCAAACTTACAACCAAATATCATGAAGCCTCCATTCCTTGACCCAAACAAACCCATTTCTACGTATACAGCACACGCCATTTTACGCCTTTATACAGAATGGGGAGTTGATGTCACTATCACAGATTCCCCTTTTCATCATCAACACTCACTTTCTAAAAACAAAAACTCCTCCCGTTCTCCAGTTTTTTTGACAGATCCGCAAGCACAACAAAATGAGATAAAAACACCACTTCCTCTCTCTACAGATAGCCTCACACATATTATTACACAGGCAACAACTCTCGCAGCACAAGCCAATAGTCTTGAAGAGTTATACGCCGTTATGACAGATTTTAGCTTATGCTCCCTTCAAAAAACGGCGATACACACCATTATACCTCAAGGTCCACACAATGCGCCTCTTATGATCATTGGTGGTATCCCTGATGCTGACGAAGACCGTAATGGACATCCTTTCACAGGGCACTGTGGTGCAGCTCTTAATGAAATACTTGCTTATCTACCTATTTCTCGTGATCAACTTGCTCTTGCAACAGCAATCCCATGGCGTCCACCAGGAGGACGCCCAATATCTGATTTAGAGCGCCAAATCTGTCTTCCCTTTCTCCAACGCACAATAACCCTCATCGCCCCTCAAAGGCTACTCTTATGCGGCAACACGCCTCTTACGATGCTTTTTGGTCGTCAGACATCTATATCACGTAAGCAATGGCACAATTTAACTTTTTCTGACAGCTCTCAACCACTACCTACGCTGAGTATTACACACCCTATCCAATTACGCGTAAGCGCTACCGCTAGACGAGAAATTTGGCACTCCCTTATGCTTATTATAAACAGTTTAAGACAAACCTCCCTATCCAATCCGCTGCAGTAAAATTTTAAATAAAATTTTAAAAATGCTTTTTCTTTCTTTACACTTTTTTCCAAAAGCCAAAACCAAAGACACTGTACATCTACACAGAGACTGATAGCCACTATAGAAGTCTCGACCATCCATAGTCAATGTCATGTATCACAAAAATATCTCGCATCAACGACGAGACAACTACTAGAAATAGCAGCATAGCTTTTAACAGTTGCAAAAAAACACCTGTAGATGTTTTTGTTGTAAAGAAATATTTAATTGTCATTTTTACCCTGTTTATTCCATTCACTTCTAATTCCAATGATCTGGCGACATGTGTGATACTGAAGAAAAAATATTAAACGTGAATTTAGAACAACCATTAAGATATTTTACAATATCGTTAACCAATCAGGTCGCACACCTTCTTGATATCTCGGAAATCTCCGATTAATGTCTGAATGCTTTTTTAAATAATCATTAGAACAAGTTTCTTTTGTTGGTTCTGGCATTTGCTTTACACAGCCGACAAAAGGAACAAGATAGACAAAGACTTAAAGCCACAAGGAAAACTTTTTCATGAAATTATTCCAATAGAACAGACAAAGGATATGATCCATAGCCCTTGTTATAAAGAACGTTACGTATAATTAAACTATTGTTTTTAGAGCTTTTTTGCTGTTTTATAAAGTCTCTAAAAAAGAAGCAAACAACACAGTTCAAAGATCAACTTAATATTCAGCAAAAGTCTGTCTACTTGCTAAAACGCATGAAACACGACGACCGTCCATTTCTTTTACTTCAAGCAACCAACCCTCATAAACGACTTTATCACCAACAGAAGGAACACGCCTTAACAAGGTGAGTAGCAACCCGCCGAGAGTATGATAACATCCCTCGTCAGGCAAAACACGCAATCCAAGCCGGTCTTTCAAATCATCGACAGACTCTGTACCGTTTAATGACAAAACAGTATTAGGCAATAATTTTGAAGCTTTTTGCGCTTGACATTGTGTCTCACACGCCATCTCACCTACAATAGCGTCAAAGAGATCGGAAACCGTTACAACACCTTCAAATGCACCATATTCATCTATAACAAAAGCTATGCCTGATTGACTACTACGAATACGTAATAACATGTCTAACGCTGAAAGACTATCTGGCACAATCAACGCCGATCGGAGTTCCTCTTCAATGGAAACAGGCATACCATCTAAAACTCTATCAAGCATGTCTTTAACCAAAATAACCCCCACGGGGTTATCTACCTTTTCCGCACAAACGACAACACGCTCATAGATACTCTGGCGTAAAACCCGTGTGAGTGTGTCACGATTAGCATAACGATCAACCCAATACAATTCATTACGCGGCGTCATAACGGCTCGCACGGATTTATCAGCTAAACGTAACAAACGTTCAATCATAGTACGTTCTTCACTCTTGATGACGCCTAAGTATGACCCTTCTGCAATATAGGCTTTCAGCTCCTCTTCTGTCATCTCTCTGTTTATCACAGAGTCTCCCCCCACCACCCATAACACAATATTAGAAATCTGACAAAGAAACCACACAACAGGTCGCATTATCTTTGCAAGGATTTCAAGAAACAAAGCCAATCTTGCCGCTATAAGTTCAGGATTCCTCAACGCAAGCTGTTTAGGAACAAGCTCCCCCAAAACCAACATAAGCATTGTAATAATAACCAATACCAACCCCATAGATAATTGAGATGCTATTGGTTTTAAAAAATGAATTCTTATTAGGAAAGCCGTAAGATGTTTCTGGATCTCCATACCGCCATATGCCCCTTCTAGAATAGACACAAGGGTCATACCGAATTGAATCGTTGGTAAAAAGATATGTGGATGCCCAGAAAGAGCTATAGCACTTTCTACATTTATCCCACGCTCATCTTGCAGTTTCATCAAACGCGACTTACGAGCAGAGATTAATGCCAACTCACCCATCGCAAAAAGAGCATTAAGAAAAACCAAAAAAACGATAACAAAAATTTCACTTATCATAATATAATCGATCTTTTGGCACAAAATATTTACATAAAATATCTATTATTAGACTTTTGATAATATCGATATCATTCTAAAAATGCTACTCCAATATACTTTACAATTTAGTAAAATAGCCGAAGAAATTTAAATACTTATACGACCACCACTATTCTTACCACCACTAAGTCGGCATTATATGACATCGGTCTTAAAAAAGATAACATATAATGTACGCTATTTCATACAAGTATTTTTAATAATTTATCACCCAAAGCATACACACAATAATGATTTCAGCATATTACGAATAACATATATCGCTTTTTATTTGCCTCACCTCGTGTTTCAATTTTGCTATCTTTAAAATCACTTAACTACCAAACTTTAACCGTAGACAATTTCTTAACCATAATCTCTACAGCAACCTTTGTTCATCCAAGAACTTTTCCTTTTTAAAAGTCTTCCTACATAACGTCACCAGAACATTACTCAACTGTTTTCATTTGTTCCTCAACTTGTTGCGAAAAAACATATTGAGCTGGACGTTGGTGTTTTAAAGAAATTTCTGGCACCATAGGCTTTTCGGTTTCTGGTCCTGATAACGCTACTTTAATAAAATGCCACGGTCGTTGTATCGCATCTATGACGGCTGTAGATTCAAATCCTGAGTGTACCATACAATCGGCGCATTTCTCATAATTCCCTACCCCATAATCCTCCCATTTCGTATCTTCCATCAGTTCTCGAAAGGTTTTAGCATAACTTTCACCTAACAAGTAACATGGACGCTGCCATCCAAAAACATTACGTAAAGGCTTTCCCCAAGGAGTACACTGATAACGCTCATTTCCTGCAAGAAAATTCAGAAACAGCGGAGATTGCATAAAACGCCACTTTCTCCCTTTTCCTAAACGAAAAATTTCCCGAAAAAGGTTTTTAGTTTTTTGTCTATTTAAGAAATGTTGTTGATCTGGTGCACGCTCATAAGCATAACCTGGTGCTGTCATAATGCCATCAACACCCATTGCCATGATTTCATCAAAAAATGTAGCAACCCGTTTCGGATCTGCACCATCAAATAGAGTGCAATTTACAGAAACGCGAAAACCTTTCTCTTTAGCTTTCCTAATCGCCCTAACCGCTCGATCATACACCCCATCTTGGCAGACAGAAACATCATGCATATCCCTATCGCCATCGAGATGTATATCCCACGAAAAGAATGGTGAAGGTTCATAATCATCCATTTTCTTCTCAAGAAGAAGTGCATTAGTACACAAATAGACATACTTCTTACGAGCTATCAACCCGCGAATAATTTGTGGCATTTCTTTATGCAATAATGGTTCACCACCGGCAACAGCAATAATCGGCGCCCCTGCTTCCGCATCAGCATCAAGACATTCTTGAACTGTCATACGCCGATTAAGAATATCCGCAGGATAATCAATCTTCCCACAACCAGCACAGGCTAAATTACACCGGAAAAGTGGTTCTAACATCAACACAAGTGGATAACGCTTACGCCCCAGAATATGCTGTTTAATAACGTAACTCCCAACCCTAATAGCCAACATTAAAGGTACAGCCATAATTCAACCTCTACTTATCACAAATGCTTAATCAACAACAAATATGCTCTAAAACGAATCCTGATATTGTACACACAACCCAAAACACAGTAAAATAAACAAACAACACACGTCGTTAATAACACAGAAACATTACAAAGACTTCCGCTTATTTACTGCCCTGATAACAAAACTCTGTCAAGTAGCATCTCTACTCGTCTCTCGTTGAAAGTCACAAATAAAAAAACTCAAACACCAACTTATACCATTCTCACTTTTATAATGATTTTTCCATATATTAGAACATCTATTAAAGTATTTAGTTAATTATATAACAATTCTCATTCACCTTCACAATTTTATCTATATACAGTTAAATGTAATAACTTGACTTGATCAGTATTTATCAGTATTTTTAACGATAGCTGTGTTAGTTTTCCCTTACTGAAACACTTTTCACTTACACTGTAAATGCACTATAATTAGCGTGTCAACGTATACACAAATAGCCTTTATCTTAACATCCGTACATGATGTTGTAGAAACGTTACAAAACTCTCATTATAATTAGAATTTAGGGATATCGGTATGAAAGCATTCTCCGCACGTTGTATTCTTACATTAAGTCTTTCTCTCTCGCCTCTTTTGATAAGCTATCCTATCTCTATTGCAGTAGCACAAACAGCCAATACCAATACGATCATTACACCAGTTCAATGTTTGTATACTGCTTTAAAGCAAGTACAAAATTCTCATGCTGATTTTACACAACGCAGTAAAATTGTAGCTGCGGCTATAGATCAATCTTATGATTTGGAAACACTTCTTAAATCCGTTATTGGTGTATTACGCTATAACGCCCTTAGTGCCGACGAAAAGCAAAAATTACTCCGTACATTTCGTGACTTTACAGCAGCTAATTACGTTTCTAATTTTAAACCTGGCTCTGACGCTCGTTTTACCATTTCACAAAAAGTTATCAACTCTCCTATTGCAGAGAGTAAAATCGTCCAAACGTATATTGGCTCAGCAAATAGTATGCCGGGAACTGAAGTTGATTATATTGTTGCCAATAGAAATGGTACATGGAGAGTCACAGATGTTTTATTAGGAGATTCCCATATTAGCCAAGCAGCTGCTCGACACTCAGATTTTAGATCGACACTGACGTCAGGTGGCGTTCCAAAGCTTCTTACAGTATTAGAACGCAAGATTGAAAACTACTCGAAAGAGTAGTATCATTTAAGCTTTTATCACCACTGATTACAGCAACATAGATCTTTTTTGAAATTATATTAACGTAATTATGGTAAGTGTTTTTACAATTTTCGGGATTGTCAGCTGTATTCTTGCAATATTAGGATGTATTCAGTTAGCTTTAGGAACTTGGCTTGTTACTCATTTTCCACATAAAGAAAAAACTTTCTCCCCTGTTTCTCCCTTACCTCCTGTTACTATACTCAAACCTCTCTATGGCATTGAGCCTTTTTTAGAGGAAGCTTTAGAAAGTTTTTGTACACAAGATTATCCGGTTTTCCAAATTCTCTTCGGTGTACATGATACAAATGACCCTGCTTTAGCAATCGTACAACGCCTGTGCGCTCGTTATCCACATCGTAATTTTCAAATCATCATTGATCCTACTATTCATGGACTAAATCGTAAAATTAGTAATGTTATAAACCTCCAGCCCTATATTCAACATGATTTTTTAGTCATTTCAGATTCAGATATTCACGTCAAACCAGACTACTTACGTCATGTTATCACTGCATTACATGAACCTAATACAGGGCTCGTTACAACGCCATACGTCGGACTACCTATTAACAATAGTGTTGTCCAGGCTCTTGTAACATGCCAGATTAACCATAGCTTCCTTCCCGGCGTGCTCTTATCACGTCGTCTTGGTCGACAAGATTGTCTTGGTGCAACGATGGCTTTACGACGACACACTCTTAACACTATTGGCGGATTTGATGCACTCCTCCATCATGTTGCCGATGATGCCGTTCTCGGCAAACTCGTACGCCAGCAACAATTAGATATTACCCTTGCCCCTTGTCTCACGTGGACCACAGTTACAGAATCACGTTTTCAAGAACTTTTACAACATGAGCTACGCTGGGGAAGAACCATATACTCCGTCAGTCCATTAGGATATATTGCTTCATCACTTCAATTTCCTCTTTTTTGGGCCACTTTAAGTATACTGTTTTTCTACCATACGATTTTGATTGGTACGATTTTTTTCTGTTTGATATGGGGCATTTGTGCGTGGCTTGTATTTAGGATAGATTGTACTATAGGTCTATGTAAACCTTGGACTCTTCTTTTACTTCCTTTGCGGGATTGGCTATCAGCCTTTATCATGATTGGAAGTATCAGTGGAACAAAAGTAAGCTGGCGTGGACACACTTTATATATTAATAAACAAACCTCATCGTCAGATCATTTTTCTTCCAATCCTTGATTTGTAGTACCTAACGCCATCTTCGTGTAATACTTGTCGTTTTCAACATTCAGGTGTTAAAATCTGCACCATTATTATGTATTATCTATTATGTATTTCAGAATTGACTTCTTTACAGGATAAAATCTAATGGCAATGAGAACTCTTTTTCTGCAGCCCCCTACTTTTGATGGTTTTGATGGTGGTGCCGGTTCACGTTATCAAGCACGCCGTGAAATTAAATCTTTTTGGTACCCAACCTGGCTTGCTCAACCTGCAGCCTTAGTCAATAATAGCCGTTTAATCGATGCTCCACCGTCTCGTATAGGAATGGAGCCCATTTTAGAAGATGTTAAAAACCGAGACCTTGTTATTTTACACACATCAACCCCTTCTTTCAGTAAAGATGTGCAAATAGCACAAATGCTCAAAGATACCAATCCCCATCTCAAAATTGGTATGGTGGGAGCTAAAGTTGCTGTACAACCCGAAGAAAGCCTTTCTAAGGCTCCCCCTATAGATTTTGTTGCCAGAAACGAATTTGATTTCACGATTAAAGACATCGCCGATGGTATAGATTTTAAAAACGTCGATGGTATTTCGTGGCGTAATAAAAACGGAGAAATTATTCATAATCGTGATCGTGCGATGATCGAAGATATGGATAGTCTCCCGTTTGTCACAGAAGTATATAAACGCGATCTACGAATAGAAGACTATTTTATCGGTTATCTTAAACATCCCTATATCTCTATTTACACAGGAAGAGGCTGTAAGTCTCGTTGCACATTCTGCCTCTGGCCGCAAACCGTAGGAGGGCATCGTTATCGCACAAGAAGCCCACAGCATGTTGCAGCAGAAATCCGCCTCGCTATGCAATATTTTCCTCAAGTCAAAGAGTTCTTCTTTGATGACGATACTTTTACAGACAATCTACCTCGAGCAGAAGCGATTGCACGAGAGTTAGGAAAACTCGGGGTTACGTGGTCATGCAATGCTAAAGCTAATGTACCACGTGATACCTTAAAAGTGCTTCGTAACAATGGCTTACGTCTTCTTTTAGTCGGGTATGAAAGTGGTAATCAACAGATTTTACATAATATCAAAAAAGGCATGCGTGTTGAAGTCGCACGAGAATTTACAAAAAACTGTCATGAACTCGGCATAAAAATTCATGGAACTTTTATTCTTGGTTTACCAGGAGAAACACGAGAAACCATTCAGGAAACAATTCGTTTTGCACAAGAAATCAATCCCCACACGCTTCAGGTTTCTCTAGCTGCTCCGTACCCAGGAACATTTCTTTATAAACAAGCCATGGAAAATGGTTGGCTTGATGCAACCAACGCAGAACTTATAGATGAAAACGGTGTACAAATAGCCCCGTTACACTATCCACATCTCTCTCATACAGAAATCTTCAATAGTATGGAAGAATTTTACAAAAAGTTTTACTTCCGTGCGCCTAAAATTGCTTCTATCTTAGGCGAAATGCTCGTTTCACCACAAATGATGAAACGTCGTCTTCGCGAAGGAATAGAATTTTTTCAGTTCCTTAAAAATCGTAAAACAAACCCTCACTGCACATCATGTAATACATAACGCCCTTAGTCATATGACTCAAACTTTAAATATGTGTGTACGGTAATCGAAATAAGATATCATGAAACGTGCTATTATTTCTGCAGATGACTTCGGTTTATCTCTCGAGGTTAACGAAGCCGTAGAATATGCCCATCGTCATGGTCTTCTCTCGACAGCCAGTCTCATGATTGCAGGAGATGCCGCACAAGATGCTATCGCCCGTGCACGACGTATGCCTTCCCTGCAAGTTGGTTTACATCTCGTCGTCATTGAAGGATCGGCAGTATTACCCCACGAGCAGATTCCTCTCATTACCCAAGCTGATGGATGGTTTCCTTCATCACAGTTTGCTCTTGGCGTTAATTATTTTTTTCGACCTAGAGTTCGTCAACAACTTGCACGTGAAATCAAAGCGCAGTTTGAGGCTTTTGCGCGCACAGGGTTAAGATTAGACCACGCTAATGCCCACAAACATATGCACTTACACCCGACTGTTGGTCAACTCATGATAACAATCGGGAAAAAATATGGACTTAATGCTCTCCGTATTCCACGAGAACATCCTGATCCTCTTTCCCATGCAACAGACATTCGTTCATCAGATCGTTTAGGTAATGCTCTTTTACGTCAGTGGACACGTTTATTACGATATCAAGCGTACAAAGCTGGTATGGCCACCAATGATTGGTGCTTTGGTTTGGCTTGGAGTGGTCATATGACAACTCAACGCGTTGCCACTTTAGCAGCTCATCTTCCCGAAGGCATTTCTGAAATCTATTTTCACCCTGCCACGCAAAAAAACACCTTACTTAACCGACTGATGCCAACCTATGAACATCACGCTGAGTTAGAAGCTTTGTGTTCCCCCGACTTCAAAAACGGGTTTATGCGTTCAGGAACCCTACTATGCGGTTGGCAAGATATCGTACACGCTCAAAGACACAACAATTGACCGAAAAACTATTTCAAACAGGTTTCAATTATAATTCTTCTGAACACGTTCAATTTTAGCGCCACAATCAGAAAGTTTGCGCTCTACGGCTTCATACCCTCGATCAAGATGATACACGTGATCTAAAACCGTTTCACCATCTGCCACCAATCCCGCCAAAATAAGAGAAAATGAAGCTCGTAGATCTGTGGCTCTAACAGGTGCCCCTGTTAAATTACGAACACCATGAACAGTTGCAAGAGAGCCTTGCACATCAATATGTGCCCCCAAGCGTATTAGTTCAGGCACATGCATAAAACGATTCTCAAAAACTGTTTCCATAATTGCGGACGTTCCTTCAGCAACAGAAAGTAACGCCATAAACTGTGCTTGCATATCTGTTGGAAACCCGGGGTATGGTTCTGTTATAATCTTTGTACTGCGAAGTCTTTCTTTACAACGCACATGCATAATATTGCCTGTTTGGCTAACGTCAACGCCGCATTCCCTGAGTATCCGTACAACAGCACCAAGATGATTTATATCCCCATTAATTAAGCGTAAATTCCCCCTCGTTATCGCTGCTGCACAAGCATAAGTACCACACTCAATACGATCAGACATAATATGGTATTGTGCCCCATGTAAAGATTCTACCCCATCGATAACAATTACTTTTTCTCCCGCTCCTCTAATTTTTGCACCCATCTTATTAAGACAATTCGCTAAATCAACAATCTCCGGTTCGCAAGCCGCATTGATTATTGTTGTAATCCCCTCTGCTAAAGTTGCAGCCATCATAATATTTTCCGTTGCGCCAACAGAAACGAAAGGGAAAACCACTTTATCCCCTTTCAATCTACGCGTTGTCGAAGCACAAATATAACCATTTTCAAAAGTGATGTTAGCCCCTAATGTTTCAAGTCCTTTCAAGTGGAGAGTAATAGGGCGTGTGCCAATTGCACAACCACCAGGCAAAGCAACTCGTGCTTCATGACAACGCGTAAGTAACGGACCGAGCACCAAAACAGATGCGCGCATTTTAGATACAATGTCATATGGTGCTTCTGTATTTGTAATTTCTCCTCCAACAGACATAACCAAACCATTACCAGATACATGAGCAACATTAAGCCCAAGATGTTTTAAGAGCATACCCATGATCGCAACGTCATCAATACGAGGAACATTAGAAAGTACAAGCTGATCAGACGTTAAAAGCCCTGCTGCGAGTAACTTCAAAGCAGAATTTTTTGCGCCACCGATAAAAACTTCTCCACACAGAGGATACCCTCCGTGAATAATAAAACGATCATCCATGAGTCAAATTTACATCTGTGGCATTGTTACGCCATGTTGGCTCATATATTTGCCAGCCCTATCAGCATAACTTGTTTCACAAGGAGAAGTACCCTTTAAAAACAGGAACTGACAAATCCCCTCGTGCGCATAAATCCGTGCAGGCAAAGGTGTTGTATTACTAATTTCTATAGTCACTTGACCTTCCCAACCCGGTTCAAGTGGCGTTACATTGACAATGATACCACAACGCGCATAGGTTGACTTACCAAGACAAATCACCAATACATCACGCGGGATACGAAAATATTCAATAGTATGTGCTAACACAAAACTATTTGGCGGAACAATACACTCATCAGTTTGACGAGATACAAAACTATCCGAACTAAAATTTTTTGGATCAACAACGGCGTTATTAACATCTGTAAAAATACGAAAATCATTAGAAACACGAGCATCATAACCATAGGAGGAAAGACCGTAAGAAATGACACCATCACGATGTTGAGTCCCCACAAATGGGTCAATCATTCCATGATCTCTTGCCATTTGACGAATCCATGTATCAGGCATCACAGACATAATGAATCATCTCCCATTACTTCATCTCTTTCAGTCACACGAGACAACAAAATAGAAATATTAGAAGAGCTTATTTCTTGTCGACTTTCTTGTCGACTACGTGCTTGTGCTTTACGACGACGTAAGTTAGCCCGTAATGTAGTCGATTGCACTGCTCGTTTATCTTCACGAGACACTTTTGCAACCTTTTGCTCCACAATCTGTAATTCTTGTTGCGTTTCAGACACTTTATTCGCCATAGGACTTTTGAGTAAAATTTACTGTAACTTTAGATAAGTAAGTTTAAGCAAATTGATTGTATAAAAACTCAAACCAAAGTTCAAAAAAATTTGTCCTACAGATAACACTTTAATAAAAGCCAATAAAAATTAAGACCGAAGAGTCAACCATTGATTATTTTTACACGCCGTTACAAACTTTACAATAATCCTCTTTTCTGCTATTATGTTACTTAAAAACACGCTATCAAAAGAACAGAAGCGTTGATTGAATTTGAAATTCCTTATTTAGGTAGATTCTGGACATGAGAGAAGATACAAATAATAAAGATATGGATACAGCTAAAGCCCTTTTGTCGGAGGGTTCTTCTTTTTACGCACGTGGTCGTTGGGAAATGGCACTTGCTGCACATGACGAGGTTATCCGTAAGTTTGAAGATACAAAAGACCCTTTGCTACGTGAACAAGTCGCTAAAGCTTTTTTAGGTAAAC
The DNA here is from genome assembly GCA_045615245.1 of Acetobacter sp. Taxonomy (GTDB): domain Bacteria; phylum Pseudomonadota; class Alphaproteobacteria; order Acetobacterales; family Acetobacteraceae; genus Acetobacter. The sequence continues at coordinate 7,129 of JAZLEM010000228.1, read as the reverse complement.
AAGCTATACTCCGCGACATTGGGCGAATGGAAGAGTCTTTTAATATTTGTAATGATATCGTTAAAAAATTTAGCACTACACAAAATGACTTGCTTCGTGAGGTTGTTGCCAATGCCCTTGTTGAAAAAGCACACCTTTTGAATGACTTCAAACACTTTGACGAAGCAATTGTTATTTATAATGACGTAATTCACAAGTTTGAAAATGAACAAAACCCTCCTTTTCGTGAACTTGTCGCCAAAGCTCTTATTGGAAAAGGGCTTACTCTTTACAAACTTAATCGCTTAGAAGAAGCCCTTACTACTTATAATGATGTCATCAATACTTTTGAAAAAAAGGAAACGTTCTCTTTTCGTGAACTTGTGGCTAATGCCCTTATTAGCAAAGGGCTTTGCCTTGATAAACTCGGAAAACAAGAAGAGGCTATCGCTGTTTTTGATGATGTGATTAGCACTTTTAGCCATATGAAAGGTTTAACCTTTCGTGAACTTGTGGCTAAGGCCATGATTAATAAAGGATTCTCTTTTGGTGAGCTTGGTCAGTGGGATAAGGCACTTATAACTTATAACCAAGTTATTAGCAGTTTTGAAGATGAAGAACTGTTAGAAAATCGCTCACTTCGCCAAGTCATAGCTACGGTCCTTGTTGGGAAAGGGCTTTGCCTACGTAAACTCGGACACCCAGAAGAAGCTATTGCTGTTTTCAACAAAGTGATTCACCTTTTTGAAGATGATCATGAACTTGCACTTCGCGAACAAGTTGCCAAAGCTCTTTTTGGAAAAAGTTTTTCGTTGAGTCAGCTCAACCGACGGGAAGAAGAAATTGCCACTCTTGATGAACTCATTAAAAGATTTACAATAGCTAAGGAGTTTTCTCTGCGTAAATGGGTTGCCAAAGCCCTTTTTAATAAAGGTAACGCCAATGGGCAGCTTGGTCTTTTCGAAAAAGCGATTACGACGTTTGATGACCTTATTCTTGAATTTGGAGAGGAACGCGAGCTCTCTTTGCGTGAACAAGTTGCCAAAGCCCTTTTAGGTAAAGGTGTTATTTTGAGTGAGCAAGGTCGCCATAAAGATGCTGCTACTGTGTACCATAAAGTTATCCATAAATTTGAAGCAGCACAAGACCCATCTCTTCGTGAAGCGGTAACCCGCGCACGTGAATGGCTTGCTTCTATTCCGTAACGCCGTGAAGTTTTACTTCATACCTCTATTAAACTCTATCTTTACCTCATTTTTGAATTTCAACCTTAGAGCAAGTTGAAGAGGTAGCATATAAGGTAAGGAAGTGGAGAGAGTATAAGTCTGTGTAGAAGTAGACTCAAACAAGCAGTATAAACCAAACAACATAAAGAAAGTGGTGTAGACGATTTTAACTACACCACTTTACCTTTTTATCTATGCTGGTCTTTTAAGAGTTTTAGTATTGTCTAAAAACCTTATGTTTCAACCTTGAACACTCACTATCCTGTTCTCTCGTCCTGCTTCCAGCCAACAAAATAATGTCTGACTTATAGATCCTATTATTCATTCCCACCAAATACGTAATGTGCGTACACCCTGTGCTCCACGTATCAACACGCCCTGAATATCTGCCGTTGCAGAAGGACCGCTCATAAGCACACCGTACCGCGTTTCACGAAACTCTGTTCTTTGTTCATAGGCAACATGCATATTGGTAACAAGGTTTTTTTCAGACAATAGCACAACAATATGCTGTGTTAAATGTGCCACAAAATTACGATGATGAAGCTCTTTCTCACTTAAAAAAACCGACCCCGTTTCAGCAATACCAAACGGTGATCGCACAACCAACACATCCACTTTATCTGCTTGTTGGGGAGAGGTTATGCTTTCAAGCCGTAATGTGCCATCAAATTCCGGCACAGCCGAACAAATCACTTTTTCATCTGGGAAACAGCGTGCCATGGCTTCAGAAAATATTTCTCCTTCTTGCGCCTCTAACACCTGCCCGCCAAGAGCTTTAAGATTTTCTTCAAATCTTTGACGAGTTGCCGTTCTCTCCCCTAATAGAGGAATAGGTGGTAAAACATACTCAGCAGGACGAGGACGATTGTTCCGCAAGCGTGCTAAAATTTCTTCCCGAGATGTCATCAGGTGTTCCCATTTTTCTTAACGCGATTTTCTTTATACCATGTATGAAATGTTTGTTGAACCGGGCGCGGCAAAGTTCTATTTTTACCCCACGGGTTCATAGTACGATATAACAAAAAACGTGGTAAAATGTTTAATGTTGTTTCAGCCCCCTGCACCATCGCCCGATAAAGTTTTGGGCGCCCCAATACCTTCCCCGCCATGCGCATAATTTCACGCTTTACAAAAGGTAATTCATGGTGATCAGCTAACACGCGTCGCCATTGATAAATTTGTTCATGAATATTGATTTTCACAGGGCATACATGCGTACAACTCCCATTCATTGTTGAAGCAAAGGGAAGTGTACTATATTTTCGTTCGTTAAAAGTGGGGTCGATAATTGCCCCAATAGGTCCGGAATAAACAGCACCGTATGAAAGCCCGCCTGAACGACGATACACCGGACAAGTATTCATACATGCCCCACACCGAATACATTTAAGAGAAGTCCAAAACTCTTCCATACCTAAACGATGCGAACGACCATTATCCACCAACACGATATGCATTTCACTCCCTTTTTGAGGGGCACGAAAATGCGTTGTATATTGCGTTATAGGAGAGCCTAACGCACTACGAGACAATAAACGAATAAAAACGCCAAGATCTGCCATACGCGGAATCAGCTTTTCTATGCCTAAAGTGGCAATGTGCAGTTTCGGCACTGTTGCCGATAAATCGGCGTTTCCCTCGTTAGTGCATACGACAAAGCTTCCTGTTTCAGCCACAGCAAAATTCACCCCTGTCATGCCAGCATCAGCAGATAAAATAACGGGACGAGCCGCCAGTCTTTGTGCCCATGCAAGAGAATGAGGGTCATCATCATCGGGGGCAGTATGATAGTGTTGCGCAAACAATTTTGCCACATCTGAAGCCAGTTTATGCACAGCCGGCACAACAATATGGCTTGGCATTTGGTTATCCAATTGTTGGATACGTTCGCCAAGATCTGTTTCTGTGACTTGCACACCGCGTTGTGTTAAATAAGGTGCCATTTCGCACTCTTCTGTCACCATAGATTTACTTTTGATGAGTGTGCGTACTCCGTGTTTTTCTAAAATTTCTCCCACAATGCGATTATGCTCTGCCGCATCTGCTGCCCAATGCACATGTATTCCGTTTTTAATGGCGTTTTTCTCAAATTGTTCGAGATATTCAGGTAAATGAGCTAAAGTATGCTCTTTAATTTGTGAGGCGAGGTTACGTAATTCTTGCCATTCAGGCAAAAGGTGCATTTGTTGATCACGCTTTTGGCGTAAATCCCACAACCTCTTATCGTGAAAGCTGGCATGAGCAGTGTCTTTAATAAATTTTTTTGCTGCTTTAGCATGGTTCACAGGTGTTGCGCGTTTCATGACTGCGCTCCGTTGAGAATCTCTGCAATATGAATAAAGCGTATAGGTATACCAGCACGCTCGGCACAGCCTTGCTGATGCATGAGGCATGAACTATCGGTTGAAACAATATATTCCGCCCCGGCTTTATAATGATCTTGCACTTTGTCAAGCCCCATACGAATAGATACGGCTTCTTCCGTTATGGAAAACGTTCCGCCAAACCCGCAACATTCATCTGGACGTTGAGGTGTAGCAAACGAAATCCCTTTAACACGTGATAATAATGCTTTAGGTTTTGAAAAAAACGGCTCTCCTAATTCTGACATACTCGCCGTACGAAGGGAACGCAGCGTGCTACAGCCATTATGTATCCCCACTTTATGGGGAAATTCTGCCCATGGAAATGCTTGTATTTTCAAGATATCGTGTAAAAATTCTACAAGTTCATAGGTATGGCTACGAATATGGTGCACTTCTTCTGTTTGGGGAATCGCTTCAAAATGATCCCGCACATGGTGGGCACAACTCCCTGATGGAACAACGATCGCATCATAATGAGCAAAATTACGTACAAAAAGGGATTCCGCCTCGGCAGCGTCAGAGTGACACCCCACATTAGCCATAGGCTGTCCGCAACATGTTTGTGCCATCGGATATTCAACATTTTGACCGCATTTTTCAAGAAGTTCTAATGTCGCAATCCCTGCTTTTGGAAAAAACGCATCAATATAACACGGTATAAATAGCCCAATTTTTTGCATGTGGCATAATTCCTCCTCATCATACCCCATTAATTACTCATTTATAACCGATTTACAGCCGACTTTTCAACAACACATAGACTTAAAGTAAATTGACTTAAAGTAAATTTAGCTTGTCTCTCAATGCTTTCCTATTGCTCTTTAATAAAAGCATCAGCAAAACGCAAAAAAACCTCTCTCACCTTATCAAGGCATGAAGTAGAGCAAAGCAAAGAGCGTAACTTATTTTAAGCCTGTAAGATCATGTATTTTTTGAAGTACGGCATGACCGTTTTGAATAAACTTTTCCGAGCTAAAATTCTCAGAAACATAACGCCTTGCATTCTGCCCCATAGGCGAAAGAAGATGAGGGTTATGAAGAGCAAATTTAAGGGCATCCCTTAACGCAATAGGATCATTCGGAGGAATAGACCACCCTGTCTGATCATTTTGCACAGAATACCTCAGTTCACCAACCTGTGAAGCAATAACAGGCAAACCAACCTGCATGGCCTCATGGGCAGCGATACAAAAACCTTCCCCAATAGAAGGCTGAAGATAAAGATGAAGAGAGGATAAAAAGGCACGAGGGTTAGGCATAAACCCAGCAAAAGTAATATATTTCTGAAGATTATGCCGAATAACAAGTGCTTGAAGCCTTTCTCGCTCAGGTCCATCACCGACAACCGTGATATGAAAAGGGATAGAAAGCGTATCGGCATCTAAAAGAAACAGAGCTTTAATTAAAGTATCATACCCTTTGTCGAGACATAACCGTCCGACAACACCTAAACGCAAAGGCGTATTAGGAAGCCACGGTTGAGCTGGTTGAAATGTACCCTCCTCGAAAAGATATGGTGGCCAGTAAGCAACCTTGTTAGCTGGGAGATATCTGGATAACATGTCCGTCGTGGCACGTGAGTCACCAATCCATAAGCTAGTACGCTCACCACTATAGACCAATGAGTCGTAAAGAAAATTCCCGCTGTTATGATGCCAGCTAACAACGGGTATATTGAGCTGACGCCCAAGGATTTGCCCAAGAGAAGCGGCAAGGTCCATAGATGTCCAAATAAGGTCTGGCTTCCATTTCTCAAAATGTTGGGAAAGCCAATACATCCTATGACGACGATTGATAAAAGGCGTTCTAGGGCGTACAAAAAACCGAATCCCTGCTTCTCGCCACCAAATAGAAGCAAGCCCGTTTCGTCTGTCCAAAACGAAAAGAGTAACGTCATGCCCTACTTTTTGAAGAAAAGGACACACCGAAGCGTGAACACGCTCCGCCCCCCCCTCAGACCCAAGATGTGTGACATAAGCTATGCGCATTTTCAACCTCCACAAACATTCGTAACGATTTAATCATTCAGCGATACTCAAGAACTCATTATAACTTAAAATATTAAATTACCGCTTACGGCACTCTCTTACGCCCGATGGTAAGGGTGCCCGGCTATAATTGTTTGTGCCCGATAGAGTTGTTCAACCAGCATAATCCGCACCAGCCTATGGGGCCATGTGAGCAAACCGAGCGATAAACAGTAATCGGCACGACGACGTATAGAGGTATCCAACCCTTCTGCCCCGCCTATGACAAAACAAAGCAAACGTCCCTGTTCTTGCCACTTTTGCAAGGCTTGTGCGAAGGTAACACTCTGCCCATGTGTACCAGATTCATCTAACGCTATCACATAAGCCTGTGGCGGACATGCCGCCAAAATCGCTCGTGCCTCTTGCCGTTTAATTTCTGGCGGTGTTCCCCGCCCGTCAGGAAGTTCTATAACCTCCAATACAGGGCGTAAACGCTTCACATAACGATCCAACAGGGCTTTTTCAGCCTGATCTTTCATACGACCAACAGCAATCAAACGCATGTTTTATGTCTACCCATCGTTTGAGCCTTTAAGTTTGCCTCCTTCCCCACATCACACATCTTCGCCCGATGCGTATCACTTTGAACCCCGTATTTATGACACATGACTTCACAAGCCTTGCAAACCTCTGTTATGCCTGAAAAACGAAGCTTTTAATGGTAAGGATAGAACTCTCCTGAAAACGTAACATTAACGTCTACCACGTCCCAACCACCCAAAGCTCCATCCACAGACTTAAAATGCGTAGAGGAGATGGAATGGAATGGTGTAAAAGAATTGTCGCGTGTTTTTTTTCAGCTTTTATGGTTTTTGGCTTTTATGAGGTGCTTCTTCCCACATTTCTTCTAAATTGTACAACGATCGCGTTTCTGCCTTAAAAAGGTGTACAATAATATTCCCTGTATCAAGCAACACCCAATCAGAACCGTTCACGCCTTCAATAAGCACACGTTGCACACCGATATTCCGTAATTTACGCTTAATATGCTGTGCCATTGCACTTATTTGCCGGTGCACAAGCCCCGTGGCAATAACCATGTGGTCTGTAAAAGAAACACGTTTTGTGAGATTAATCACAACAATATCTTCTGCCTTATCTTTTTCAAGGCTTTCGACAATCATCTCAAGAGATTGTTGAACAATGTCAGATGGAAGGGAAGCAGGTACCCCCTCATCCAACTCCCCCTCTGCCGGCGTTCCGGACATATTCCCCTCATTTTTTAGAGATTAAAACTTTTCCATAGTGTTTATTGCCTCTCGTCTTTTGTCAAGATCTCTGACAAAATATTCTCCTCTGTATCTGTCAGACATGTTAAAACGACGTCAACAAAGACTTTTCTACCTTGAGGCTCTTTATTTGTGTATTTACCTTCATATCAATTTTTACACTGCTCAAGCGGAAGAAAACGAGCCTGCCGCCGAATTGCAGTTGCCGAAATATTTTCGTGCAGATGAGGGAAAAATATCCATGCGGGAGAAGAAGCGGTTACCAAACCCGTTGCTTGATGAACGGGGTGACGCCA
>JAZLEM010000227.1:0-6554 GCA_045615245.1 Acetobacter sp. | reverse complement strand
GGGTTGGTCATCTCTCCTCTTATTGCGTTAATGGATGTTCAGGTCGCCTATTTACGCCAACGTGGTATTTACGCCGCCGCTCTTCATTCTGATTTAGAGAGCCCCGATGCCCTACAAATTCGTGCTGATTTGTGGAGAGGGCGTATTGATTTACTCTATATTTCTCCCGAACGGTTACTTTCTTCTGGGACGTTAGAGAAACTTAAACGAATCCCTCTTTCTTTAATAGCTATAGACGAAGCGCATTGTGTCGCGACGTGGGGGTATGATTTCAGGCCAGAATATCGTGGGTTAAAAGCCTTGTCGCAACATTTCCCCCATGTGCCACGTATGGCTCTGACAGCGACAGCCGATGAGGAAACACGGAAAGATATTTTACACGCCTTAGAGATGCCCCATGCTTCTGTGTTGGCGTCGAGTTTCTATCGAGCAAATTTAAAGATTTCTGTTTTTGATAAGGGAGTTGAGCGGCAGAAATCAGGGGGGTATAACACGGCTGACATAAAGAAGTTTTTAGCGGTTATAAAGAGATATCCAAAGGCGGCGCATATTGTTTATTGTGGAAGCCGTGCCAAAACAGAGAGAATTGTCGCTTTTTTAAGGGAGCAAGGGCTAGGCACTGTTTTACCTTATCATGCCGGTCTTTCTGCTCAAGAAAGGAAAGCAGTTTTGCTTCGTTTTCGTTCGGGAGAGCCTTTGGTGGTTGTGGCAACCATAGCCTTTGGTATGGGGATAGATCGGGCAGATGTGCGCTCGGTGATCCATTTAGATATGCCTTCATCACCCGAAGCGTATTACCAGCAAATAGGTCGTGCTGGGCGTGATGGTTTACTCTCGGAAGCGGTTATGCTATGTGGAAAGCGCGATATAAGCCGTGTGTACTATTGGATTAAAAACGCGCAAGTCTCTGAAGATCAAAAAAACATCATGTATCGCCGAGCAGAGGCGATGATTGATTTTGTTAAAACCAAAAAATGCCGTATGCAAGTGTTACTCCATTGTTTTGGGGAACACTCATCCCAACCTTGCGGGCATTGTGATCGTTGTCGTTCGCCTTTAAGGTTTTTTACAAGGCGGTTATAGACGTCAATATCTCTATATAGTTCAAAGATATTGCCAAAGAAAGATCAAAAACAGAGGAAGAATTATGTCGTATTCATGGCGTAGGAGAAATAAAATGAGCGCGGTATGACGATCTATTTTAATGTTAATCCGAAAGAAAGGTAATATATCGTAATCATCGTAATCATCGTAACGATACGATCATAATAAAAGCGTTTTTATAGGATAATTATGAATTAACAATTCTTTTCCTTTTTTTGCGCTGCGTTGTTTGTAATTATTCATACCGTATTGTAAGTGCCACTCTGATAAGTAAAAATCTTTATAGAGATGTCTAATATAGTCAGAATCATCGTAAGTAAGTAAAAAATTATGGTTAGTGTTTTGTAGACATTTTAGAAGTTCTTCGTGATCAAAACCGCTGTGGAGATCGCCGTTTTTCCCATAAAGTTTAGATTTAGAGGCACTATAATAAGGAGGGTCTAAAAACATGAAAACATTTTTACCCTCTTCGTTGATTAAAGATGAAAAATCAGCGCAATCAAATGTGAAATTGTTAATAACTTTGTGAGTTTGTAAAAGCCTTTCTATAGAACTTTCTGTAAAGCGTTCCTCATAAGCCCTTTGCGAGTATCCCCCGCTATCTGTAACACCAGAGAAAGTAATACGATTCAAAATGAAAAAATCTGCCCCCCTTTGTAATTCTGTTAGAGAAGCATGTCTTCTTGAAAGAATAAAATTGTAAAGATCTCTTCCAATTTGGTAACGCTCTTTCATTGTTCTTATTGTTTTTATAAGAGTAGATGGATTCTCTTTAAGAGATGTCCAAAAACAATAGAGATCGTAATTGAGATCATTGGCTTTGATTGTAATGTTTTGTTTTATTTGAGAAATAAAAATGCCAACCGATCCACCACCAAAGAAAGGTTCTCTGTACTCTTCAAAATGTGGTAAAAAATACGCTTGTAAAAAAGAGATCGCTCTTGATTTTCCGCCAGGATACCGTAACGGGGATTTAATTATTTTTCCCACAGACGTGTGTTACCCTACCCAAATTTCAAAATGATTGATCTGACACTCTTTATTAAGAGTATGTAGAGTAGCAGACTGATTCTTTGTAAAGGAATAACGATGGATATAATGTTCTAATGATTCAGGAAATTGTGGTAAGCATATTGTCTCTCTTAGCATAGAAGATGTTAACCGTAATATAACTTTGAAAGTTTTTTCCTGTTCAGATTCTTTTAAGGTTGAAATGTTATTGTAAAGCATAAGTTTTAATAATCCATCTTTAATATCATCATTTGATGGCAATAGACTGTTTTTGCTGTGCTTACTTTCAATTAAGTACAAGGTATTACTCTTTTCTAAAACGTCATCTACTGTAAAAAAATAATAACCGCCTAAGTAATTCTCTAGGGTAATTTTCTTTTTCTTCCCGATACTTATGAGAGATTCCTTAGGTTGTAATGTAAGGAACTCTCTATTTTGTGCACTTTGTGCTTTGTCTCTTGAGTATTTCATAAATAATTCTCTATCATGTGTAAGCTTGTTGAAAAAATTATCAAACCTTTCAAAAGAATGCATTTCTACGCGTAGCTTCTCTGATATCTTTTGATAAGATTCTTTAGAAAGTGCCGCGATAAGTGACAATTTTTCAGGGCTTAATTGATCTAAATTCCAGTGAAGTGCTGATTGATGATAATTAGTAAGAAGTTCTAATTGTTTTAATATAAAACTATGATCAAAACATTGATGGGTAATCTTATTTTCACAGCGTAAATTATTTTCTGCACTGCTATAGTAACCGATAATAACATACACGTTTAAGAGACTCATAAGAGACACTGTGTCCCATTGTAAATAGTCCATATCTCCATCGGCACCTTCGTCTTTTATAAGGGGGATAATTGTTACTACTTTACAAGCATATGGGTTATCGTAAGTATCATAAACTCTAGCGTAAGGATAAGATCTAGTTCTTTTGGGGCTTACCCACTTGCTTATAGCCATCGTTTTATTACGGATGTTAACTAAAGATTTGCTTGGTAGATCATTTATATTGATCTCTTCTATGTCGAAAGAGTTTAACTCTGTCTTCCATTCTTTTTGATAAGAGAAATTTTTAATTTTTCCGAATAACATTGTCTATTCTAGTATTTTACAAAAATGTGAAAGGCTTAGATATTTTATTGCCGTGTCTTACGAGTAGGGCAATCTAAACGGAATGTTGAGAATTTCAGAAGTATAAGTTTCAACAAGGGCACTAAAGGGTACACCGTTATGGGTGTGTAAAATAGCCGTATATTCAAAAAGATTATGGGGTACAGGTAAAAGAGGCGCCTCTTTTTCCTGTTGTGCGTTATAGTGTTGAAAAAGAACTCTTTGCCAGCCTTGCGGGAGGGGAGACCATAAAACGCGATGTTCTAAAATTCGGCGAAAAAACCCTAAAGGGCGGACAACACGCCCAAAGGGGATATCCGTTGTTTCAAGTTGGGTACGCATAGAGGGGGTCAGAACATCGGGTCTGTACCAGTTATCGGCGATACAAAAAACCCGCCCTTCAGCGAAAAGGTGGATTTTTCTATAGGCAAGCGATGAATCAGAGAGGGAGGGCGTAACGTTGAGAGCTGCGCATAAAACAGGCGGACACGCTGCGGGATGGGCTTCGATTGCTTCGTTGGTTATTTCGTTGTGGGCTTTTGGGGAAGACGTTTCTGGGGGTATGTGTTTTATATGAAGTGGGAGAGCATGTGCCATTTGGTTCTCCCTTAGCCAGTTTTCTATGGTTTCAGTAGAGCTATGGTGTGTGAGAATCCTATTTGAAAATTCGTTGATAAGGGTTGCAAGCACAAGGCGGTGGAGAGGGGTATCTTTCCATAGTGGAAATGGAGGGGGCGGAAATGGAGGGGATTGTGTTTGAGAGTTCATTTTTATACAGTAAACTATTATAGGGAGAGTTTGAGTATAAAAGGTTTTTAGAAAGTTTTTAACAAGAAGTTTCTTTTATTTTTTGCGTGAAGCAAGGTATTAAGTCATTATACCAACTCGTTATAAACTAACTTTGAGTATGAGGAGTAGAAAGTTATGTCTCAAAAAATAGAAATCCAAGTGCATGGGATGACATGTGAAGGCTGTGCTTCTGCGGTAAAACGGGCTTTAACAAAGCTAGAAGGCGTGAAAGATGTTGTTGTCCACCTCGATCAAAAAAAGGTTTGTGTGACGTTTGACCCCGCCCATATTGAGGCTACAAAAATTCGTCATACGATTCGCGAAGCAGGATACGAGGTTGTGGATTAAGTGGATTAAAAAGTGTTTGTGTTATTAGTTGTATGACAAAAGAGAACAAAAAGATGTTAGGTATGCGTAAGCCTGTTTTAACGTGTGTGGCTTTTGCAACTCTTTTTGTTGTCTCTTTGAGTATGGGGGGGTGTTCGGCAGAAACGGGGCGTACTATGTGGGATACAGATGTCAGTTGTTTGCGTAAGCAAATGGCAGGTCCTATGTATTTAAGCTTTCCAATAGCTGCAAACACCTGCCAACGTATAACAGGCGGGGGGTTTTTGCTGGCGCGGTTTGTCACGAAGAAAAAACTAGGTGCACCTATTCCTCTGGATTTACACGGTGCACCAGATTTGCAGCAACTCGCACAAAAATATAACTATAGTTATACCCGTTAGGGTGGCTTTTGTTATGAATTTGTTATGAAAGAACAAAAGCGTGCAACACTTCCCGAGTCTTTTAAGAATAAAATTCTTATCGGGGATGTCCTCGAAAATATGTCTTTGATTCCTGATGGTTCAGTTGATCTAGTAATCACTTCACCGCCCTATAACCTTAAAAACTCTACCGGAAACGGGATGAAAAATGGCAAAGGTGGCAAGTGGTCTAATGCGTCTTTAATCAACGGGTACGCTGATTATGATGATTGTATGCCTCATGCTGAGTATGTGGCATGGCAAAGACAATGTCTTGATCAAATGATGCGTGTGATTCATGAGGGAGGGGCTCTTTTCTATAACCATAAATGGCGGGTACAGGGTGGGTTACTGCAAGATCGGCACGATATTGTGGCGGGTTTCCCTGTGCGCCAAATTATCATCTGGCGACGTGCAGGCGGAATCAATTTTAATCCGGGGTATTTTCTCCCAACCTACGAAGTGATTTACCTTATAGCAAAAAAAGATTTCAAATTAGCGCCCAAAGCCAACGCTGTTGGTGATGTGTGGGAATTTCCTCAAGAAATGAATAACCCGCATCCGGCACCTTTTCCTCTGGCTCTCATAGAAAGAATTATTCAATCAACCGTAGCAGAAATTATTTTAGATCCTTTTATCGGGTCAGGCACAACGGCACTTGCAGCAAAGAAAAACGGGCGAACTTATATCGGTATTGAACTTTCAAAAGACTATGCCACCTATGCCGAAGAAAGAATAAAAAAATATACAGAAAGTACTCGTAACAATGTTGTCGAAACAATCAAAGACGATTTACCTCTTTTTAAGAGTTTCTAGAAAAAGATACTCGCTATGCTTAACAAAACAGTGATTTATACGAAAGAGACTCTTATTGATAAGTTAAAAGAGATTCGAGAAAGAGGATGGGTTGAAGGAACACGTAAAGGGAATGTAGGGAATGTTGGAAATACATTAGAAGATTTACTTGGGATTAAAGAAAATAATCTACCACTTCCTAATGCTGCAGAGTGGGAGCTTAAGTGCCAACGTCTGCAAACAACATCGTTAGTCACTTTATTTCACATGGAACCAAGTCCAACAGCATTGAAATTCGTTCCTGCCATTTTATTGCCAAATTATGGTTGGTTCCATAAAGAGGCAGGTAAGAAATATCCGTTAGATGAAATGAGTTTTAGGCAAACGATTTCAACACAAGGGAGAAGTGACAGAGGTTTTCAGGTGATAGTAGATAGAGAGCAACAAAAGATTATGATTTCTTTTGACTCTTCTACTGTCTCTTACAAACATAAGGAGTGGTTAATAAATGTTGAAAAGAAAATAGGGCTTGGAGAAATCAATCCTCAACCGTATTGGGGGTTTGATGATTTATACCATAAAGCAGGAACAAAATTACATAATTGCTTTTTCGTTGGTGCAGATTGTAAGAGAACAAAAGGCATTGAATATTTTCATTATTCCAGAATTTCTATGTTGAGAAATTTCAGTAAGGAACGCTTTATGAGAGCGATAGAAAGAGGTGAAATTTTAGTAGATTTTGATGCCCGTACAGGACACAATCATGGAACAAAATTTCGTTTTAGGAAGAATAAACTCTACGAACTCTATGATGAAGTGGTAGAATTGTAAAAACTTTACAAACTTATTTTATAAGACTAGGCAAAGGAAAACCGTTGACAGTAAGCACATCGTTTTCCCATGCGGTGTTCCATGTATTGGCGGTGTTAGTATGATGGCTGACAAGGCGTGCAAGAACAAGGGCAGCCATAAGGTTCATTTGCCTTTCAGCACGCGTCA
>JAZLEM010000226.1:0-2087 GCA_045615245.1 Acetobacter sp. | reverse complement strand
ATCCTCCTGCAATAGCCGCAATTGTCATGCCATGACGGTATAAAGTGCCACGATGTGCCGCAGAATCAATACCTACGGCTAAACCAGAAACAACAACGATACCTTGTTCGGTAAGCTCTGTCGCTAAACTTTCTGCTAAGCGCAATCCTTGTAATGAAGCATTGCGCGCGCCAACAATACTAACAGTTGGGTGGGATAGGCAGGTGATATCTCCTAAAAAGCTAATAACGGGTGGGGTATCAGGCAGAGTACGTAGCAAATCAGGATAGGCCGGATCGAGAAGAGTAAGAAAAGATCCACCCAAAGCGTAAGTTGCTTCGATTTCACGCTCAATACTCTCAATAGAAGGGGGAGCTAAAGGTCGTTTGTTATGCTTTTTAATATTTAGAGATGGAAGTGCTTCAATGGCTTCTTCTGGAGTAGCATACATTGCCATAAGACGTCGCCAAGTACGTGGACCAACTTGATCTGTTCGTGCAAGACGGAGGCAATGGAGTAATGTATTCATAAAAAAAGTCTTACAATAAAATACCTTGTTTAAGAGATTTATTTATGTGCACCGATTTTTGATTCTTTGCCAGAAAGAATACGAGCAATGTTACTGTGGTGTCTAGCGACAACAAAAATACTAATAAATAATGTTGTTATAGGAATAAAAGAGTGGTGAAAGGAAAAACCATACTTGATGACAGTAATAACTGGCATAAAAATAAACGCTGCCAGCGCGCCTGCTGAAGAAATACGCGTGAGCCATGCTACACATAACCATACAGCACAACCTAATAACCCTGTCATAGGAGAAAGAGTTAATAATGTTCCCAATCCTGTTGCAACGCCTTTACCGCCACGAAAGCCGAGAAAAACGGAGTAACAATGTCCTACCACAGCAGCAAGGGCTGCAATCGCCGATGTTTGAGAACTTAAATGAGGGAAAAGTGCTGAAAAAAGGATGACAGCTACGCTGCCTTTAGCTGCGTCAAGAAATAATGTAGCGGCTGCAAGACCTTTGTGTCCTGTACGTAAAACATTAGTAGCTCCAGTATTGCCAGAACCGATCTGACGCAAGTTACCAGCACCTGCAAGGCTTGTAAGGATGGGACCGAACGGCACACTACCAAGTAGATAGGCTAAAATCCCCGTTGTCATAAAAACTAAAAAACTATTGTGGAAAAAGAAAAAGCTAGTCATATGGGAGATCTACGTTATGTATGCACTATCATATACACGATGTCCAGCTTTCCATGTACCAATGACTTTCCCTACTAGAGAGCGATGATCAAAAGGCGTATTTTGGGCGCGACCTGGTAAACATCCTGAATGAACGATCCAACTTTGTTGTGGTGCAAATAGGCACAAATCGGCGTTGCTCCCTATCGCAAGAGTGCCCGCTTGTATTCCTAATAAAGAAGCAGGTTTGTGGGTAAGTAGAGCAATAGCTTGCGGAAGTGTAAGAGTCCCATCATGGACACGTGTTAATGTTATACTTAACAGCGTTACCATTCCTGTTCCACCAGTAGCAGCTTGTGTAAAAGGTACGCGTTTATCATCAGTGTCTCGCGGAATGTGATCGGAGGCTATCGCATCGATTGTGCCGTCTGCAATGGCCGCACAAAGAGCTAATCGGTCTTGTTCACTTCGAAGAGGAGGAGAAAATTTAGCGTAAGTACGAAAATCACCAATACTATTTTCGTTGAGATCAAAATAATGCGGGGCTGTATCGCAGGTTATCGGAAGACCACGCGCTTTTGCTTGTCGAATAAGATCGACGCCTTCTCCTGTAGAAACATGCCCAAAATGGAGACGACTACCCGTTAATTCAGCGAGGCGAATATCACGTGCAATCATGATAGCTTCGGCGGCTGCTGGGATACTAGGGAGTCCTAATCGCGTGGCTAATACGCTTGATGTGACACAACCAGCTTTGGCTAAAGAGGGTTCTTCGGGATGTTGGACAATGAGGGCATTAAACCCACCTGCATAGGATAGTGCTAAATACATTAACTGCGCGGGGTCAATAGCACGGACACCATCTGTAAAAGCAATAGCTCCAGCTTGGTGTAAAAGCCCTATTTCTGTTAACTCTTTTC
>JAZLEM010000225.1:0-8817 GCA_045615245.1 Acetobacter sp. | reverse complement strand
AAGCTAATACACGCCCTGTGTGTGCGTTCATAGTAACAAGTGCCCCTTCCACCTGGGGAACTTGCATCAAAGCGACACCTCCACCTGTTACTAGAGGCTCAATCATCACGACATCACCATCACGCAATGGATGCCGACGTTTAGCCCAAAGCATATCTTTAGCTTGTATAACCCCTATTTGTACTGCCCTGTCCACATCATTCTTACGGACGACAATGCTTTTTCTCCAACCCACCTGACCTCGTGCTGCATCAAGGACAACAGCCAATCTCCATTGATCAATCATACCTAATGGCGGTGTAAGACTCGCTAAAGCACGCAACCAAACAGAAGTAGCCACGCCAGCGTGAATACCAGAAAAATGATGTATAGGACCTTGCCATCCACGGTGAACACGATCATATTCTATGAGTCCTTGCCGTAAGATAGCTTGAGCCGAGCGTTGAAGTGATAAATCAAGGCTTGTATGTACACTTAGCCCCCCTTGCATCGTTACTTCTTGTCCGTAGCGCTCTATAAGTTCACGCCTTACTTCTTCAGCAAACCACTCCGAACCAGGTATAGGACCTGTTCTAATAGAAGTACGAACACCCAAAGGCTCCATCTCTGCTTTTTGTGCATCTTGTAAAGAAAGAACTCCTATATCCACCATACGTTCTAATACCCAATTGCGACGATTAATCGCAGCATTGGGGAAATGTTCTGGATTATAATTTGTAGGTGATTTAGGTAGCGCAGCAAGAAAAGCCGCTTGCGCATTGTCTAACTGATCAAGTGACTTGCCGAAATAAGTCTGTGCCGCGGCGCCAATACCATAAGCCCCATCACCCAAATAAATTTCATTAAGATAAATTTCAAGAATTCTTTCTTTAGACAATACACTTTCAATTCGTAAAGCTAAAAAAGCTTCCTTCGCTTTACGACGTATTGACACTTCATTACTCCCTAATAGCATAATACGTGCCACTTGTTGGGTAATCGTAGAAGCACCAATTGGTCTATGACCACGCCCACGTATAAGATCTGTTAAAGCAGCTCGAGCTATAGCAAAAGGATCAACACCTTTATGAACCCAAAAATTACGATCTTCTGCAGCGAGAAAAGCGTTTTTTACTCTATCAGGAATAGCTGTATAAGGTATAAAAATACGTCTCTCTCTCGCTAATTCAGCTACTAAACGATCATCACCTGCATAAATACAACTCATTACTGGAGGTTGATAGGAAAGCAACCCATCCACCGTAGGCAAACCTGAAACTATCTCGCGATACTGTTTCCACACCTCCAATCCCACCACAACACATCCAACGAGAAAAATTGCCATTATTCCCCATAAGACTACACGCCACTTTTGAAAATACAAGCGTGATAAGACAACCCGACTCGATGAAATAGAATGTAAATCGTCAGAAAGCATAATACCTGTTACACGTGTCCTTTTATCTTTTTTTTCATATTAGTATGCTTGGATATGTTGAATTTCAATACAAACTTTCAATTTCTTAGACATTTTACAATTACATATACAAATACACGAAGTTTCATATTTTAATAGAAAAATTTCCTCCCTATATTCTTAACAAGACACAACACAAAATAAATTACTTGGGAGTAACAAACTATGACTAGCTACAAGCTTACGCGAACAAGCCGACTAGTGATTGCGACACATAATATTAACAAAGTTAAAGAATTCTCAAACCTGATGAAACCTTTTGGCATCCTCATCATTTCATCAGGAGAACTTAATCTTCCTGAACCAAAAGAAACAGCAAACACATTTGCTGGCAACGCTATCATTAAAGCACAAACAGTTGCATATGAAACAAATTTACCCGCTTTAGCAGATGACTCTGGCCTATGTGTTGCTGCTATTAACGGAGCACCAGGAATCTACTCATCCCGATGGACAGGGCCAAATAAAGATTTTACTTCAGCCATGGAACGTATTAACAATTGCATAAAAGACAAAGAAGACCGCTCTGCATGGTTCATATGTGTCTTATGCTTAGCATTACCATCTGGAGAAACCTGGTGTTTCGAAGGACGTATAGATGGCCATATCGTATGGCCACCCCGTGGAAATCACGGTCA
Organism: Acetobacter sp.; assembly: GCA_045615245.1. GTDB lineage: Bacteria > Pseudomonadota > Alphaproteobacteria > Acetobacterales > Acetobacteraceae > Acetobacter. The sequence goes on along the minus strand of JAZLEM010000225.1, from coordinate 6,723 downwards.
TGGCTACGATCCTATTTTCCAACCAAAAGGAGAAACAGAAACCTTTGGCGAAATGACAAGCACAAAGAAAAACAGCATTAGCCACAGAGCACAAGCATTTCATGCATTCCGTGCCAGCTGTCTTGAGTAATATCTCATAAAAATATAACAAAATCAGCTGGCACACAACGCAAATAAAGAGGACTTACTCTCCCACATCACCATCATTATGAAGACGATGACGATGGATAGCAGCCCCCAAAATATCGCCTAACAATGCACCACTGTCAGTAGAACCGTAATCACTAATAACCTGTTTATCTTCCTCTATCTCACGTCCCTTAATCGTTAGTGTTACTCTACGATTAGCGCGATCAACAGAAACCACTTTCGCATCAACACTTTCTCCAACAGAGAAGCGATCTGACCTTTGCTCAGTTTTATCACGAGCTAGTTCTGTACGACGAATAAAGCCAGTAAGAACATCGCTAACTTTAACTTCAATACCATTTGGTTGAACAGCCACAACAGTACACGTAACAATGTCACCTTTTTGGATACTTGCCAGAGCATCTGCCGCTGGATCTTCCTGAAGCTGCTTAATACCAAGAGAAATACGTTCTTTTTCTACATCAACATCTAAAACCTTAGCTTGTACAAGTTGCCCTTTCTCATAGGTTTTGATAGCTTCTTCACCTGACTCATTCCAAGACAAATCAGACATATGAACCATACCATCAATATCAGGTAACAACCCTATGAATACGCCAAATTCTGTAATGTTACGTATTGTACCCTCTATAGTCGATCCAACAGGATGCTCTTCAGCAAATTGCTCCCATGGATTACGTTGTATTTGTTTCAGACCTAAAGAAATACGGCGCTTAGCAGTATCTACATCCAATACCATTACCTCTACCTCTTGAGAGGCAGAAACAACCTTAGACGGATGAATATTCTTTTTCGTCCAAGATATTTCAGAAACATGTACCAAACCTTCGACACCAGGCTCTAATTCAACAAATGCCCCATAATCGGTAATATTTGTTACATGACCTGTAAAACGAGCACCTGTCGGATATTTCAGTTCTACATTTCCCCAAGGATCTGTCTCGAGTTGTTTCATTCCAAGAGAAATACGCTGTTTCTCTGGATTAAACCGAATTACCTGCACCCTAACAGGTTGTCCAATCTGTAAAGCCTCAGATGGATGATTAATACGTTTCCATGCAATATCCGTAACATGAAGTAGACCATCAACACCACCAAGATCGACAAAAGCACCATAATCTGTAATGTTCTTAACAACACCATCAAGAATCATACTTTCAGTCAATCCCTGGATTAACTCACTACGCTGTTCAGCACGTGTTTCTTCTAAGACTGCACGACGAGAAACAACAATATTGCCCCGAGCACGATCCATTTTAAGGATCTGAAATGGTTGCAGAACCCCTATCAAAGAACCAACATCACGCACAGGGCGGACATCAACTTGACTCCCCGGAAGAAATGCCTTAGCACCCCCCAAATCTACGGTAAAACCTCCCTTAACACGAGCATCGACTGTACCATTAACACGTTGATTACTTTCAAACGCTTTTTCTAAACTATTCCAAGATTCCTCACGACGAGCTTTCTCACGGGAAAGAACAACATTGCCATCTTGATCTTCATAACGTTCAACATACAACTCAATAACGTCACCAATTTTTACCTCTGGATCAACGCCAATAGGTGCAAACTCACGTAATGGAACACGTCCCTCACTTTTTAGTCCAACATCGACAATGACATGGCTATCGGTCAGACGAATAACACGCCCAAGAACAACAGACCCCTCAAAGCTACTATCGCAACCTAAAGTTTCATTAAGGAGACTTTCAAAATCTTCGCCACGGAAATGATCCGTATTCTGAGTTGTAGTTGAAGTCATATTACAATTATTAACCCTACGCCGACCTGTGCTAAAATCACACAGTTTATATCGACTTATCCTGCGCATCGTAACCTACGACACGTCTTACTCGAACATCACAGTAAAAACTTTTTCTTTCACTATAGTATGTTATCGAGCCATTTTCACCAAAATTGCTAAATATCCACCTAATAACAAATTAGAAAGGAGTATGTATAGCTAAGAAAAACTATACTACAGATTTTGTCAACAAAAACTCAACGTAATCCAAAAACTCTTAAGGAAAATACCCCATTCAACTGAAAAGTACAATAAAACTTACCGTTATATACTACATAATACGCTATTACGTTGTTTTAGCTTACGTCGAGTCTTTTCTTCACAATACGTAATGCTTCAGATAAGACAGCATCGGCATCCATCTCATCTGTTTCAATTACATAAGCATCATCTGCTATACACAAAGGCGCACTATCACGACTTGTGTCAATATGATCACGTGTTTTTAAAGAATTTTCTACAATGCGAAGTTTTTCTAAAGCGTCAGGTGCTGTCGTATCCCCTCCCATTTGAAGAAAGCGCCGTAAAGCCCGCGTTGAAAGTGACGCTGTAATAAAAAATTTGACATCAGCATGAGGGAAAATAACGGTACCAATATCACGCCCATCAAGAACACCTCCATGTGCCTCAGCAAAATGCCGTTGAATACCAACCAACGCCTCTCTCACAGCAGGTTGTGCGGCAACATCGCTCACCGCTTGTGTTACCTCTGGACTACGTAATCCTGATCTGTATGTATCTTCCAACGTAAGCGTATGAGCAAACATTTCTGCTGGATCAGTCGGCTTTACTCCAGCACGGATTACCTTCCACGCAACAGCACGATATAACAATCCTGTATCAAGATAAGGTAATTTCAAAACATCCGCTAATTGACGCGCTAAAGTCCCCTTCCCTGCTGCTGCAGGACCATCCACAGCAATAACCGTCTTACCATTTTTCATATTTCGAAACCAGCACCAATGCTATTCATAAGCGATAGATAACCAGGGAAACTCGTATCAATAAAACTCGTATCATCGACGTGAACCTGTTGCCTGGCAACCAAGCCCAACACTGACGCACTCATCGCTAATCGATGATCCATACGTGTTTCTACATACCCACCACCACGGATATTTCCTCCTGTGCCTTGTATAACTAAGTCATTACCTTCTACTTCGGTACAAACACCGTTTTGATCCAACATAGACACAATAGCCCTTAACCGATCGCTTTCTTTAACACGCAATTCTTCGAGACCACGAAAACGTGATACACCGCGTGCATATGCCGCCGCTACGGCTAAAATAGGATATTCATCAATCATAGACGGGGCACGCTCCTCAGGAACATCGACCCCTTGTAGTTCAGAAGCCCTAACAGACACATCACCAACAGGCTCCCCACCTTCTGTATAGGTATTTGTTATGGTCACCAATCCACCCATTTCAATAATCGTTGTTAAGGCGCCTGTCCGTAGAGGATTAAGCCCTACACCCTTTATGTGTATTTCTGAATCAGGTACCAATAACGCCGCAACGAATGGAAATAATGCCGAAGACACATCACCAGGCACAACAACATCACGTGCAATTAAAGAGGCTCGCCCTTTTAACCGAATGATACGCCCGCCCATTGAGGTTTTTTCAACAGCAACTTCTGCGCCAAAATGCTGTAACATATTTTCTGTATGATCCCGCGTCGCCACAGGTTCCTCGACACATGTTTCCCCCTCTGCGTTTAAGCCTGCTAACAAAACCGCGGACTTAACCTGTGCGGAAGCCACTGGAAGACGATAATGTAATGGTGAAGGATGTGCGTTACCCCGAATAGTTAGAGGTAGTAACCCGCCCTCTCTGGATAAAAAAGTGGCTCCTGTTTGTGTAAGCGGGTCCATAACCCGTTTCATTGGTCTTTTGCGTAAACTGGCATCGCCACTTAAAACAGACGTCACCCCATGTGTCGCAAGAATACCACAGAGTAACCGCGCCGCTGTGCCAGAATTTCCCATGTCGAGCACATCATCAGGCTCTTGTAAATGACCAATTCCTCGCCCTGTAACCCACCATTTTTTTGTTTCGTTTTTTACAAGCGTTGCCCCCAAAGCACGCATTGCTGCAGCTGTACGGAGCACATCTTCCCCTTCTAACAAGCCTGTAATCCCCGTTTGACCTCGCGCAAGAGCAGCAAACATCAAAGCACGATGACTAATAGATTTATCCCCAGGCACACAAAGAGTGCCTTTAAGAGGCTGCCGAGCACGCTTCACACATAAGGGACGGGAAGGAGAATGTGATTTCGTCATATTTTACTTGTTTCACTTGTTTCACTTGTTTTTAACTTTTATAATCTAGAACTGACTTAATATTATTAAAATTACAGGTTATAGATTATTAAAATAAATACAGATCACCCATTAACTCAAATTAATTTATTTTCCGTCTTGTGTCCCAATACAGGTAAGAGCGATTATTTTTCTATTATTTGGTGGTTTGCATGAATCTTCACAGAAAAAGAAACTCGATTTAGGTAGGTACCCTTCTCTTTACAAGGTAAAATATTGTAATCATAATTCGCCCAATCTACACAACCCACAATAAGGAAACAGATTACTATTCCCACCCACCACCACTTAAAGCACTTTGTTTCTTTACCACATATCCTTAATAAAAAATCAAAAAGCCATCGCAGTATACTCGCAATAAAAACAGCAATGCAAAGAACAACAAAAATCAAGCGATGAATATCACCTTTATCCATATTCTGAAAGACAGAAGAAGAAAAAGCAAAAGTACCCACAAAAGTTACCACGATCGCGGTAAATATCCCTAAAATTTCAACAAGCTTGCTCTCTGTTTTCTCTAATCTTTCTTGTAGACCTTTTAATTCTTGCAGTTTTTGGGTCGTTTCTTTCAGTTTTTGATCAATTTGCTCCCGTTTTTTCTCAAACTCTACCTGTTGGAGTTTTTCGAAATAAGCCTTTTCATCTGCTTGCGTCTGAGGAGAAGTATCTTTCTCTGCTTTCTCTTTATCAGCGTCAGATTTATTAGATGTCATCATGTATTATTGTATCATTACTATGAATTACGTATTATCTCATTTGGTATCGGATTGGATTCTCCCTCTTTATAGACACTGCACCAAGGCCTTCCAAAGAAAGAACTTTCTTCATGCGTCATGTCAGACAACTGCCAAGCTGGCATATGTCCATACTGATCATAAACTTCCTTTATAATTGCTTTGGAATTACTATCTATTTGATCACTTACATTTTTAATTTCTGAAATCTTTTCTTTCCCTGAGCCTCGAAACTCTAAATAAACACTTATATCAACAGGACCATAGGTCCAAGCTTGAAATACCCCTTTAACCAAAGGCTTACCATATTTACGCAAACTCTCAACATGCGCAAAATAGATAAGCTTTTGAAGTTGCATGTGCGTAAGCCCACCATTTTTTTGAGCTAGACGAATAAACTCATTTGCAACAACAAAAGAAGAATAGGGTGCATGTGGCTCCATTTTTCCGACTCCTTATCCGACATTTAAGATTTTCAAACACTCTTAACTAATATTACGCAATATTATTACTGCTTTAAAAGTATCTTATATTAAACCCGTTCAGTAATTTCAACAAGAACGCCGCTCTATTTCTACACCGACGCCTTCAATTTCTTCAAAGACATCAAGCTTTTCAACCCTTACACGCACCACACGTACACGCTGGTCTAAACGTAATACTTCTGTCGCAATTTGATTTGCCAATGTCTCAACGAGATTCACATGTTTTTCACGCACGATACGCCGCACCAACTGCACAACGAGTTCATAGGATACAGTACTCCTTAAATCATCAACACAAGTTTCAGATTCTTTAACCTCATCTATACCAAAATAAACAGACACACGAATACGCTGTGTTACACCATACTCATGAGGAAAAACCCCGATATGGGCATCAAGCAACATATTCCGCAAAAACAAGCAACGCAACGGCGGGTCATCTACCCAGGGTGCAAAAACAGACATTCTCTATTCTTCCAAAACAACACTCTCCGGCATTGCCGAAGACCATTGCAGATGCTGTCCACCGTCAAGGGCTATCATCTGCCCTGTTACAGAGGGCAAAGCCAATAAAAATAAAGCAGCGCGTGCCACTTCTTCCGGTGATGTCCCATGTCCTAAAGGCACTGATGCGCATTGTCTGGCAAATTGTTCCATTGTTTGCCGTGAACTCGGTAAGGCAGGTCCCGGACCAATCGCATTAACACGAATACCCTGAGGAGCTAATGCCAGTGCCATCGTTTGTGTTAATGTCCACAAAGCACTTTTAGAAACCGTATAACTCACAAAATGTGGCGTCAGAGACCAAACACGCTCATCTAACATATTCAGCACCACACCACGTCTTTTTGCGGGCATTGCTTTAGCAAAGGCTTGTATAAGAACGAAAGGTGCTCTCAGATTAGGGACCATGTGACTCATCCAACTTTCATACGAAACATCATCCCATTCATCCCGCTCAAAAACTGATGCATTATTTACTAATACACCTAAATCTCCTCCCAAAAGACGTTGCGCATCAGCAATCAACTTCTGTGTCTCTTCTTCATTACTCAAATCAGCACGCAATACACACCCATTGCGTCCACGACTTTTTACACTTTCTAAAGTCTGGATAGCAGAATCACCACTATCCTTATAATGGATAGCCACATCAAATCCAGCATCAGCTAACATCAAAACAATAGCATGCCCCAGACGAGCAGCCCCACCTGTTACAAG
>JAZLEM010000224.1:0-2685 GCA_045615245.1 Acetobacter sp. | reverse complement strand
ATTATTGCACCTGATATAGAAAAAGAGGCACGCTTGTTGCTGGCACATAAGAAAAATTTACGTGTATTGGTAACAGGTGGATTACCTAATCCTTTTGATAGAGGTAATGTGGTGCGTTCTGTTGCCGGAGGTTTTTTGGTTCAGACGCGTGATAATGGGTATATTATGCGTGAAAAATTACGGGTTGTAACAAAACGAGCACCGTCGGATCATGAAATAGAAGATTTGCTATTTGCTTTTCACGTAGCAAAGCATGTGATGTCTAATGCTATTGTTTATGCTAAAAATCAGGCAACAGTTGGCATAGGGGCTGGGCAGATGAGTCGTGTTGACTCAGCACGTATTGCTGCTATTAAGAGTGATCAAGCTACACGTGCAGCGGGGATAGATACACCATTAACGCAAGGATCTGTTGTGGCATCGGATGCTTTTTTTCCCTTTGCTGATGGTTTAGAAACAGTTATTGCTGCGGGATCAACTGCTGTTATTCAACCTGGTGGTTCTATTCGTGATGATGAAGTTATTGCTGCGGCTAACGCTGCAGGGATCGCTATGGTTTTTACAGGTATGCGCCATTTTCGCCATTAATTTCTTTTCTGATTTTATTTTTCTTGTAAGAGAAGGTATAGCGTAAATGTTTTTGGGCTGTGTAAAGATTTTGTTTTTATTGTGAGAAAGTAAAAAGATATTTCTATATTTTTAGAAAAATTCCTCTACGTTCTTAATATACAATATACAAACGTGATGTTTTGTGATTCTTATTTAAGAGTGGTTGGGTTATGCGTCATCATTTTTTTATCTTTGTAACATTACTACCGTTTTCTATTGCGGCAGTGAGCAATACAAGTTATGCAGCTGTTTCTGGAAAATCTTCTCACGTTTCATCTCCTTCTGTTAAACCTTCAGTAAAAACAACAAAAACGACGAGCCAAAAGGGCATGTATGACCTTAGTTCTTTACACGTTTTTACAGGTAAGGTTACTCAATTTTTATTATCTCCAGGAGGAGCAGTTATAGGGTTTGTGCTAGGGAGTGGGTACCAAGTTTTTGTCCCTCCAGAGGAGGGATATGCTTTCGCAGGCATTATCAAGCTTGGGGATACTGTGCAGGTGCGAGGATTAAAAGGAGGAGTGCTTCCTGTTATACGAGCTTTTGAGGTGATCGGACCAGATGCTCGTGTTGTACGTGATACATTTATTACAATGCCTCAATATTCACCTGAAATCATAGCTGGTCCTGATCTCGTTTTACATGGTGAGATATGGATGCCTCTCTATACGATGGATGGTCGTGTCGCGGGTGTTATCCTTAAGAATCATGCGGTTATACATCTTGCTCCTGCTGAAGTTATTCGTGTAGCCAATATGCTTAAACCAGGGCATATGCTTTATGCTGTGGGACCAGGTTGTAATGGTGTCATGGGTACGGCAATTAGTGCACGTGAGTTAGGATCAACTTTAGATACAATGATCCCTGTTGCGGTAGGAGGTGCTCCTCCTCCTGGACCTGCAGCAGGGAGTATTAATTACGATGTTATCGGCCCGCCGACAACCTACTAGGATTATCGCTGTTCTAAACTTAATTTAATAAAACCTGTAAAACCTGAAAACTTCGACTTTTTGATAAGGAGGGAAAAGGGGTTATTATGCGTTATCTTTCTATCTGAGTGAAATCAGCGATAAGCTGCGTTATTTGTACGAAGCGATGAAGTAAATACAACCTATTGAGACGCAAAGAAGCATTGGAAGTATTTACCGTAACGGTAGAGAAAAAATCGTCTAGTAATTGGCGTAAACTAGCAATTATACGCATAACATCGGTGAATCTCTCTTCGTGTAGAGCAGATTCTATTTCTGGCGTGATGTACTCAAGTTTCGTAAAAAGGGCATGTTCTTCTTTTTGCTGTAAAAGAGAAGGGTTCACTTTTCCGTGATGAGGACCATCGTTTTTACTTTCAATAGTCAGGATATTGGTAGCACGGCGTGTCGCAGCAAGGAGATTAGAACCATCCTCTGTTTCTAACATTTCTTGAAGGGCTTGTGTTCGGTTGAGAAGTTGGAGAATGTCTATATCTGTTGTATTATTAAATACAGCGGTTAGGCAATCGTGACGTATGCCTTCAGAACGAAGCTGTACACGTAAACGTTCTATAATAAATTGAGAAAGAACGGTAGAATCAAAACTTTTGCGGAGAGATGCGGGGAGATTTTCTGCTGCATATGTCAATAATTGGGTTAAATTAAGGTGTAGTGTATTTTCTCGAATAAGGCGAATGACACCTAATGCAGCACGACGAAGGGCAAAAGGATCACCAGAACCAGAAGGTTTTTCACCAGCAGCAAAAAAAGTTGTAAGCATGTCTAATCGGTCAGCTAACCCGAGAACGATAGAAACATGATGGCTTGGTACATGATCTGTAGGACCATGTGGCATGTACTGATCACGAATAGCTTGAGCGATATGCACGTGTTCACCATCATGAATGGCATAATAACTCCCTATAATACCCTGAAGCTCAGGAAACTCGCCAACCATACTTGTTGATAAATCGGCTTTAGAAAGATAAGCTGCGCGTTCACAAAGATCAACAGGGGCTTGTAACATAAGCGCAATAAGTTTTGCCAATCGAACAATACGTCTGACACGTTCTCCTTGAGAGCCAATGCGGGCATGGAAAGTGATATC
>JAZLEM010000223.1:0-2716 GCA_045615245.1 Acetobacter sp. | reverse complement strand
ATAGAGGTGACTCTTCCTATGGAACGATAGCTGTCATCTGTTCGCATTGTGTAGGCTCTTATCTTTTCTTATTTCTTCTATGAATTTCTTTATTACTTTATCTATTGAGTCTTTCGGTGGTTCAGGAGGCATGAAATGTTTAATAAATGTCTCAAAATAATAGGCTTTTTGTTCTTTGTGTTTATCCGTTTGGGTGTTGGTGTTATTATCGCTTATGTTTTTGTCCGTTCCTTGATCCGTTTTGGTGTCATTATCACTAATGATCCAAATTCTCGGATCGTTGAGTTCAAATAATGTTTTGATGACGCCCTTTTGTTCCGTGAACTTTTTTTCTGTCAGTATAATTAAGCGAAAGTTCGGAACAGTGAGGGCTTGAAAAATAATATTATTGATGTGTTCATCGCCAAAGCTATAGCCAATAGTGAAAAGAACATTTTGCTCACAAACAATTTGTTTGTGAAATTCTCTAAATAAATCCACGTAGGGCGACCCCAAACTTGCACTTTGTTTCATAGGTGTTGGGTAAATAAGAACGGGTTCTGAAGTGTCATCTTCTCTGGGTTGTATTTCTTTTATGCGGAAAAGAGAGGTGTTTTCTTGGCTTTCTTGCCAACTAATGGAGCCGTGCAATTTGCATAAATAAACAAAATGATCAACGGGTTCCCAATGGCGGCTTGATATATCGAGTTGTTGCCCTAAAGAGTAGCGAAAAACAGACGGATTAAAAGAACGTTCTATAACACCAGAAAACCCATTACAATAGGGAATGCCTAGTCTATCCATAGCTTGCTCATTAAAGAGGTCATAATTGGTTGTAAAAATCCACGGACGTGGCAACGTTCGATCACGAAAAATAAGCTTTTGGTAAAACTGTTGATATAAATTTATGACAGTGTTGTGCTTATTCGTGTTGTCTTGAAAATAGTTCAAAATAAAATCTTTAACGTCTTTTATGGCGTTGTCTACAATATTTTTTAATTTTTGTTTAGGGGTGTTTTGTAAAGCTTTTTGTGCACTAAAAAGCACCTCCATAAGAGGTTCCAAATTTCGATTATATGTTTGAATATCAATGCCTAAATTTTTTAATAAATTAAAATTAGAGTTATTTTTTTTTGAGTTAATAAATTCTTGAGCCATAGGTACCATAGTTGGAATGCCAAGTTCTTTATTATCTTCCTTAAAAGACGAACAGCCTGCGCCTAAAAGAAAAGAAACTCTTTGAGCGTTGAGTGCACCGCTGATCTCTGCTCGTGTTGTTTCTATATTTATTTCTATATCGTTTTTTTCTTTTTTCTGATTAGATTTAAAAATGTTTGTCTTTCCTTTGTAAAAAGAAAATTCACCTATAGAGGTGTCCTTATTTTCTATAGAAGTGTTCTCATCTTCTGATGTGCTTTGTTGTTGTTGAGTTTCTGTCATTTCTCCCTCCTCCCCCCTCTCTGTTTTTTTATTTTTCTTTCATGTTTTGTTATTACTATAGCTTATTGGTGTTTTGTTGTCCGTCTGTGTTGCTCTCACATTGAGCGATTAAGTGGTCAAGAGAATTGGTAACACGGTATTGTATCCCTGTCTTCAAGGCTTTGAAATGTTCTTTACCGCAGCTAATTTTATACTTGGCTTCGGGGCGTAATAAATCTTCGTGGGGTGTTTCTTTGGTCTCAACCACAAGATAGAGGCGTTCTTGCCCGTCTTCTTCAAAAAGAACCGCCCAATCGGGGTTATAAGACCCTAATGGCGTGTCTATTTTGAACCAACTCGGTAATTTGGCGTAAACTTTTATCCGTTCGTCTTTTTCAAAATCGCTCGCAATTTGTGCTTCCACACTTTCTGAATCATAGACAACATGGTCATAAACAGATTTTTTTGCCTCTTGCATATTTTTATCGAAATAACCGATCAATTCTTCGTTTTCAAAAAGTTCTTGCGTATAGACCATATGATCGCCGATTTTGTGGTATTTAATCCCGTCAACCAAACATTTTTGCATTGCCACGCGTAACATGATTAGCGCTTCTTTGAGAAATTGTTGCGGGTTGTTTTTGAAAGACTCTAACTTTCCCGAACGGCGAAGAATATCAACAATCGTCTGACGTTTGAGGTTCGTTTCGTCTTGAAGGTAAGTAATGACGTCTGGTAAGAGATAATCTCTTGCTTCATAGGTGTGAGACGTTTTCTTTTCTTCTTCAGGGGTGAGACCGCTCTGTTCTATTTTGATTTTTACCGTGCCATAAACAAATTTCGTTTTTCCAATAACAATTTTTTTCAACGCCTCTGAACAAGACTGCATAAGTTCATCAGGCTTAAATTCAACGTTATAGCGCGTCTTAAATTTGATTTTATCCCAAAGTTCTTTAAATTCTGGGCTTTCAAAAACAGCTTTATTGATTTTAATGGTGCGCTTGTTATCGTTATTTTTAATGTTTAACCCACCGGCAATTTTCTTCAGACACGCGCTAATGTCTGGTTTCAAAGGTTCAAAAACAGGCGGTAAATCAAGCGTATTCTCTTTTAAGTCTTTTTTAAGGGCGTCTAATATTTTCCCGGAAGGGGTAATATAGGCTTTTTCTACAAGATGCTGATAAAGCGCTTCAGACTGATCTAACCCTAGCGGTTCTGTTGTTCCGTCTGCGTTTTGAACGGGAATATTAGTAAAAATATGCCGTTCTACAAGACCGAATTTAATCCCTTCTTCGTCTTCAATTTCTTTTTGTAAGTC
>JAZLEM010000222.1:0-5484 GCA_045615245.1 Acetobacter sp. | reverse complement strand
GCCTCCGACTTCTTTTGGACATAAAAAAGCAAAACCATTCTTGTGCCCCCACTAACCACCGCCGCTCCCGTTGGTAAAACGTTAGGATATTATGAAGCTGTTGATCAAAAGCTATAATCTGCGGTAAGACCCATGTCTCATAACCACCCCCGTTCATGAGGCATCCCTCGTAATAATCATGCGAGGTCATTTTACCGCTTGGAAAATATCTTGTAGAAGTCGAAACGGGCAAATTACAGCATTTCATAAAGGCTTCTACCCGTATAATAGCGTTATGCCCCATATAAAACCCAAAGCCGGGATTCATATAGTAGTAGTAATAAGTGTAAAGAAAATTATCAATAAAAAATCGAAAATTTGATACCCGACCAAAAATCGTTTCAGATGAAACTTCTACAAAACGCGCTTGGATAATAGCAGTATTATCGTTTCCTTCTATTGTTCTTGCCAGTTGTATAAAAGACTCACCAGGTAAAATACTGTCTGCATCGAGCATAATAACATAATCATATCCCCCCCCCATCGCCTATAAAAATCAGATGTATTCCCTACCTTCGCAAAAATGTTATCTACCCTATGACGATACGCAATACAAAACTTAGGAAACATTTGGCGTAAATGGTGTACAAGTGCACTTTCTTGCACAATAATATCTTCTTTCCGACTATCCGAAAGAACAAACCAATCAAAATGATGCGCTTCTGACGTGTTTGCCACTTCCTCCATCATCGCTTTTAACCCACCTCCCACACGCGCAACATCTTCATGATAAATCGGCATTAAGACAGCAATACGCGTGTTTTCTTTTAAAGGAATAGCGTAATTGATCGGATTAAGCGGGTCTTTCTCAATAGGCTTAAGAGCTGTATAAGCGCCCAAAATATATAATAATATCTGTGTCCCACCTAACGAAGCAAAAAGAGTTGCACACCCACTTATAGGAACCCAAAGATAGGGGCTTATCCCCAGCAAAGTCATTTGTAAGCCTGCTAATGTAAATAAACATACAAATTGTAAGGCTGATACCACAAAAAAACACACACCCCTACGCTGCCTCTCTTTTTTCAATAATAAAGCGTAGGCTTTTTTGTTCATTATGGTCACAATGTTTTTCCCTTATAAAAACCCAAAAGACCTTAAGGGAAAAATTTTAAGGTGGATTAAAAACATTTCTGAAAAACTCTTAAAATAACAACTATAAAAATAAGATTATACTCTTAAAGAGAGTCTTTAAAACCTTAAAAAAGACAATGATTTAAAAGAATATCTCTTAAGCGAGCGTTTTCTTTAATCACTTCCAAACCAGAAGGCTTTTGAATTTCAGGAGACCAAATCTCTGGTAAAAGAACCGCTTCCGCACAATTCTTAACTTCCTCCCATGAAAGGGATTGACCTTGTGGCACAGACAGCCCTGCTTCAACAAGCATTTGCTGTAAAAGCGATGTCTCTAACGCAACACCATATGTCTCACCTGTTGGTGAATTTTCCACATAATCCTTTACAGGTTTTAACAGCGTTTCTGTTGGTGTATTTATAGAATTTTTGTTTCTCTTCTGTTTTATCTCTCTCATAAAACTTCCTTTAAGAAACCCAATATGTTCACATCGCTAAACATAATGTTTTTCTAAACTACCAACTCTTCCAAAAATTTTATTCCTTAATGAGGATATCGTTTCTCACGTATTGTTTCAGAAGTATTTAGACGTTTTAGAGAAAACTCATTAAACAATGATCATAAGGCTATAATTTATATCCACAGCCTACGTATGAGATAATTTAATTGTCCATAGACGTGCGATATCATAGGCCTCACTTGTTTCTGGTATTGTTGCTAAAGTAGCAAGCGCCCGTTCTTTTTGCCCTGCCTGCATATAAGCAAGAGCCAAATGTAAACGGGCAATATCCCTATCTCTTACACCTTTTTTTAGTGCCTGTTGCATCAATAACAGTCCCTTTTGCACCTCACCAAAAGTAACATCATTGTACCCTACTAGAAAAAGTGCGTCTCCTGTTTTCTGATTTTTTGCCTGAAGTTCAGCATCAGCATTCCCAGCTTTAGCCTCAGCCACAGCTTTTTCAACCATAGTTTTCAAACGTGCTTGACGATCAGCCCCTGCGCCAACCCCTAACACTTTCAATTTATAACCTTGTGTCATCATATCAAGCGCAAGCTGAGGCATATGGAGCTGCAAAGCAATTTCTGTCATATTCATAAAATCGGCAGCATGCAGCATATCGCCCACCGCCAAACGGATACGATAAACATCTAACTGTAAAGGAAGAGGTAAATTTCTATTCGTTATTAACCCATGCAATAAAAGAGCCCAGTATTCTCTTTTAGGATAATATGTTGTTAGCAAAAGATAAGCACGGGTTTCCTGCGCAACATCATGCAAAGCCGTCGCACTGGCAGCCATCATTTGAAGTTCTGATTCCTGAGGTTTATACCACTTTTTACTACCAGATCTATCAGCCTCTACAATTTCTTTCACAGTTTGAATAACATTAACATAATCTCTTTTAAGATAGTATGATTGCACCAATAATAATTGCATTTGTGGTGTAATACCACACTCATGAATATAATGTTGAATACTCGTAATAGCGTTCTGATAATCCTTACTTCTATAAGCCATATCCACTTCGGAGAGCAGTAATTTATAACGCATATTATTTGACGTACGAGGAGAGTGAATAAGCTCTTCATAAGCAGACAAAGCAGCAGACGCATCACCAAGCTGTGTTGCTACAGCAGCTTGCATCTGAGCAATGACATACTTATCATAGTCGCTCATATGTCTCGCCTTATTCGCCTCTTTGATTTCACGCATAGCTTGAATATAACGGTGTGCTTCAAAAGCAGCATGTGCACGTTGTAAAGCTATCCCCACTTCAGGAGTTAGAACATCTCCAGCATGTGCAGATCCCGAAAAATAAGCAAGTGTAATCCCCATACTTAAGAGATAAAAGCGTAAACGATTGAACATAATCAACTTTTCAATACAAAATTTCTACTAGGTTACTAGGTTACAAAAAGATCACAAAGCACAAAAGTTACTGTTCAACAAACTGTGCTTGCCCCGTAATGCCAATATTTGTAACACCGAGACGCTGGGCATCCGCCATAACATGTACGACAGTCTTATAACTCGCCAACCGATTAGGTTGAATATGAAATTCAGGACGAATATCTTCAGGCACCGCTGCAATCTGTCTTAAATGTGACTGCAAATCCGCCTCCGATGTAATAGGCAGCCCATTCCAACTTAAACTGTTATCAAAATCGATCCCTAAAGTTACAACAGGAACCTCCACCTTAGGAGGTGGAGGATTACCTTGAGGCAAATTAATTGAAACAGATTGCGTTTGCATCGGAATAGTAATAATAAACATTATGAGAAGTACCAGCATAACATCGATAAGAGGCGTCATATTAATATCGACAATTGCCTCCTCTTCTGTCGTGCTTTGTGAATCAACAATCAAACTCATCGTATTTTGCCTTATATCTTCTGTAGCCGTATGCAAAGAGCAAAACTAAAGTCATAGGTTAACCTTTTGGCTTCTCTGTAATAAATTCAATGCTATAAATCCCAGCCTGCTGACATGCAGCGACAATTAGTCCAACACTATCATACTTTGCATCTTTATCTCCTCTGATTTGAATCTGAGGCTGCGGACGAATTACAGCTACTTTCTCAAGAAGAGCCTCTAAATCTGCTTGTCCCTGCACCATTGTCCTGTTCCACCAAATATGCCCATCAGAGGTCACCGCAATAACAACATTCGCCAATTTCGTTTTTGTCGGTTGATTGATATCCCTTGGAAGATCGACTTTTACTGTGTGTATAGCAACAGGAATTGTAATTAAAAAGATAATGAGCAACACCAACATAATATCAACAAGCGGGGTAACATTGATCGCGGAAACAACTTCATCTCCCCCGTTGTCATCACTACTAAGATGAACACCCATTTCTTTTAATCCACCCGCGTAGAAACCGTCGTCGTAGTTGGCGCACTAACATGCCGAATGTGAATACGCTCTGTTGTCCCCGGTCGTGCACCACCAATCAAAATCGCTTGAAGATCATCAGCAAAGTCCCTCACCTGATCCATCACACATTTATTACGACGCAACAAGAGATTATATGCCAATACCGCAGGTACCGCCACAGCAAGCCCAACAGCCGTCATAATCAAAGCCTCACCCACAGGTCCAGCTACTTTATCAATCGAAGCTTGTCCCTCAACACCAATATCGATAAGTGCATGATAAATACCCCATACCGTACCGAATAATCCTACGAAAGGTGCTGTTGATCCAACCGTACCCAAAAAAGCCATCCCTTTTTGCAAACCAATCTGAGTATGATTAACTGCACGTTGAATAGATATATTCGCCCAAGTTTGTAAGTCTACTGTTTTCTGAATCGTAGCTTCATGGTGTTCAACGGCTTTAATTCCCATATCAGCAATGTAACGAAACAATGACGCACCAGGAAGAGCAGCAGCGCCATCTTTAATATTCTTTTTAGACCAAAATAAAGAAGAAAGCTCCTTAGCAGACGTCAAAATCCGCATTTGTTGGATATATTTTGCAACCATAACATACCACGATCCTACGGACATTAACAACAAAATAACGAGGGTACTACGCGCAATAAAATCACCCTGTACCCATAAATTACCCAAACCATACGGGTTAGTATTTTTTGTCGTTGAAGAGGTTTTTGCCGAAGAAGCTGAAGAAGTTCCTGAACTAGACACAGCTCCGTCCACATGCGACATAACACCCTCTGATGAGGATGATGTTTGTAATGACGGTGCTGATGCGGGCATGACCTGCTCCGCTCCATGAGACGAAGATACTATTGTCTGCGCTACACCAACGTAAGGCATACCACCTAACAATAATACAAATGCACATAAAGAAAATAAGTAACGAGATCGTTCAGTCATTTATACAATCCTCATTTCATAAACTCAATCAACCCAACATTAACAAAAATAAAGAAAACACCACAAAAGGAATCCTGTTAATTTAACAATATCAATCTAACTTGTAACGAATAATATAGACCTTATGTAACTCTTTTACTGGCACACCATTACGCATGGCAGGACGATAACGAGCACGATGGACATAATCTAATGCAGACGTTACAAAAGCCTTCCCTCCTGTAAAAGAACGCACGGAACAATTACTTGTCCTTCCCATCGTATCCACATCACATACCAAAACAACGCGTCCTTCTATATTATCGTCTTCCATTTCAGGTGGATAAACAGGTTGCACGTTATTAAGCGGAACATCGCCTGCAAGAACATCCGGAGGAGCATTAGACGTAGATGCTGAAACAGGCGGAACCTCTTCTGTTTGACGTTGAGGCACCAAAGGCACCTTATGAAACTTATGCGTAATATGACGCATAGGCGGTTTTGGCGGTGGTGGCACCACAATTTACGGCGGCGGAATAAAAG
>JAZLEM010000221.1:0-14832 GCA_045615245.1 Acetobacter sp. | reverse complement strand
GGTTGCCTTAGAAGCCATGGCAAGTGGTGCCGCCCTAGTGACAACCCGCCGTGGTAGCTTACCTTATGTCGCTGGAGAAGCCGCCCTTTATATTAACGACCCTGATAACCCGAAAGAACTTGCCACACAAATCGAACGCCTCATGTGCAATCCTAGCCTATTACAACATTATGCCCAAGCCGGGTTGACACGCGCACGCCTCTTTGATAGCCACCACGTACGAATACGTCGCCAGCGCTTACACAAAGAAATTATTCAAAACACTGCCACAACACTCTGATCCCTAAAAATTAGGATAGTTTTACCGACTCACCATTCAGAGATTCTTCATCAAAAACCGATTATAACTACTTATAATTTCAATGATAGACAACTCAAAAATAAAAGGTTCCATTAAAATAAAGTGTTGTTTTTTAAGCTTCAATTTTTTATAATTTATGAATTATAACAGATACCAAAAAGAAATAGAAATGATAATAAATAAAACAGATAGCTCTTTGTTTATTTATTGCGCTAATTGCTTTAGCCGATTAAATATAATAGAGTTTTTATGAATTTTCCGTTTAGTCAAAAAGATATAGAACTAAAATTTTTATATGCAACTCTCACTTTCTTTAAGACTTATATAATACAAACAAAATTAATAGGGGATTTGATGTGGCTAAGATACAAACAAGCTGGAGTAAAGAAAATGACGTTGATGATTACGTCAAAGATAAATTAAAAGATTTAGGTCTTTTAAAAAACAGGGATTTTTCTGAAAAAGATGGCTCCGATTATCTCAAAGAAGCACTCAGAGGTTATAGCAAGACAGATAAAAAAAGCGGCATGGGCATTCCCGATTTTGTGCTTGAAAAATACACCACTACAGATCATCACGAATCTTATCCCTGCCCTGTTTTTATAGAAAGTAAGTTTAGCCTAACAAAGCTTGAAGCTTTAAATGGTGATGTTTTAAAGACAGATGAAAAAAGCATAAAAAATTATGCCATTAATGGTGCTTTGCACTATGCAAGAGGAGCCATTGCTAGTGGTAAATACAGACAAGCCTTTGCTATCGGTATTGCAGGGGATAACAAAGAAAATGTTAAAATCAAGGTTGTTTTAGTGCAAGGAAGTGCCCATGAGGCTTATTTATTTGCACCTTTACACTCTTTGGATTTCTTAAAAAATCAAGAAACTTTTGAAAAGTTTTATCACACTTGCACTCTAACAGAAGAGAGAAAACATCAAATCCTTATTAGGACTTCGCTTGATTTACAAGAACATGCCAAAAAACTAAATAAACTCATGCATAATCATAACATTATCGCAGGAACAAGAGTCATTTATGTATCAGGTATGTTACTTAGTATGCAGAATATAGATACAGAAAGAGGACTTATTCCTTCTGATCTTAAAGGCTCTTCTTTAAATAACCAACGAGATGGTATTTTAATCTATAATCGCATTGAGGAATTTTTAAAAACAAAAATTACTGATTTAAACAAATTGAACTTAGTCCGCCATGCCTTTCAAGAAATCTGCAAAGATCCAGACAGGGATAAGTCTAAATCTCTTGATCCTTTAGTATCAAAGGCTATAGGAAAAGACGCAAGTCTTAACAAACAGATTTTTACTTATATCTATAATAATATCTATAGCAAAATGGAGGGCTTTAATTTCAGTAGCTATGTAGATATTATGGGTGAATGCTATTCTGAATTTCTAAAATATGCCCTAGGAGATGGCAAGGAACTTGGGATCGTTCTCACACCTCCTTATATTACAAAAATGATGGCAGAGATTTTAGAAATAAATCGTGATAGCAAAGTCATGGATTTGGCAATGGGCTCTGCAGGATTTTTAATTGCTTCTATGACATTAATGAGTGATCAAGTCAAAAAAACTTTTATAGAGGACAGCAAAGATTATCAAGAAAAAATCAATCATATTAAGCAACATCAGCTCTTAGGCGTCGAGATAGAACCTTCAATGTTTACTTTAGCGACGACAAATATGATTTTGCGAGGCGATGGGAGCTGTAAGATCCACAAGGGTGATAGTTTAGATGGCACACTAAATACTATCATTAAAGACTTTCAAGCAGATAGATTATTGCTTAATCCTCCCTTTAGCCACTCTGAAAATGGTATGCCTTTTATCAAAACAGGGCTTGATAATATGCCCAAACACTCATTAGGCGCTATCATTATTCAAGACTCTGCAGGAAGTGGCAAGGCAGTAAGAACGAATAAAGAAATCTTATCACGACACACTCTTAAAGCAAGTATCAAAATGCCCATTGATCTATTTGCACCCATGGCAGGCGTGCAAACAAGTATCTATGTCTTTGAAAGTGGTGTGCCACATGATTATGATAAGGTCGTAAAATTTATTGATTTTCGCAATGATGGGTACAAGAGAACAGACAGAGGCTTAAAAGAAATAGACTCGCCAACTGAGAGATATAGCGATGTCGTGCAAATTTATAAAAATGGTTTCTCAGCCAAACTCAAAGCCTCTTGGGATTTAAAATCAGTTTATATTGAAGATTTTATCAATGACAGCGGATCTGATTGGAACTTTGATACTCATCAAAAGATAGATACCAAACCTAACTTATGTGATTTCAAAAAAACAATTGCTGATTATTTATCATGGGAAGTCTCTAATATTTTAAAAGATAGAGGACAAATATTGGGAAAGCCTCAAGCCCTCGTTTGCCTTGAAGAAACTTTCAAGGCAAACGGGGGAGATTGGAGAGAATACAAAACTAAGGATTTATTTGAAATAGTTTCAAGTAGAAGAATATTTCATAAAAACGAATTAGAAAGACAAAAAGTTTTCTTTAGTGAAGAAAAGAGCGAAACTTATCCTTATGTAGTTAGATCTGCTATCAATAATGGTATAGTAGGGTATATTAAGGAGGATCAAGAGTTTTTAAATCCTGCCAATACCTTATCTTTTGCACAAGATACTTTTAGCGTGTTTTATCAAGAAAAACCCTATTTTACTGGTAATAAAGTAAAAATTTTAATTCCTAAAAACTGGAAGCTTAATAGGACAATAGGTTTATTTATAAGTGCTGTTTATCAAAAAGTCTTGTCCGATTTTACGTGGGGCAAAAGTTCAACAATTGAAACTATTAAAGAGCTTTCAATTTCTCTACCTACCATAAACAATCAAATTGCCTTTGATTACATAGAGGCATATATTCAAGAGTTAGAGCAAGAAAGGATTCAAGAGTTAGAGGCATACTTACAAGCTAGTGGTTTAAAAGATACGACATTAACTCAAAACGAACAAATAGCCCTTCATACATTTTTAGATACAGACTATAATAGCGGGGGGGGGGGGGACAATAGTCGCTTAACTGTTTGTTGGAAAGAATATAAGATTGGAGAGTTGTTTGAGATAGCTTTATCAAAAGGAGATAATCAACCTAAAAAATTATTAGCAGGTGATATCCCCTTAATTTCAGCAGGTGAGAATAATAATGGAGTGGTAGCATATATTAAAGAAGGAGATGGAATATCACAAATATTTCAAGGCAATACCTTAACAGCAGATATGTTTGGAAATGTCTTTTATCAACCAAGAGATTATTATGCTGTATCACATGGGAGAGTAAATATACTTATTCCAAATAATATTATAAAAAATTCCTTTAATGAAAAAACTAGCTTATTTTTTGTTGCTCAATTGTCTAAAATAAAAAATCTTTATAGTTATTCTTATATGCTTACAAGCAAGAGAATTGGCAATGAAAAAATAGCTCTACCTACCATAAACGATCAAATCGCCTTTGATTTTATGCAAGATCTGATGACTGCCTTATCAAAACAAGTTGTTCATACACTAAATGCTTATACTTCGCTAAAAATACAAACAGCCAAAGAAGTTATAAACAAATAACCAAAAAGCCAATTTTATCTAAAGGCAATACGTCATCTTTGATTGTATTGCTTTCAAATAAACAGCAAACAGCGAAAGAGGTAGCAAGACAAAAAAAGAAGATTAAAGCTAAAGCAAGGCTTCTATTAAGTATTATTTGGTTTTCTCTTCCTCCACACAATCATGTTGAGAGATCCATAGAACATCAAATAATTATTTATTCATACCTATCAAAACCTTACGCCGCCCTACATGATCAGCTGGGCTAATAACCCCTTCCTTCTCCATTTGTTCTATAATCTTTGCTGCCCGATTATACCCAATAGAGAGATGACGCTGAACAAAAGAGGTAGAGGCTTTACCTTCTCGTTGAACAAGATCAACAGCTTCACGATATAAATCACTCTCAGCTGAATCCCCTTTATAACTTCCACGGCTGCCTCCAAGGCTCTTTTCTCCTTCTGAAATATCAGAAAGAATTTCATCATCGTAAACAGGCTCACCTTGTTCTTTCAGAAAATTAACGACTTGTTCGACCTCACTATCCGCCACGAACGGAGAATGAACACGGATAATCCGCCCCCCTCCTTGCATAAAAAGCATATCTCCTTGTCCAAGAAGTTGCTCTGCCCCTTGTTCCCCTAAAATAGTACGACTATCAAATTTACTAATAACCTGAAAGGAAATACGTGTTGGAAAATTAGCTTTAATTGTCCCCGTAATGACGTCGACTGATGGACGCTGCGTTGCCATAATCACGTGAATCCCTGCCGCACGCGCTTTTTGGGCTAATCTCTGCACACAAGCATCAATTTCTTTACCCGCTGTCATCATTAAATCAGCCATCTCATCAATAATAACAACAATATAGGGCATAGGCTCGATAGAAACAGATTGTTCATCAAAAATAGGGCTGCCTGTTTCTGGATCAAACCCTGTCTGAACACGACGAACAACAATTTCATTTGTATCACGCGCTTCAGCAGCACGAGCGTTATAGCCTGTAATATTACGAACCTGCATCTGCGCCATAACACGATAGCGGCGATCCATTTCCCTAACAACCCATTTTAACACATTAACGGCTTTAGATGGCTCTGTAACAACAGGCGTAAGCAAATGTGGAATACCATCATAAATAGACAGTTCTAACACTTTAGGATCAATCATAATAAGGCGACATTCATCTGGAGGCAGCCGGAATAACAATGAAAGAATCATGGCATTAACGCCTACTGATTTACCAGACCCTGTTGTCCCCGCTACTAAAAGATGTGGCATGCGTGCCAAATCACTGAAAACAGGGTTCCCGCCGATATCCTTGCCCAAAGCTAAAAGTAACTGACCTGGATCTTCCCGCCAGCTTGGCTGGCTTAATAATTCGGATAAATAGACTGTTTCACGCGTATGATTAGGGACCTCGATACCCATAACATTACGCCCTGGCACTGTCGCAATGCGTACACTTAATACAGAAAGAGAACGTGCAACATCATCCGCCAATCCGATAATACGTGCTGACCGAATACCCGCTGCAGGCTCAAGCTCATATAATGTGACAACAGGTCCCGCACTATAACCAACAATTTTCCCGTGCACACCATAATCGGCAAAAACCTGTTCTAATAAGCGTGCTGTTGCGTGAATCAATTCTGGTGACGGGCTAGAATGCCCATAAGACGGCGTTGGACGCAATAAAGAAAGAGGAGGCAACTCCCAACCCGTTTGATGTTCTACGTGTGAATGAACCTTTTTTTCCTGACGAGAAAGTGAATCAGAAAATAATTTCTTTAATAAACCTTTACGGACAGATTTTTCCCGCCCAGAAGATATAGAAGATAAAGATATAGAAGATGAAGGTGTAGAAGATAAAGACGTTGTCGTCGTTGTCAGAGAGGTAGAACGAGAAGGTAATAAAACATCTTGGTGTACAGCAGGTTGTTGACAATGATCATAAACAACAAGACTATGTTGTGTCTCCTCATGCGGAACATTCCCCATAGAAACAGACGTTACCGGCGAAGATGAAGTTACAATCCCTTTTTCTTGCTCACGGTTAGAAACGGTATTAGAAACAACTAATGGTACACGATCATAGGGGACACTTTTAGGTGAACTTTTAGGTAAACTTTTATAAGAGTCATACGGATCGTCGTTCTCTTGAGGTATATTTTCTTGATATCCATATGTATTTTTCTTTGTCGTAGAAGGAAGTCTATCTCTTTGATTTTGATAAAAATATCTAATGACACTCCATACTATTATTCTAAATGGCAGTTTTAAAACCCACAACCACACAGCACCAATAACAAACCACTCACGCCTGTTCAGCCCCATAGCCAACACAAGCAACAAAACAAATAACACACTCCCTGCAACCCATAACACCATCCCTCCTGTAGAGCCGATCATAGACACACCTTCGGCAATCGCAATCTGTGCTATAGAATGCCCTATACCTCCACCAATCCCTGCCGTCGACGGCCAATTTACTGTAGGAAAAATAGGAAACAATAATGAAATAGCTGCGAGCAACGCACCTGAAAGGGGCAAAAGACACAAAGCCGCAACAACGCGTATTACCAAAACAAATTTTGTCTCATATCCTATTAAACGATGACTGAATAAAAGCCACCCCCATGTACTCAAAACAAATACAGGAACGAAGGCACCGCCTCCTACGCCTTGCAAGAGACTATCAGCGACAATAGCACCTATTTTTCCTAACAAATTCGTAGGAGGTTGAGACGTGACGACATCTAGCGAGGGGTCTTCAGGGCTATAAGTGACCAACGCAAGGAAAAACGCAAGAGCTAATCCAAAAAAGATAAGTCCACACCCCTTTTCTAACCAAAGACGTAACTTTCCTTTTTGATGACCTCTTTTATGAAAAGACACCTTATCATTTAAATCTGAAGGCCGTGTACGCACCAATGAAACAGATTCCCAAATTCTTATAGATATTTCTTAATAGACGATGTGTGCACCACGCTCCATCAAAGCCATTTCTGGCCATCATCAGCTTTTTATAGGGTCATTATAAATCATAATACTTTTCAAGATAGAAATATTATGAACTCCCCAACATTGTACTAAATTGTTTTTAAGACAAGATGCAGAAGCTTATATTTGAGAGCGTTAAGAGAGAAAGGGGAGATTTGAAGATACAAAAAATTTCTGATATCTTTCCAACATCTCGTTATCATATATTTTTTCATTTAAAAGTAAAAGGTAAAAAATAGAAAATGCCCATAAAAAATAAATATCTTTTACTCAATCCAGCACTTCCCCAATCCATAAGCCCCCACCTATCGATATCCATGGAATAAAAAATAACGGTATTTAAAAATAACGATGTTTTCTGGCAATCATTACCTAAAATGTTTTAAGAAAAATACAAGGAATGCTACCAGGCAAAGTATATCCCGGGAAAGTATATTAAAAAAATATTTTATAGTATATTATCATAGTGCAAAGAGAATATTAGCTTTATTATCTCAGAATAATTTATTATCTCAGAATAAAGAGAGGAGATATTGGTAAATTAAAGTTCACTAAACGTCTTTACTTACCAACAAGTAATGTGAAACTTTAGTGTGTTATCCTTGAAAAACTAGACAATATAAGGAGAAAAAGGTTTTGTTACAAAACGCTAAGATAAATGAAAAAAACTATGGTATTCGTTATCGTCAACGGCTATTAACGCGGTTATCTCTCGGTGTGCTCTCCATATTTGCGGGAGGTATAATTGGGGGTGCAGCTCTCGTTTATCCTGTAGAACAAGCCCATGCTAATTCCACAGGAGCCATTAAACCAGAAGAACCTTTACATCGCATTCCTGACTTTGTCGCTTTGGTACATCGGGTTAAACCTGCTGTTGTCTCGATTACTTCGATGATTCACCCTAATGTCGCCATGTCCGAAAACAATGGTATGCTTGGTGGCGGTATGGGAAACAACCTTCCGTTTCCCTTTCCATTTCCCTTTCCGTTTCAAATGATGCCTCAGCCGCAGAGTCAACCTATTGAGATTCGTGGGTCTGGATTTTTGATTTCGTCCGATGGGTATGTGGTTACCAATAACCATATGGTAAATGGGGCAACAAAAGTTATCGTCACTCTTGACGATGGCACGACATTACAAGCAAAAGTCGTTGGACGTGACAGTAAAACCGACCTTGCCTTACTTAAACTTAAGACATCTCGAAAATTGCCTTTTATTGAACTAGGAGAGTCGAAAGATGTACAACCCGGGGAATGGGTTATTGCCGTCGGGAACCCTTATGGGTTAGGTGGCACTGTAACAGCAGGCATTGTTTCTGCCCGTGGACGAGATATTAACGAAGGACCCTACGATAATTTTATTCAAGTCGATGCGCCGATTAACCGAGGTAATTCGGGCGGACCGTTAATAACTCAAGACGGTAAAGTTATTGGTGTCAATACAGTTATTCTTTCTCCTTCAGGCGGGGGATCCATCGGTATTGGTTTCGCTATTCCTTCTGATACCGTACGGTCTGTTGTGGATCAACTGCGCCGTACTGGGCATGTCGTTCGCGGTTATTTAGGTGTAAGTGCACAAGCAGTTTCTCCCGTTATGGCGCGTGCGTTGTCATTACCAACACCTCATGGTGCTTTAATCGCTGGTGTCAATGCCGGCAGCCCTGCCGAAAAAGCAGGTCTTAAAGTCGGAGATGTTATTATTGATGTCAATGGGCAGAAAATCAGCACACCACACGATTTAGCCATAGATATCGCCGCTATTGCCCCAGAAACAGAAGTACCCTTGAAATATATAAGAGAGGGCAAAGTAAGAACAACTTCTGTCCATATCGGTCAGCTTGGAAGTTCGTCTCCCAACAACAATACGACGAAAAACAACAATAAAACCGGAAGTGATGTGAAACTTGGTATTCACTTTGTCGCTTTAACACCTAATGTACGACAACAACTTGAGTTAGGGAACAATGTTGAAGGCGTTGTTGTAGAAAGCGTTACACCGGGAAGCTTAGCAGATCAGGCAGGCATTCGTGTTGGAGACGTTATTCAATCCGTAGGCAACCAAAAAGTAAAAAATCCACACATTGCTCTTATGGCTATGAAAAATGCTATTGCGACAAAGCGACCGGTCTTATTCCGCATTCTCCGTGAAGGGCAGTCTATTTTTATCGCTATAGCGGTTGATTCGCCTTCAGGAAGCAACAGCAATTCTAACAATAGCACGAGTAATAACGGAAATGATGGCTAAAGATAAGGAAAGAGATTTTTCCTTAACAAGATAGTGTTTAGTCATCAAATCTGTTTTACATGTTTTGAGTATTGGTCTTTAAAAGTCCTCATTTCTAGTCTTAACTAGGAATGAGGATTTTTTATTAGGGTAAACACACAACGTACAAACTGTAAAAATAACGGTTAAGGAAAAACTAAACGGCTACAAAATTTAAGGATGTCGTGAATTTTATGATTTTTATTCTTCACAAATGAAGAGTTCGCATAAGACAAGCACGTAGAAAAAATATTTTTATACCCGCTCTTATAGATCTTTTATTTCAGGATGTAGCTCGTAGCTTCCAAAAACTACTCCGATACATATTTAAGCACACCTTTAAAAGCACACCCAGATATTTGAAAACGCACCACAAAACAGTTTGGGTAGGCATGGAAGCAAATTTTAAATAAGTGTTTGGACAAGTTAAGCCTATTCCATAATCGCTTGATGATGTATATCATGCATCATAGGCGATCATGCCTTATAATCTTATTCTTATAATCTTCTGATAATCTTATAAAACAATATATAAAGAGTGGTTCAATAATGTATCATGAGCATGCTGTCAGCGTATTAAAAGACAAACACATCAACACGCAAAGAAACGATCAAATGTTTTGCAAACGTATCATAACACCCATCGCTATAACGATATTGCTTTGTTTAGGCGCTTGTTCTTCTGGTGGACATTTACATCACCCCGCCCTCGATGAAGTTGCTGTACCTGTCAAACCCACAGGGCAAAAAGAGATAGGACAAAATGAGGTGACGAAAAAGTCTGTCCCGCAACAATCCGTTAAATCACGCTTCCGAAAAAAAGAACCGACACAAAAAATGCCACCCATTTTGTTTGGCACCCCAAGTTGTTGCCTTTGATATATTAAGACCCCATAACACTTACAGCGTATAAATGTTTATAGAGATAAAAAAAGAGAAATTATTCACTCTTTTAAAATAATTAACATCTTATATAAGGGAGATTACTCAAATGTCCACGGAAAAAGGAAAAAACGGTTGTTCTCAACAGATCATTTCTGATTTAGAGAAACAAACATTTCTTTATGAAAGATACCGTTTATGTTTTCTTATTTTGCTCTATCTTGTCAAAAATAATGCCATTAACAAAGAACTGCCTATGTGGAATGTTCTTCAAGAACTGCTTCAACCGTTTTTAGAACAAAAATTAGGCAAGGAAACACTGGAACAATCTACCGAAACATTTTCCGGATCAGAAGTCGCATTTTTGCGAAAAGTCCTCGATAATAATTCTCAAGAAGAAAATGAACAACTTCTTAAACTCATCAAAACAGATGGCCTCAAATTTATTAAAAGAGGGGATATTTATTTATGGCCCGACGATGATCTCAAAGAGTTTGAGTGTCGGCTTAGTGTTCAAGGAAAGTTGACGTTAGACGCCTTTAACCAGCCCTAGCGTCAATACTCTTTCTCATCAATCAATGTTATTATAAAGACTCTCTCAAAGCGTTTTCTTAAGGAGTTCTTTTATAAAAAGCTCTTGTTGAACAACAAACAATAAATATAAGTTTATACCAGCATACGTATGATTTTTATGCGTTCCTTTTAACACAGGCGTAATATATATTATACGTATATGTGTATGGTTGTTGTTTTTAGTAACATTGTTTTTATAAAATTATTTTTAATTTTTTGATGGATTTTATATGTCTTCTCGTCTCCCGTTACTCGATGCTCTGCGTGAACATGTTCTCCTTTGTGATGGTGGCATGGGTTCTCGCATACAACTCTTAAATTTAGACACACAGCGAGATTATTGGGGGCAAGAAAACTGCACAGAAATATTGACCCTTTCACGCCCCGAATTGATTCGTGATATCCACCGTGGCTATTTTGAAGTTGGCGCCGATATGGTGGAAACCAACACTTTTGGCGCTTCTCCCATTACATTGGGAGAGTTTGGGCTTGCTGATCGGGCGCGTGAGATCAACAAAGCGTCGGCTATCCTTGCGCGTGAAGCCGCAGAAGGTTTTGCCGACGGGCGGGTGCGCTATGTTCTCGGCTCTATTGGACCGGGCACAAAACTCCCCTCACTCGGTAGCGTAACCTATGACGCGCTAGAAACCGCTTTCACTGAACAAGCCCGCGGCTTATTAGAAGGTGGTGTTGATGCGATTCTCATTGAAACTTGCCAAGACCTTTTACAAATTAAAGCCGCTGTTAATGGCGTTAAAAAAGCACGTACAGAAGCGGGGGTTTCTCTCCCTATTTTTGTACAAGTCACGGTTGAAACAACGGGCACGTTACTCGTGGGTGCCGATATTACCGCTGCGGCTACGGTTATTCATGCTTTGGAAGTCGATTTAATCGGTCTGAACTGTGCGACAGGTCCGCAAGAAATGGCAGGACATGTTCGTTGGCTGTCTGAAAACTGGCCACGCCTTATTTCAGTATTACCAAATGCAGGCTTGCCTGAATTGGTTAACGGTAAAACATGTTACCCTCTTACCCCTGAAACCATGGCGCTTTGGCTAGAACGTTTTATTCAAGAAGACGGAATCAATCTCATTGGGGGATGTTGTGGTACCACAACATCCCATATCGCCGCACTTGATGCTATGCTCCGCCGACACGCGCAAGAGCAAGGGTACCACCGCCCTGCTCCTGTGCTGCGTAAAGCCGTTTGGGTGCCGTCTGTCGCAAGTTTATATACACAAACCCCCTTACGACAAGAAAACGCTTATTTTTCGATCGGCGAGCGGTGTAATGCCAATGGATCTAAAAAATGGCGTGATCTCCAAGAACACCACGACTGGGACGGCTGCGTAGATATCGGACGCGAACAACTACGTGAAGGCTCGCACGCGCTTGATGTTTGTACAGCTTTTGTTGGGCGTGATGAACGCGCCGAAATGCAAGAAGTCATCACACGTTTTACCGCCTCGGTGAATGCTCCCCTTGTGATTGACTCAACAGAAACATCTGTCATCGAAGCCGCCCTTAAACACCATGGTGGTAAGCCTATTATCAACTCTATCAATTTTGAAGACGGTGAGGCACCTGCTGCCGAACGCCTTGCTTTATCGCGTCGTTTTGGGGCAGCGGTTATTGCGCTTACCATTGATGAGCAGGGTATGGCACGCAAACCAGAAGACAAATTACGTATTGCAAAGCGTCTGGTTGATTTTGCCTGTGGACGTCATGGTTTGCCCCCTTCAGATTTATTTATCGACCCCCTGACGTTCACCATTGCCACCGGTGCAGAAGAAGACCGTAAATTCGGTCTGTGGACTTTGGAGGGCATTCGCCTCATTCGTGAAGCATTTCCCGATATTCAAATTGTTTTAGGGCTTTCCAACATTTCATTTGGGCTTAACCCCGCTGCCCGTGCCGTGCTTAACTCTGTTTATCTTGACCATGCTCTCCGGGCAGGCATGACAGCAGCCATTGTGCATGTGTCTAAAATCCGCCCCCTCCATTTACTTCCTCCAGAAGAAGTTAAAGTCGCTGAAGATCTTATTTTTGACAGACGTACCGATGGGTATGACCCTCTACAGACGATGCTTTCTTTGTTTGCCGACCGCAAAGCCACGCAAGTGGCCACACGCCAAAAAGCAGCCACAGCAGAAGAACGACTTAAAAACCGTATTATCGACGGCGATCGTAAAGGGCTTCAGGCAGACCTTGAAGAAGCCATGCAAACCATTCCCCCCCTTGATATTATTAACACCGTTTTACTCGATGGCATGCGCGTAGTGGGGGAGTTATTTGGTGCGGGGAAAATGCAACTTCCTTTTGTGCTCCAATCTGCCGAGACCATGAAAGCCGCCGTCGCGTGGCTTGAACCCCATATGGAACGCACGGCAAACAACAACAGAGGTACGCTTGTGTTAGCTACGGTAAAAGGCGATGTACACGATATTGGGAAAAATTTAGTCGACATTATTTTAAGTAATAACGGTTATCGGGTCATCAATCTTGGGATTAAAGTACCCGTAGAGACCATGATCGAAACCGCTCGAAAAGAACAAGCCCATGCCATTGGCATGTCGGGCTTGCTTGTGAAATCTACCGTTATTATGCGCGAAAACCTTGAAGAAATAGCCCGATCTGGGCTTGATATCCCTGTATTATTAGGCGGTGCCGCCCTAACGCGTGACTATGTAGAAAACGAGTGCACCCAAGCCTATGCCTCTCCCGATGGGGGTATCGTCGGGCGCGTTGCCTATGCGCGTGATGCGTTCGATGGCTTAACCCTTATGGACCACATTACAAGTGGTCGATTTGATACCTACCTTGCCGCTGTGCAAAAACAACGTGGAGAGAAAAAAACACAGCAATATAAAGCACAGCCCGAGCGCGGTTTTGCCCCCGTTGATAAGGAGAAAGCGCGCACGCGTCGGCAACGTATAACAGCAGATGAGCCAGCCATAACCCCTCCCTTTTGGGGCAAACGCGTGCTTGAAGCAACACCAGAAGCCGTTATCCCTTTCTTAAATGAACGATCACTCTACCAATTTCAGTGGGGATTCCGCAAACAAGGGCGTTCTCTTGAGATGTTTTTAGAATGGGCACGCCAAGAATTACGCCCTGTTTTGAAACGTATGCTTACTCTTTGTCAGGAACAAAATATTTTACATCCTCAAGCCGTTTACGGCTATTGGCAAGCCGCCGGCGATGGGAATGACCTTATTCTCTTTGATCAAGATGGTTCCACAGAGCTCACGCGTTTCACACTACCTCGCCAACCGCGTGAAAACGGAGAATGTCTTGCCGATTTTGTGCCCGATATTACAGAATCCGCACGTGGTGTCGTGGCTTTGCAAGTGGTCACAATCGGACAAAAAGCCTCGGACATCGCGCGACAATGGTTTGAGGAAAACCGCTACCAAGATTATTTATACCTGCACGGACTTTCTGTTGAAATAGCCGAAGCTATGGCAGAATACACCCACAGGCGCATTCGCGCGGAATGCGGTTTTGCTGCAGAAGACGCCCGCGAAACAGAAAAACTACTGCAACAAGGCTATCGTGGCGCGCGTTATTCTTTTGGCTATCCAGCCTGCCCGAAAATGGAAGATCAAAGCAAAATCCTAACCCTTCTTCAAGCCGACCACATCGGTATATCCCTCACAGAAGGCGATCAACTCCACCCTGAGCAATCCACTTCGGCACTCGTTATTTTTAATAAACACGCGCGCTATTTTACAATTTAAGCAAAAAAGTTCAGAGGAAAAAGCCCCGCAAACTGCATAAAGTGGCACAAAAATAAGGCGTTTGAAAGAAAAAGTTGAAAAAATATGTGAGGGAATAAAATGCCTCTCATACGAAGTTATACGTTGTTATCGCCGTATTTTGTCGATTGTTACTCTTAATAACAAGAGAAAAAAGGAAAAGAACGCTTGGCGATTTGTCATGAACCTGTTCATGTTATTGGGGCATCGGGGCGGTGTGGGCAGGCTGTCTGCCGTGCCCTGATCCAAAGAGGCACCCCCGTTGTTGCCCTTGTGCGCGACCGAGCCAAATGGCAAGCTTCTGGCTTATTAACGCGCTGTTTTCCTGCCGATTCTTCTCTAATGTCTATAACGTCGCGCGTTGTCGATATGACTGGACCAAAAGACGCATTACGCACCGCTTTAGCCGATGCCACGCGCATTATTTGCACCGCCCATGCACGGCATATCCCCGCTTTATTGGCAGCCTCTCCCCACC
>JAZLEM010000220.1:0-2616 GCA_045615245.1 Acetobacter sp. | reverse complement strand
GTTAATATACCCCATCTGCCGACGATGCAAAAACTGGTGGTTCATATCCATCAAATTTTCATGCATAAAGGTATAATGGCACTTAAGACGTGGGCTAAAGCAACGTGTTTTGTATGCAGGGTTACCAACTTGTGCCACATCGGGCAGAGGAACTTTGTCGGACAAAGCAGGATCACCCGGAAAAACAAAAACAAGCCCACCTTTTTCACGACATGGATAAACCCTTACCGGGCGCCCAACATCTTCACGGCTGAGATAGGGTACAGTAACACATTGCCCCCGATGATCAAACGCCCAACCGTGATAACAACACTTAACGCACCCGTTTTCATCAACGACCCCTTTACTTAACGGCACTTGTCGATGGGCACAGCGATCTTCTAACGCGTAAATAGGCCCATATTCTGGGCGAACAAGCACGATGGGTTGATCACCATAACGCGCGCCAAAAGCCTTTCCCCGCCGCACTTTCGATGACCAGGCAACGGGGTACCAAAAATTGGGATTTGAATCAATCTGCCTAAGGTCATAAAGATTATCGTGTAAGTTCACACCTAATCTTAACTCCTCATGACTCTTTTCTTGGTGAGTCTGTGCCATCATTTGCATGATATCTCCTCTATAACATAGACAAAAACACTTAAGCTAAACACTAAAACATTCAACACTTAACACCTTGAAAACTAAGCGCCTATCCACCTAAACACACCTAGCGCACATCTTTTCGTTTTTTATCGCAAACTCATCCCCCTCATGCAATGATGTATATCACAAAACCTCGCCCATGTATTGCCTCTATTTGTAGTGTTTTAGCCTATTGTACCCAAAAGAACAAAGTCTCTACAAACATGTAGCCATAAACAGTAAACATAAGAGATCAAACATATGGAGAGATTATTCATCCTAAACAAATTGATAATATCAAACTATTTTATTTAGATTTATTTATGTTAAATATATAAACTATCAAAATTTCTCAGCAAAAAGAAACACCTCAAGGAGATGTCTGCCGATTGGGCAATAACAACACGCCCGTTATGCGAAAATACCTCGCTAAAGCCCTTTGTGAAAAAAGCCGACTAACCTTGCATAACTCGCTGAACGAGACCGATCCCTCTCAGATACACACTCGCTCTTTACAACGAACTTATCCAAAAACTCGATAATGAAGCAGAACTTACAATAAAACAATAAGTTGCAGATACCCTAAAAAGCTCGAAAAATTCGTGGAATCTCGTGCTTGCTTAGTTCTTTACTCTCTTAAAAAAAATCAAAAACTTAGGATTTTGTATATTTTGAGGAAACCCCTTTCAGCACGGAAAGTAAAAAATATTGAATGTTTCTTTGAGTAGAATCAACTATAACCGACCTGTTGTACGCCGGGTACCGATTGTAGCTTCTGGCTTAAGAGGGGGGTTACACTATATTTTCCCCGCAACTGAATTGCTACATCGCAGCCTTCGGAGAGTCGTAATAGCAAAGTAATATGCCCCTCTCCGCCTTTAGCCTCGGCCAATAAAGAGGGTAAAAACTGAAAAGCTTCCTCTGAATTTAACACAATACATAATTTTTGCTTCTCTTGGGAAGCCTTGTCCTCAAGCATCACAATATCTTTGGCAGTTATCCGCACACTTTCTCCTTCCACCTTTATATCAGCGGTTACTAAAACCGCACTCCCTGCTGTAAGATACTCTCTAGTACGAAAAAATAGTTCAGGAAACACGGTGATCTCACACCCCCCCGAAGCATCAGATAAACTCAGCCAAGCCATTTTTCCAGAACGTGTTGCATGTTCTTTTCTATCTACAACACATCCAGCAATTTTAACGTTTTCACTGCTCTCCATAGTTGCTAAAAGATGAGAAATTGGCACAGCGCCAACCCTACGCAACATCGATTCATAAGCCTCCAGCGGATGCCCTGTCATATAAAACCCTATAGCCTCTGCCTCCATCGCCATACGCTCAAAACTTGGCCATTCTGCCCCTGTATCTAACCGTAGAGAAGGTGCGGCGTTTGTCTCTGCAAATAGACCCATTTGCCCAGACACCACCTCTTGTGCCTGATGATGCGCCCAGCGTAAAATTGCCTCTGCTGAACGAAAAATTTGTGCCCGATGCGGGGTAAGACTGTCAAAAACGCCTGCTTTTACCATATTTTCAAGCTGCATACGGTTAAGGTGATGGGGGTCGATACGGTTCGCAAAATCCACAACCCCAGAAAAAGGCTTTTCTCCTCGCAAGCGCACCAATGTTTCCATAGCACTAAAACCTACCTTTTTAATGGCTGCCAATGCATACCGAATACCGTAGCGCCCATCTTTTTGCTGCTCAACGGAAAAATCTGCCCCCGATTGGTTAATATCTGGCGGGAGAACGGAAATCCCCATCCGCTCTGCTTCTTGCCATAAAGCCGCGAGTTTTTCTGTTTTTTCACGATCAACCGACAAACGCGCTGCCAAAAAAGCCACGGGATGATTTGCTTTCATCCACGCAGTTTGATACGAGAGTAGTGCATAGGCCGCCGCGTGAGATTTATTAAACCCATAATCAGCAAATTTTGCCATAAGATCAAAAACTTCGATGGCTTTTTCCTTATCAATACCTCGGCGCACTG
>JAZLEM010000219.1:0-2474 GCA_045615245.1 Acetobacter sp. | reverse complement strand
GCATGTACCAAAGGCGCGAAGAGAAAAAAGAGGACATCAGAAAATCTTTCTATAATTTCTAGCTGTGTTCTATAGGGGGGTCATTTATGCCTGCGGTTGATCATCTTCTACGGGAATAGGACCTTCACGACGACCATGGGTAAATTGGTCAACATAGGCATTACCGCTTGTCATCAAGGATTGTGCGGGTCCTTGCCAAATGATCCGTCCTTGATAGAGCATAGCGGCTTCATTACCAATACGTTGTGCAGAAGCCATATCATGTGTAATAGCAAGAGCCGTAGAACCATTTTTTTTAACACAATCAACAATGAGTCTATCAATAACGGCACCTGTGAGGGGGTCTAATCCCGTAGTGGGTTCATCAAAAAAGAGAATATCGGGCTGTGCCGCAATAGCACGGGCTAAACCAACGCGCTTTTGCATACCGCCTGATAACGCTGCCGGATAGAGGTCGGCAATAGAAGGGTCTAGCCCTACTTGGGCTAAAAGCGTGTGGGCATGAAAGCGTGCTTTGTTGCGGGGAATAAGTTTGCGTGCCAATAAGCCAAAAGTAACATTTTCCCACACGGTCAGGCTATCAAATAAAGCGGCGTTTTGAAATAACATACCAATACGATGATTGAGATGCATATCTTTTTTTCGTTGGCGTGAAAGTCTTAAAATATTTTCTCCATCAAACTCAATAAGCCCTGAATCGGGGGGGATAAGCCCGAGTAAACACCGTAATAAAACCGATTTACCACTGCCCGAACTGCCAATAATAACGAACGATGTTCCGGCGGGAATATCGAGAGAAACGCCGTTTAATACCTTTTTTGAACCAAAAGACTTATATAAATCACGGATACGGATTTTAGGAGGATCTTCCCTATGGGATATCGCGTGTGTTGTTATCTGGGGTGTCATAAAATAAATCGGGTTCTTAATAGGAAAAAAACAAATCTGTAATGAGATAGTCGAGTGTGAGGAGTAAAATGGAAGCCGTGACGACCGCCGACGTTGTCGCCGCGCCAACGCCTTCGGCGCCGTTTTTGCTGATATATCCTTGATAACACCCCATGAGCGCAATAATGAAGCCAAAAACAGCCGCTTTGACTAACCCAATGGTAACATCTTGTCGGGTAAGGCTGTTGAGAGTTGCTGTTATATAGGCTGTGGGGGAAAAGCCAAGTTTGAAAACAGCCACCAAAAAGCCACCCGCAACGCCGAGGATATCCGCTACAATAACGAGTAGTGGCAGGGCAATAATGGCAGCTAAAAGCCGCGGTGCGACAAGGTATTTCATAGGGTCGGTGGAAAGCGTGCTTAAAGCATCAATTTGATCTGTGACGCGCATTGTGCCAATTTGTGCAGCAATGGCGGCACCAACGCGCCCCGTAACCATTAAGCCAGCAAGGACAGGTCCAAGCTCACGCGTGATACTGAGGGTGACAATACCAGCAATAGCACTTTGGGCGTGGTATTGGGCAAATCCTGTATAAGCTTGTAAAGCAATAACACCACCAGAAAACAAAGCCGTTAGAGCAACAACAGGGAGAGAGAAAAAACCTGTTTCGAGAAAGCTGTCTAAAAAAATACGGGTATAAAACGGGGGGCGTACAATGTGTGAAAGCCCAACAAACGCAAAAATAGCTATAGCCCCTGTTTCATGGATAAGGGCAAGTGTTGCGTGGCCAAGACCTGTGATAAGATCAACAATAAAACGGACAACAATATTCATGCAACAATATTCATGCAAGAAAAGCAAAAAACGCCGCAAAAACTCAAAAAAACATAAGACTTGACAAATAAAAGGTAAGCTTAAGTGTAGTCAAGAAATGGGAGTAAGGTCAAGCCCAGAGAGGGGAGAAACGAATTGAACGGAACGGCTGTGAACTTTAACGACTTAAACACATAGAACAAACAAATCATCAAACAAACAAGAAGGTATGCTCTGTTGAGAACATACCCTCTTATAAACTTATAAAAATAAAATTATAAAACGAATAAAAGCGTTATTAAGACAACAAACACTTAAGCGTCTTTTAGCCTTGCGGCGGCAAATTCATAATTTGCCAATTTATCGAGGAAGTTGGTGACATAATCAGGGCGACGGTTGCGAAAATCAATGTAATAAGCGTGTTCCCACACATCAACGGTAAGAAGGGCTTTGCCATGTCCTTCGGCAAGCGGGTTGCTTGCATTCGCTGTTTTTGTAATAGCAAGTTTGCCATCTTTGCCAAGCACTAACCATGCCCACCCTGAACCAAATTGTGTGGTGGCGGCTTTGCGAAATTCTTCTTTGAAAGCGTCAACACTGCCGAAATCTTGCACAATTTTTGCAGAAAGTGTTTCGGGAATCACACCACCATGGGCAGAAAGACTATTCCAGAAAAAAGAATGGTTCCAATGCTGTCCAGCGTTGTTAAAAAGCCCAACAAGATCGGGTTTATTATAAGTCGGATCGTAGCCATGTCGTTCTGTGAGCCAAG
>JAZLEM010000218.1:0-2122 GCA_045615245.1 Acetobacter sp. | reverse complement strand
AACTCTCTTAAATGGTGACATTGGAAACTTATAATTTACTTGTACATCTGGATAGCTTGACGATCTATCCGCGCTGTGTACATTTTCAATAGGTGGAAGCGGATACTCTGGATTTTTGACAAAGTACCTATTCGCGTGAGTGTTCCCCCCTCTAAATGCTTCACGCAATAATGTGTATACGTCATATGATGGTAATAGTTCGCGTACTCGATATATCCCCCATTCCCGCAAAACCCGCTTTACATCACGCCGCACATATCCTGTTGATGTTAACGGGATAGTATATAGATTGTCATTATCACGCGCCATTTCAGACTTAATTGCCTCTACAAGACCGCGCACATCATTAACGCAGTATTCAAGCTCTTTTTCGCTCAATTCCGTGTCAGGATAGCGTATCTTTTTATAATCAAAATCCGCGCCAGATAACTTTTTATGTTCCACATGAAACTTCTCTGTAAAAGCAGATAGTGACATATTTGATTGTAAATAACTGCACCTAAATTCAATATGACCGCATAACCATTTTAATATTCTGCGCGACTTTACTACAAAAACATCATCGGGAGAAATGTCAAAAAGCGATCGACAAAACTGAAACTCATAAGATAGATTGTGTACATATGTCACTATAAACACATCTTTCGGCAAAACACGGTTTATACCTTCCAAAAAATCTAAGAAATCTTCCCATGTGCGCCCTATAACAGTTAACGCCTCGTCTATTTGAAATTGCCAAATATACAAAACAGCCGCGTTTATAGATTCAAGATATGATGTCTCAATATCGAACGCACACACAATATCCTTATACTGCTGCCGCGCTTTTGTGCCTTGATTGCCTGTTGGGCGCGGTTGTTCTGGCAATGCCGAGATTATGTTAAAGTCAAACTCTTTCACGTTTACAATCATTGGTTATCCCGCCATGCTTCAAACGTCTGTTTTAAATCCCTCACTCTAAATTGCTTCTTACTTCCCCGCCCTTCACGCGGCGCGTTGCCTTGCTCTTTATAATATATTGCGTTTAACTTTTCCGTCCCGATCCAATCAAGAAATTCTGTAAACTGCCGGATATTCCTACTATTAACAAAGTCTAAGCCGCGATCTTGAAAAGTCTGCGCGGTTCTGCGTTCTATCTCTCTCATGCCGCCTACTGTGCCGCGTGCTGATGTGAGAAAACGCGCCGCATCTGGCAAACGTTGCGCCGCCTGATCTTGTGTCAAGTTCTTTGGTAAAGCGTCAAAATATCGGCGTGCCTGTCGTACTGTTTCCGTGTCTGCATATCCCGCTTTTTCCAGTTTCCTAATCCGATTCATTGCAGTATTGCGTAACTTTCGATATTCTGCTCTCGCATCTGGTATTGCGGCGCGTGCTGTGTCTGCGTTCATGTAGGCGCGTCTGTCGTATGTGAGCGGGTCTTTTCTTTGCTTTATGTGCGCCCTAAATGCCGCTGATAATCGTCTTTCTGCCATTGTTTTAACCCCCTTTCTAATAAATAGAGCAATCCCATTATAACGGATATAACCGCTCTGATATAGAGCGGTTATAAACCAGTTATTCACAATATTATCCACATATCAACATTCATTGCGCTATATACATTCTTCGAACCCATTCATCATTTACAACCACATCGCACCAAATTGTAGAACCATCAACCATTGTAACCATTTTAATAGTACAAACTGCCTTGCCATTATAGTTATATACAGTTGTTAATAAGTCTCTACTCTCCCAACCACCACAAGCATCGATAAACATACTTTGAATTAAATGTTTATAATTCTTACACGAAAATCTCTCGCCACCAGTTGTTACCTCAACCAAATTTCCAGTTACCAAATTTTCATACATAGAAAACCACTCAGCATATCTATATCCCATAGCTTCAAACACTTTCATTGCATTACGCACACGCATTTCATTCCCTCTCTTTCACTATAAACGGGCACAATTCGCCCACCATCATAATAGCAAATCTTTGCTACCATGTCAACAAATGTTTCACGTGAAACATTGCACAAGGAATTGTGCCCGTGTCAACGCATCGAAAAGTATCAATCTGACAACAAACGGTTGAGGGGGAAGAGCCTCTACAATCTGGAGGGGGTTACGTTCTCCC
>JAZLEM010000217.1:0-5507 GCA_045615245.1 Acetobacter sp. | reverse complement strand
TAAACAAGGTGGGCGAGCCTCTTTTGATACTTTTTTTAATGGCTTTACGATCCATACATGGAAAAAGCACACAGCGGTTAATACATTATGTTTTAGCTTAAAGGGGAGGGGGAAATTCGTTCTCCGCTTTGGTGTTCATTGTCTTCATACTTCTGATCGTTGGCTTAGTCAGCAAACAATTCAGCTTCATGAGGGAGGGGAGTTTTTTACAACATTAGATTTTTGGCCTCAACTTCATGAAGGTATGCTGTATTTTTCACTTGAGGCTTTAGAAGAGGGGGTTATTGAAGAGGGATATTTTTCGACAACACAATCTCCCCCTAACGATGTAAAGCTTGGGATTGTTATTACCCATTTTAATCGTAAACAATACGTTCTTCCAGCTGTTCGGCGTATGCGTGAGGCTTTACTTGAGAACCCGCGTTATACAGGGAAAATAGAACTTATCATTGTCGATAACTCTCGCAACATCATGCCAGAGGAAGTCTGTGGTGTGACTCTCATTCCGAACCCAAACTACGGTGGGGCAGGCGGATTTATGCGAGGGCTCTTACACCTAAAAGATGAAGGTTGTTTTACACATTGCCTGTTTATGGATGATGATACCTCTTGCGAAATAGAATCCATCCAACGAAGCTATGCTTTGCTTAGCTATACAACACAAAATAAATTCGCTATCGCAGGAAGCCTCCTCTTCGATACAACTCCAAATATACTCTTTGATAAGGGGATTTCTTTAGCACGTCATTCCAGAAGATATCTCGATATGAATAAGGTCTCTGATCTACTCAAAGCCGAGATAGGTGATGAAATGATCGATTACGGAGCATGGTTTTTCTTCGCTTTTGCCATCAAAGACGTAAAACATTATGCTTTTCCTTTTTTTGTTAAGGTAGATGACATTCTTTTTTCATTACAGAATAAATTTAATATTGTCACAATGAATGGCATCAACATATGGGGAGAGAGTTTTCTTATAAAGGAGTCCCCATTAACATACTATCTCGATACAAGAGGGGAGTTAGTCTTATGGATGTATCTCAATCTTTCTAGCGCCCCTTTATCGTTCCGTATTCTTTTCTTTGTAAAAAGAGTTGTTTGGAATCTTTTAAGGTCTCTCTTTTTGTATAAATATGGTGCTTCGGCTTTAGCCACGAGAATGGGTGTGTGTGACTTCATGCAAGGTCCTGCGTTTTGGTTATCGAATCTCGACCTCTCCAATGTAAGGCAGAGAATTGCCTCTCTTCCAAAAGATGAAGAAAAAACAACGCTCATATTAAAAAATATCACTGTTTCTAAAGAAAAATTACCCTCTGAAAAACCTTGGCATAAATTCATACGCCTCATAACTCTCAACGGTTTTCTTCTTCCTTATGGT
This sequence comes from Acetobacter sp., assembly GCA_045615245.1. Classification (GTDB taxonomy): domain Bacteria; phylum Pseudomonadota; class Alphaproteobacteria; order Acetobacterales; family Acetobacteraceae; genus Acetobacter. The sequence continues at coordinate 4,129 of JAZLEM010000217.1, read as the reverse complement.
TGTCTTAAAAAAGAACCCCTTTTAATCAACGGTAAAACACGCAAAGCCGTCCGACAAACATTCCGATACAATACAGTTGCCTACATATATGATCCCCCCAATACCCCCGATCAAAATACCTATACCGGCTACATTACCTATCACAATAAAAAAGCTTTCTTCAAAGGACTAAGGACCTCGTGCTTTCTATTGATCAAACTCCTCTTCAAACTGCCAATGCTCCAAATAAAATATAACCAAGCCCTCAAAAAGTTCACATCTGAAACATTCTGGCGACAAATCTACACTAAATAAAATTAGTGAAGGTGATATTTACATCCAAAATGGACTTTTGGGAAGAATAACAGATATAAAGAAGAATAGAATTTTATAACTCTAGGAGCACCGTAGTCGAAAAGTTGCAGCTTCTGCGATATGAGCAGGTTCAATAGTAGATATGGCTTCAAGATCTGCAATAGTGCGTGCTACACGAATGAGACGTGTATACCCTCTTGCAGAGAGACGGAAGCTTTTTGCTATTTTTTGTGCCATTTCTTGTGCTGCAAGAGAAAGGTGTAAACGATCAAGGGGGGCAAGTGCGTTTACGCTGCCTTGTCGTTCTCGTTGGTGGTTTCGTGCCTTAAGAACACGTTGTGCAACAATAGCACTGTTTTCACAAGCAGGTTCTGTCATGTAGGTCAGAGGCTCATAGGGCCTCATGGTCATGTGCAGGTCTATTCGATCAAGGAAGGGGCCTGATAAGCGGGCCATATATTCCTCCCCGCAACGAGGGGCTTTACGACATTCTCGTGTAGCATCGCCTAAATATCCACAACGGCATGGATTCATTGCAGCAATAAGCTGAAAACGAGCAGGATAGGTAACATGAGCAGCTGCACGTGCAATGCTTACGCGCCCTGTTTCAAGGGGTTGTCGAAGGGCTTCTAAAGCAGCACGACTAAATTCTGGCAATTCGTCTAAGAATAAAACACCGTGATCTGCAAGACTAATCTCTCCTGGTTTACCTTTTGTACCTCCGCCTACCAAAGAGGGTAGACTTGCTGAATGGTGCGGATCACGGTAAGGAGGACGTCTTAACGGACGACCGCCATCAAGTAAACCTGCAGCACTGTAAATGCGTGAAACTTCCAGACTTTCAGAAGCGCTTAAATCAGGTAAAAGTCCTACAAGGCAAGAAGCTAACATTGACTTTCCTGAGCCTGGTGGACCAGAGAGTAAAAGAGAATGCCCTCCCGCAGCAGCTATTTCTAACGCACGTCGCCCAGCTTGCATACCTTTAATATCGGCAAGATCAGGTAAGGAGGATTTTCCTTCTGCTGTTTGCGCTATTGGAGGAGAGTCTGTAAACACAGGTTGAGTAAGGATTTGGTGCCCATGAAAATGGTTAATTAATGACTGTAGATGAGGCGCTGCGAGAATTGAAATCTCTCCTCCACAGAGAGCTTCTTCGCCTTGAGAAGCCGGGCAAATTAACCCCAATCCCATAGATGCCGCCTCTAGCGCGGCAGATAAAACACCGGAAACAGCGTTAAGACGTCCATCAAGCGATAATTCTCCTAAAGCAGCATAAGCAGCAACATCTTCTGAAGAAATAACCTGCATCGCTGTAAGAAGGGTAATAGCAATAGGAAGGTCTAGATGCGCACCTTCTTTTGGCAAATCAGCAGGTACGAGATTAACAAGAATACGTTTAGCAGGTAGAGCCAAGCCTAGAGACGTTAAGGCAGCACGAACACGTTCACGAGATTCAGCAACGGCTTTATCAGGTAAACCGACAATTAAAAAAGCTGGTAACCCTGTCGAAATTTGTACTTCTACCCAAACAGGGCGTGCTTCGATACCAGAAAAGGCAAAACTACGCAGACGAAAATTATATTTTTCCGTCTGCGTGGTCATGATTAGTAGTCCTCATAAATAAGGCGCGCACGAATAGTACCTTCGATATTGCGTAAGGTTGAAAGAATGCGGTTATCAAGCGTAATATCTCCTCGCGTATCAGCATCTATCACGACGTAACCGATATCGTTCTCTGTCTGTAGAAATTGTCCAGTGATGTTACATTGTTCACAAAGAAAAGTATTATTAAGTTTCGTCATAATGCCAGGGATATTGCGGTGTACATGCATAAACCGCGTGCCAACAGGACCTTGAGGAAGTTGTACTTGGGGAAAATTAACAGCACCAAGCGTTGTGCCAACATCAGAATATTCAATAAGTTTACGGGCAACTTCTACGCCAATTCGTTCTTGAGCTTCGACTGTAGATCCTCCAATATGCGGTGATAAAATGACATTGTCTAACCCCATAACAGGTGTAGAAAGTAATTCTCCAGCGCTTTTAGGTTCTACAGGAAAAACATCGATAGCCGCTCCGAGAATATGCCCGCTCTTAAGTGCTTCAGCCAAAGCATTAAGATCAACGACATTGCCCCGCGCATTATTGATGAGGAAAGACCCAGGTTTCATGGCCTTAATTTGTTCGACCCCAATCATGTTTTTTGTTGTAGGAAGTTGAGGAACGTGCAGACTGACCACATCACTTTGAGCAAGAAGGTCATGAAGATTAGTAACGGGTTTAGCATTACCATGGGCAAGTTTATCTACCACATCGTAATAGAGGACACGCATACCAAACGCTTCTGCTAAAACAGAAAGTTGAGATCCGATAGATCCATAACCAATAATACCAAGTGTTTTCCCTCGTAACTCCCAACTATTGAGTGCTGACTTGTTCCATTGACCTTTATGACATTCAACTGATCGCGGAAAAATTCGCCGCATAAGCATAATAATTTCACCAATAACGAGTTCCGCAACAGAACGCGTATTACTATAGGGTGCATTAAATACGGGAATACCATGAATTTGCGTAGTTTCTAGGTCAACTTGATTAGTGCCTATACAAAAACACCCTACCGCCATAAGTTTGTCAGCTGATTCAATAACATCCCGAGAAAGTTGTGTTCTAGAACGAATACCAACAATATGAACACCCTGAAGAGCTTCTTTAAGAGCTTGCTTTTCTAATGCTCCTTTGATACGTACGACATTTTCGTAACCATATGTTTTAAGAAGTTCGACAGCACTATCATGAATACCTTCTAATAAGAGAAAACGAATTTTGTTTTTAGAAAGGGAAAGGTGTGCCATAAATGAAAACCATTGCTTGTGAGAACTATGCCTTTTATATGTGTCTTATATGTATTGTAAATTTACTTCCTTGAGAAGGCAATATTTTTAAGAAATTTTATAAGAAAATACTTTATTAAGCTATATCAGAAGTTCAGAATAATCTAGAAACGAGAATTACTTATTCATGAAAGAGGAGAAACTATAAAGGTAAGTTCTTTTAATGATTTTTCAATATAATTTCGTGTCATTTGGTCTGTGCAATCTGTCTATGGATGTGCATCGACGTAAGAGGAGAGTTCCCTTAAAAAATCATTTCTAAAAGTGCTTACATCGGGAGCGTCGGGAGGGCTTCATCTTGGGAAATATGTTTTTTGTTCCACCCTCTATCCATGTTCTATCCATGTTCTATCCATGTTCTACATTGGAAACCGTGCAAAACTTCTTGCCTTAAAGAGGCTTCTCATATATTTTAATATTTAAAAAAAATCTCTCTTTTACCCCCCCCTTATCATTTTGATAAAGGGTAGGACGTGGGTCTCTTTTTGAGTTTTATATACACAAGGAACCCTTTGAATCATGCGTTTACACCTCCGTTCTTTTCTTCTGACTTCTGCTTTAACTTTCGCCCCTGCCATTGCCTCTGCAACCACCATCTCTGGGCTCTATGTCGACGGTGGTGCGGGTTATAACCTCGTGCAAGATCAACATGTCCACGCCAATACCCCTGCCGATGGGCCTGCCGTGCAAAAATTCTCCGTCAACCACGGCACAGGCTTTACAGGTTTCGGCGCTGTTGGTTGGGGCTTTGGGAATGGGCTGCGCGTCGAAGCCGAAGGTCAAGTCGGAGGCCAAAGCGGTCTTAGGAAGACAAGCAAGTTGTTCAACTCCGTGGCTCACAGAACGACATGGCTACGATCCGACTTGCCGTGCAAAAATTCTCCGTCAACCACGGCACAGGCTTTACAGGTTTCGGCGCTGTTGGTTGGGGCTTTGGGAAT
>JAZLEM010000216.1:0-2405 GCA_045615245.1 Acetobacter sp. | reverse complement strand
AGCGGTCTTAGGAAGACAAGCAAGTTGTTCAACTCCTTGGCTCACAGAACGACATGGCTACGATCCGACTTGATTACTTTTGTTTATAGTCTTATATAGTGCTTCATATAAGCTGAGCTTTCGTCAGCATGCAGGTTTTTTGTCTGGTATGTTTCTTGTCGGTTATGCATGTGCCCGTTCGTTTTGTGAGTTTTTTCGCCAACCTGATCCTTTTTTAGGGTATCTCATTGGGGGAGCAACTATGGGGCAATTATTGTGTATTCCTATGTTTTTAGCGGGTAGTGCTTTAATGGTTTACGCGTGGTATATGCCACCTTATGCGGGGATTTCTTTCCATGAAGAGTCTTTGGTTACAAAAACCGAACATATAGAAACTGAAAATGCCAAATATACTGACTCCGTAGAAGAAACTGAACATTAAGTATGAGTTCTTTTACTGTGCCTTCTGGTGCACAAAGGCTTGACCATTTTATGGCACAGGCGAATGCTTATTATTATGCGACAGCATCTTTTTTGAATGATTTCGTAACAGCGCCGGAAATTAGCCAGGTATTTGGAGAAATTCTTGGGGCGTGGGCTGCAATGGTTTGGCGAGGGATGAACTGCCCTTCGTCGTTTATTTTTGCTGAAGCAGGGCCTGGAAGAGGCACTTTAATGGCAGATGCCTTACGCCTCATAACACGTCATGTGCCTGATATGGCAAAAGCCCAGCAAGTGCACCTTATTGAGACATCGCCGCTTTTACGTAAAATGCAATATCAGGCACTTTGTCCGTATGTTATGCCTTTTTGGCATCATCATGTAACAACCCTTCCTGATATGCCTTTGATTTTGTTAGGTAATGAGTTTCTTGATGCTTTGCCTATTCGACAATTTATCCAAAAAGACGCAATATGGTACGAACGTTATGTCTGTAATGGCGTGTTTCAACTTGTTCCCTCGGCTGCTCCTGTTTTACCAGATGATCGTTGTTTGGAAGCTGATACAATTGTTGAATTGTGTGAATCCGCGATCGCATTGGTTCGGTGGCTTAGCCAACGTTTTATACAAATACCGGGGGTTGCTTTATTTATTGACTATGGTCATGAAACACTTCTGACAGGTGATTCTTTGCAAGCCTTGTATCATGCGCGCCAGGCATCACCATTAGAAAACGCTGGTAAAGCTGATTTGACAGCTCATGTTGATTTTACGGCATTAGCAGCTGTGGCACGTCAGGTAGGTGTAGCTGTTTATGGTACAGAAACACAAGGTGTTTTTTTACGACAACTTGGTTTTATGGAACGTACTGAACAATTGGCATGTCGGGCTTCTTTAGAGGAAGCTAAAATTTTGCGAAATAGTGCACATCGCTTGGTCTCAGCAGAAGAAATGGGGCATTTGTTTAAAGTTATGGCATTTGTCTCTCCTTTTTTGCCGCCACCTCCCGGGTTTATATAAAAAGACGATTTTTGTGTCTGTAGAGGGGTATGTTAAAAAAGAGAAATAGTTTTACCTTTCCCAAAGAAAGGGTTGTTCATAGCAAGCATGTAGAAATCTACAATTTTTGAGGTGTTTTGTTTGTAAAATAGGGTTTGTTTCTAGGATCTTATATTGAACCTTCTTAAAATAATAATTGGTATTTTGTTGGTTCGGCGTGGTGTGTCACATAGAAATGGTAGGCTGTTTGCATGTATAAAATACATAAAAATAAAGGCAAATCACATATGGTATTGCTATGAGAAGTGATGAAAAAGTTAGGTGTGATCAGCTGTTTCCGCTGACAAGCTCTCTGCTTTCGCAGGCACGGCACGGTTTTTTTACACGTGAGGGGGGTGTTTCGTCTGGGCTCTTTGAAAGTTTGAATTGTTCTTTACCTTTAAAACAGGGGGAAGGACAAAAAGGACGGGGGACGATAGAGAAACAAGAAGATAAGCTAGAAAACCTTATAGAAAATCGTCGTCGTGTTGCGACTTATTTAGGTGTGGAAGAAATCTGTTTACTAGGTGCTATACAAGTCCATGGAAATAAGGTGTTGACAGCCACACAGTCATGGGCGTTAGAAGATGCCCAACAAGCCGATGCTGTGGTTACTTGTGAATCACATCTTGCACTCTCGGTCATTACGGCTGATTGTGCGCCTGTTTTGTTCAGTACGACGGATGGAAAAATTATTGGTGCTGCGCATGCCGGATGGCGTGGGACGCTAGCAGGTGTTCTTGAGGCAACATGTGAGGCTATGGTGGCGTTAGGGGCAGTACGATCAAAAATCAGTGCTGTTATTGGTCCTTGTATCGCGCAAGAGAGTTATGAAATAGCAGAGGATATGCGTAGAACCGTGTTGGCAGAAGATAAATACGCCGTAGCCTTTTTTGCACCGAGCACACGTCTTGGGCATTATTGGTTTGATTTAGCTGGGTGGTGTG
>JAZLEM010000215.1:0-1848 GCA_045615245.1 Acetobacter sp. | reverse complement strand
TTCACTAATAAAATTCTTAATCGCACGCATTTTTACTTGGTAATCATTTTCACCAATATTAGGACGAATCTTGACTTCCTTAATTTCGATAACTTTTCTTTTTTTCCGGGCTTCATTTCGCTTTTTCTGTTGCTCATAATTAAACTTTCCATAGTCTAATATTTTTACAACAGGCGGAACAGAGTTCGGACTAATTTCAAGTAAATCAAGCCCAACATTAGAAGCACGCGTTAAGGCATCGCGCACTGTTACAATACCAACCATTTCGCCGTTTTCATCAATTAAGCGAACCCGTGGCGTACGGATTTCTTCATTTACCCGTAACCCTTCACGGCTCGGTGCTACGGAGTGAGAAAGTTTAGTTATGATCAGTGCTCCCTTTAAGCTATTAAAAGACAAAATACCCAAATAAAAAATTAGTAAAAAAATTCCTTCCAAGCATTGCTTGTATGCTACGCAGTGTAAATTTATAAGTTTTATTTATCAAGCAAAATCTCATCATTTTTAATAAAAAAGTAGATCCAGCCAATAGCTGTTTTAGTGTTTTAAATCTGGCGGTCTAGCCTCTGCCTGTAGACGATGGACAACTTCTTCCAAGGTTAAAATTTCTTGTTCATGACAACCAAGACGACGCATTACCACTGTTTTATCAACAACTTCTTTACGTCCTACCACTAAAATAATAGGTACATGCATAACACTATGATCACGAATTTTGGCGTTAATTTTTTCATTACGAACGTCAGCTTCTACTATCAAACCTGCACATCGTAATGTCTCTGCTACTTCTTTTACATAAGAAGCAGCATCACTCACAATAGAGGCAACAACGCACTGTACAGGTGCTAACCAAAGCGGAAAACGACCTGCATGCTGTTCAATTAAAATCCCCAAAAACCGTTCAAAAGAGCCTAAAATAGCCCGATGTAGCATTACAGGACGATGTTTGGCGGAATCTTCCCCAATATAACTGGCATCTAGCCGTTCTGGTAAAACAAGATCCACTTGTAATGTACCACATTGCCAATCACGGCCAAGAGCATCACGTAACACAAATTCTAGCTTAGGACCGTAAAAAGCTCCTTCGCCCGGGTTATGCTCGTAGTCTACACGTGCAACAGCACAAGCCTGTTTAAGAGCTGCTTCGGCTTTATTCCAAACCTCTTCGCTCCCTGCGCGTTCTTCAGGTCTATCAGAAAATTTAACACGGACATGTTCAAAGCCTAGATCAGCATAAACCTTATAGAGCATTTGCACAAAATGCACCGTTTCATCGGCAATTTGATCTTCCGTGCAAAAAATATGTGCATCATCTTGTGTAAATCCCCTAACACGCATCAAACCATGTAAAGATCCAGAAGGCTCATAACGATGACATCCCCCAAACTCTGCCATACGTAAAGGAAGTTCACGATAAGAACGCAATCCATGACGAAAAATTTGCACATGACACGGGCAGTTCATTGGTTTCAATGCGATTGTAGAAGTTTTTTCTTCATCTTCAACAGTCGCAACAAACATATGACGTCGGTATTTATCCCAATGTCCAGAATCTTCCCATAAAACACGATCAACGAGTTGTGGCGTCCGTACTTCCTCATAGCCGTAGCGTATTTGCATACGACGCATGTACTCCTGTAGCGCTGTATAAAGACGCCATCCTTTAGGATGCCAAAAAACTTGTCCAACAGCTTCTTCTTGAAAATGGAATAACCCCATTTCTCGTCCAATACGCCGATGATCACGCTTTTCGGCTTCCTCTAGCTGAAATAAATAAGCTTCAAGTTCTTTTTGATCACGCCAAGCTGTCCCATAAATACGGGTTAACATAGGGTTACGATGATCTCC
>JAZLEM010000214.1:0-11388 GCA_045615245.1 Acetobacter sp. | reverse complement strand
ACTAAGAATTTCTTGTGTACGTAAACGCTCATCAATAAGTTGACGTATAATTTGAGGGCGAAGCCTATTCATAAGTTCTTGAGAAACAGGTAAACCCGTTGAAAGGGCAAACAGTTTACCACGACTATCAACGTCTCTTTTTGTTAATGGTATACTGTTAATAACAGCAATAATTATATCCGTTGGTTCGGGTTTTTTTGCTGTAACAGGTTTATTACTTTCGGTTGCATAGGCTATTGTCATATCCATCAATGGCAGTATAGCCAATATACTTAACGTACACCTAGCTAAAATGATGGAACGTAAATTCATGTAGTCTTCTGACTCCTTTTTATTAACACTTTGAAACAAAGATAAGTGATTTTCTTATATTCTTATATAGTAGAGTACATGGTATTTTCAAAGAAACTCTTAATTTTGGCTTTTATTTACGACCAAAAGAACCGAGCGTTTTTAAGCTGAATGTAATGTAGTACGACGCGTTACGTCTTTCTCCTCCAATATAGGAATATTGTTTGAGATACATGAAATTGACACCAAAGCAATCATTATTATACCCTATAACACCCCCTATTGTGGTAAAAGCATGTTCAGAAAGACGACGGCGTGTGAAGGCTGATAAGTGCCAATGTCCAAAATCAGACGTAAAGCCACCGCTGAGTTCGTTAGTGGGTTTGAGGTAGAGATTATAAGGGGAAGCAATAGGATATATTTGTGTCGCGTAATAATAGTAGGGGGTTACAGGCTCATAAATATAGCCACCGCGAACGCGAAAATGAGGAAGACCTGCCGAAAAAAGGGCATCAGCAAAATGGACTGCCGCTGTATAGGGGGATAACCGTGTGCGTGCTGTAAAATCAAAATATTGGTTAGGCGAAACACGAGCACGGGCAATAAAGTCGGAAATATGGTGGTTGAGTCCGGAGTAAGGCAAACGATTGTGTTCAATGTGCTCTTGAAAACTGTTTCCTGCGAGTAAATCAATGACATGGCCATTCCACGACCAATTCGCATGAACGCCAACATTCGCCCGTAAACCACCATCGAGCCTATCTGTTCCTTGATAGCGATTTAATGAAAAAAGCGTAGAATCGGTAAACAGGTAAGCAAAACTATCTTCATTCGGGAGGTAGCTATCATGTCCCATACCAGAATTAGGTGCATAAATCGCTTGAACAATAGGCTCAAGAATTTGTGTGCCGTGATTATGGGCAAAAGTACGAACAAGGGGCCAATTTGTTTTAAGGGCAATGGTAGGAAGCACCTGTCCGCTGATGATGGCATGGTTTACAGGGTAAAAATCTGGTTCTTTGTCTATGCCTGTAGCGCGATAAATCATAGAGTTAAGGCGTAATGTCAGGAGAAATTTTTGTCCTGTTTTGGCAAGAAATGGACGATCCCAATTAAGGGCAAGTTCTCCACGTTGGTCTCTGACGCCGTCTTCGCGATAGATATCAAAATCTGTTGTCTGAACGCTAAGACGCCCGCCAAGAGCGTCGGGTTTACCAAAATAATTGTAGCTATAGCGTGGGAGAGTAAACGGCAAATGCTTGGTATTAATAATGCCGTAATTTAATCCTTGATAGAGTTGAAAGCCAATGAGAGAATGAGCCCCTGTTCCGAACCCTTCCAGATAGAATCCGGATCGGAGAGCATCAGCACCATAGCCGGGAATTCGATAGTCACGCATGTAGTTAGCCGATGATGTCCTACGGAAGGTGATCTTGGCACGCCAATGTTTGGAAATGGAAAACCTGCCATTGACAAAAATATATCCACCTAATCCATGAGAATCACCTGGCATAACATAATGACCAAAGCTATTGACATAATCGTATGGGTGGTGGGTGTTATAGGCAACACCCCCTTGAATGCTTAATGTGCCAAAATTAAAACGGTTACGATATTTAGCACTAAGTTGAGGAGCAGTACGCGTTGAAAATAAGCCCTGAATAATGACATCTGATTGTTTGTTAATGACATAATAATAGGGAATCGTAAAATAGGAGCCAAGATAACGGTCATGGGGGCCTATTTTGGGAAACAAAAAACCGCTTTTTCGCTTGGAAGAAGGGTCTGTAATAGAGAAAATAGGAAAGTAAATAACAGGCACCCCTAAAATATCTAAATGAGCGTTACGAAAATAAATGCGTTTATGTTCTAAGTCTTGAGTGACACGAGAAGCGCGGATTTGCCAAAAGGGTGTTTTTTGTCCTTGGCACATCTGGCATGCCGTGTAGGTTACATGGCTAAAATCGTTAACTTCTCCTGCTGTGCGTCTTAACCCACTGGCAACAAGTTGAGCGTTATTTGTCATTGCTGCATTGACACGGTCCATGATGCCATTTTTTAGGTCATCTGTAAGTTGGGCATAATGGGCATATAAAGAAGTGCCGTCTGGTTGTATCGATATAATGTTATGGCGTGCAGAAATGAGATGTATGTCTCTGTTATAAATCATTTTATCGGCGCGTAAAAAATGATTGCTCTGCCAAACTTGTACGTTACCAGATAATGTTATTGTATGTCGGTTATTATCATAATAAAGATGATTTGATTGAAAAGTGATGGGGGTATCTTTAGCAGGAGATGATTTTGTACTAGAATGTTTTCCAACATGTTTTTTGGTGTGGATTGAGGATCTGGCGTAGGCAGTAGGATATAAAGAGAAAGTAGAAAAAGCAATAAAACTACTTGCTACTGTAATGGTGTGAAGCGTAGTACGAAAATGTGGTCGGTAACGATGTAAAAAGAGAAGCATTACAGTCACTTATCCATCTTCTAGATGAAGCAGTAATGAAACAGCAAAACAGAATCCGGTTAAAGTCGGTGTCCACGCTGCAATTACGGCGGGTAAAATACCAGAATTTCCAAACTGATCAGCAACTTTAGCAATAATAAATAACAAAAATCCGGCTAAAATACCAGCACTAATCATAGGAACCACGCCGCCGTAGCGTGATGGACGCATTGAAAAACTAGCGGCTATTAATGTCATAGTCCCTGTGAGGGCAGGAAGTGCAAGTAAAGACTGGAATCGAATACGGTATCGTGTCGAGGAAAAGCCAGATAGATCCAGCATTGTAATAAAGCTCGGTAACGTCCAAATAGAGAAAGTATCAGGTGATGAAAAGCTTTCTTCTATACGTTCTATCGTCAGCGTTGTTGGTAGTGAGAGACGACCCGTAGAACGTAAAAAATTATTAGGCTGAACTGTTTCTGTACGATTCAAAATCCAATGACCGGGAACAAGCGAGCCACTTGGCGCATCAATGCGGGTCATAAGTTTGCCATCTTTGTTAAGGCGTAAGACAGTTATATTATATAGTGTCAAAAGTGATTGTTTGAGTTGAACCTTTTGCGCGTGTAAAATATCAACAGCCATAGGACCATTTTGAGGGTCGGATTGGCGTATCCAAAATGAATCACTTCCTAAATATAAAGGCGCATTGGTTGTACGTAAGTAAAGTTTATCCAAATTTTCAGCACGGTGATAGAGGATAGATGACAGAGGAGAGCCAAGGAGGGTGGCAAATACGCCGATAAGAACGGCGCATGCAACAGGGGCAGTAAGAAACTGCCAAGCCGAAAGACCGGCTGCACGGGCAACAACAAGTTCTGATGTTTTTGTCAGATGCCAAAAACATAAGATACCACCTAATAAAACGCTAAAAGGAAGAACTTCCATAGAAAAAAAAGGGATGTGTAATAAAGTAATTTGTGTGATGACAACAGTTGAAACGTTAGGCCTTGTTGTAATACGGCGTAGTAGATCGATAAAATCAAACAAACAAATAAGACAGGTTAACGATATTAACACGAGAAAAGTCGAAATAAAAAATAAACGCGTAATATAGTACGAAAAAGTGGGGGCAACAATTATATTTTTTTTAATCATTAGTCGTTTTCAGGCGTATCATACGGTTGGTTAATATTGTTAAGTGTTTAAGTGCTTTGAGTGTTTCAATGGGGTCAAGAATAATTGCACACATGCCAGCGGGTAAAATGCTTATAAGTGGAATAAGAGGTAATAATATCAGATTTCTGCCTGCGAGGTTCTGACAAAATAAATTAAGTGCTAAAAGACTAATAACAGTGAATACGGCAACGAAAGGCCTTATTATGTCCTCATAACGTGAAAACTGACCTTGAAGAATAGCGACAAGTCCGATGAAGGCAAAAGACAAACATGTGAAAGGGGATGAGAGGCGTTTCCATGCTTCGACTTTGAATTTTCCAAAATCTCTTTGAGGGACTGTATGCGGGTCTGGATAGAGAAGCCCAGAAAGTGAGAGTTCTGAGACATCCGGTAAGCGTGTATCGGTTTGGTGGCGTTGTGGGAGAGTAAGACTATATTTGTGAAAGGCTAATGTATTGAGATGACCCGTTTTGCGATCAAGTACCTGTCGGGAACCGTCATAAAGAATAATATAAGGCACATTGTGTGAGAGAGTTATCGTGCCGTGTGTTGCTAAAATAGTGGCGTGGTTATTTGGTTTACGGTCGTCTTCTATGAGAAGACCGCTTAGTGTACCATCATTTGTGCGAGAACGAACGTAAACGGTTAGGGTATTAGAAATATGGGTAAAAACACCTTCTTGTACTAGATAAGTTGCGATTTGGTTACGAATATTAAATTCCTCTTGTCGAAAAGCATGGTAGGAGAGAGGAACGAGCCATAGATTAAGGAAGAACTCTATACATGTGGCTATAACAGCACAACTTATTCCAGGAATAGCAAGCGGAAAAAGAGAAAATCCAGAGGCTTGGAGAACTGTGAGTTCTCGTTCTCTTTTCATAGAGACATAAATAAATAATGTTACAATAAAAGTTGTAATGGGAAGGAGAATAGCTACATAAGGAGGAATAAGCAGACTTGTTAATTTTATAAAAACTTGAAAAGAAAGTCCATGGTCAATAACAAGAGAAATAAAGTGTAGTGATTGAATAATCCAAACTAAAAAAACCAATATTCCTGTTACGGCTAAGAGGGCGGTAAGTAAGCGATAAAGTATGTAGCGATTGATAATACGACAAAAAAGTTGCTTGGGGTTATACGGCAACAAAAAGGACATGTGTTGAGGCTATTGACTTACAGTGTTTTGATAGTGTTTTAACGATATGCGAAAAATAAAATAAAAATAAAGGTAATAGGAAACTTATAGCGTGTATTATAGGCGTTTGAATCTAAATTCTTAAAAAAGAGATGCCTTAAAAAAAGAGATGATCGTAAGTTCAAAATAAAAAACGTGATAATGTAATAACGAAAGAGCAAGTTTACACTTTATTTACTTGGAAAAGCCTCAAAAATTTTGTAAGAAAACAATCAGAAATGGGGGAAATGTTTAAGAGAAACACTTCCCCTTTTTGCTCGTAAATTAAGTGAAGCATTCTAAAACACGCAAAATTAAGTCAGTCTTAAACTGTTGTGTTGCATGAATCGTGGAGACACTCTTCTGAGCAGAGAGGCGGGAGAGGACGTGGGCGATATTCCTCTGTTAAGGCAACAAAAACAAACTCTCCTTCTGTAACTTTTGATTGGAGGTGTGTATCCCGCGATCTTTTCCATGTTTGAACATGAATCGTAATAGAAGTTTTTCCTGTGTGGATAATATGGGTATAAACGCTTATCTCGTCTCCAACGTGAACAGGCTTTATAAAAGAAAGGTTTTTAATCGCAACCGTAGCACAGCGCCCATAGGCGCGAGACGCAGCAGCTGTTCCTGCAGCGAGGTCCATTTGCGAAACAAGCCATCCGCCAAATATATCACCTTCAGGGTTAGTATCAGCGGGCATAGCAACGACGCGAATTGTAGGAATACCTTGAGGAAGTTCGTCGATGGGCTTTTTGGGGGGAGGCGTTGGTGAGGTAGAATATTGTGCCGTTTGTGGTGTGGCTTGTGACATAGGCAAAGTCTTTCAGTGTTATCTGGTTGCAAAATGTAGCTCTAATAAAAGTATGTTTACCTGACCAACTTTATTAAGTCTATATAAGTTTTGAGAAGAGATATCTGAATTTTATTTATTTTTGTAAATTTTTATAGATAGAACAAGAAATTTGTACCTGCAGAATATTCAAATACGTAAGTTTATTTGTTTGTCAGTAAGTTAACGACGAATGAGAATGTAATGGACAGTCACATCGAAATTGATAAAACGATCTTTCATATCTGGGGGAGCAGGGGGTAATTGTGCCCCTTGGAAAATGCCAACAGTGGCAGCATCAAGTTCGACATATCCGGAAGAATTTGTTTCAAAGACTTTCAGCACCATACCGGAACGATCAAGAATAACATGAACGGAGGATCCGCCTTCTTCGCCACGAGCCGCAGCTTCAGGGGGATAGAATAAATGGCGACGTATCCATGCATCGATTTCTGCCGCGTAATCGCTGCTGACCCCTTTAACCATTGTTTGGGAAGCATAGCGTACGTTGAGTTGTCCGTTTTGTACTAAAGGACCAATTGAAAAATCAATAGGTGCCCCAGAACCGCCAGGGCGACGAAGGCTTCTACGAGGTGGAGCAGGTGCTTCGTTAAAAGAAAGATCTGTGATGTGATCAAAGGGAGAAGGCGTGTGATGGTTAGGGCGTTGCCATGGGTGCAAGGGTTTATGCCGTGAAGGATGAGGTTTTTGATGCCCAGTTCTTTTATGGGGATGGTGTAGTGTTGTGCTTTGTTCTTCAGAATGTGGCAAGCCATTATTAGAAGGGGGTAAGGCGGCAATGCTTGGTGTTTCTTCTTTATGGGTAGGAGAATGTGCTGTTTCTGCTGAAGTGGGCGGAAGAGAGTTGGCTTGTTCAGATCTGCGCGCATGGTTTCCGCTGCCTGTTTCACGAGAAGGGCGCCCAACCATACCATGAGAAGATTCGGGTTGAGAAAAGATGACTTCAACGGGTTGGCTTGTGGCTTGGGGTGTGCCAATACGAGGCGATTTTTCGGCTTTATAAAAAAATACGGCAAGGATTAGCGCATGGATAAGAAGCGATGCAAGAAAAGAAGGCGTTAAGGGTGTATCGGGGCATTTTTGACGGACGAGAATGGGGATTCGTTCATTATAACCAGTCGTATCACAAGGCGAGTCTGTTGGCGGGTTAATGTAAATAAGAGGGCGTAATCGCCCTTCAAGGGTATTTTGTCTCAGGCATCTGATGTGATTGTCTTGAGGAAAATCATGGGGCAAGTCTATAAAGAAAAGAGGGAGTAGCCGTGTGTAAGGTGTATTGCCTCCTTTAAGAAGATCCGTACGAGGAGCAGGCGGGGGGGCAATAACCAGAATGGGGAGTAAACGCGTATGAAGAGTGTTTCCTCCCTAAAAAAAATCTCTATCAGGGGGGTTGGGGGGTGGGACAGGACCTTCAGAAAGACGTAAAAAACGCAGAGTATGCCACTGTATTGTGGATGAGGCGTGTGCTTTGTCATCCATGGACAGCGTTATAACCCCCGTTTTTGAAGAATTTATTGCGTAAAAAGATACCCACGATGATTCTTTTATTCTTTTTATAAAGAACGACAAAGATAAATTATAAAGAGAAAGAGCCGCAAAAAAAGCAATCGCTTTACGTTGTTTGAATGTTTGGTAACAATAAAGTTACCAGAAATTTACCAGATTTTAACACGTTGGTCAGGTGGTAAATACAGAGCATCTTTTGGGGTAACATGCCAAGCCTTATACCATGTGTCAATATTACGCATAGGAATATTCACGCGTGCTTGGGGTGGAGAGTGTGGGTCTGTCACGGCAAGACGGCGTATTGTATCTTTACGTAATTTTTCACGCCAGACTTGAGCCCAGCCTAAAAAGACGCGTTGATCTCCTGTCAATCCATTGAGAATAGGCGCGGGCTTACCGTGAAGAGAGGCGTGATAAGCATCAAGGGCTAAATTTAACCCGCCAAGATCAGCAATATTTTCTCCCATAGTGAGTTTACCATTGATATGAACGCCCGGTAAAACCTCAAAAGCATCGTATTGTGCGCCGAGTTTGCTCGCGAGTTGGTTAAACCGTTTGACGTCTTCTTTTGTCCACCAATTTTTAAGACAACCATGTTCATCAAATTGCCGTCCTTCATCGTCGAAAGAATGGGTCATTTCATGTCCAATAACGCCACCGATGGCACCATAATTAACAGCCGCATCAGCTTGGGGGTTAAAAAACGGGGGTTGAAGAATCGCGGCAGGAAAAACAACTTCAACAAAAAGTGGGTTGTTATAGGCGTTAACGGTTTGGGGAGTCATATCCCATTCATTACGATCAACAGGGCGTTCTAGTCGATTGAGCCAATACTGCCATTCAAAAGCAATACCATTGCGGGCATTGTTATAGACTTCTCCTTTACGAATAACTAAATTTTCATAATGACGCCATTTATTGGGGTATCCGACCTGAATTTCAAAATGATCGAGTTTACGCAAAGCGGCTTCTTTTGTCGAAGGGCTCATCCAGCTATTATTTTGTAATCTTTGACGAAAGGCGTTTTTGAGATCGGCTGTAAGTTTTTGCATCGCCGCACGGCTTTGTGGCGGAAAATAATGTTGGACATAAATTTTACCTAGTGCCATACCCATGGCGGCATTTGTTGCTTTAACCGCACGTTTCCAACGGGCAGGAAGGGCAGGTTGTCCTGAGAGTGCACGCGTAAAAGTAAAGCGTGTTTGTTCAAAACGATTCGGGAGATAAGAGGCAGCATTATCCACTAAATGAAAAGCAAGCCATGCTTTGAGTATCTTAATATTTGTTGTTGCTAGAACGTGCGCCTCTCCAATAATCGCCGAAGGCTCGCCAACAATAATATGAGAATGGTCAATAATATGGGCTGGCAGGTTGGCAGCTAAAAGCCACGTTGTCCACTCAAAACCAGGGGCTTTTTTTGAAAGTTCAGCCACTGTCATCGGGTTATAGATTTTTTGTGGGTCACGCAAATCGGCACGTGCCCAATGGACTTGAGCGAGTTTTGTTTCAAAAGCGATGATATTATGCGCCTCTTCTTGTGCATGAGGCCAGTGGATAAGGGTTAAAGCTTGTTCAATATAGGTTTGATAGGCGGCTTTTTGGGTCTTAAACTCTGGCTTAAGGTAATAATCTCTATCAGGTAAACCTAATCCGGCTTGATCAAGGTTAATCGCGTAGCGTGAGGGGTCTTTAGAATCTGGGTTAATACTTAAAGCAAAAGGCGTAAACTGAAACCCTTCTGGTGCCGTTCCTGTTAATCGGGCAAAATCAGCCATATTTTTAACCATATGGATAGCTGCTAAATCAGAGGTGAGGGGTTGAATCCCTTGGTGTTCGATCTGATCTTTGTCCATATAAGAGGCGTAAAAAGTGCCGAGTTTTTCTTCATTAGTGCGGGGTATGGCTACAGTGTGATGGGCAGCAAGGTCTTCTAAAATCACTTTCTCACGTAAACGAGAGAGTTCGGCAAGTTTATTAAACGGACCATAACTTGTCATATCAGGCGGAATCGTGAGTTTTGCAAGATAGGCACCATTGGCATAGAGAAAGAAATTATTCCCTGGTAAAACATGCATATCGCGCCCCGAAAGATTGATACCCCAAGGGGCAAAAGCCTTTTCTTCTGCTTCAAGAGTTGTGGGAGTAGAAGGAACTGTTGCCGAATGAGTCGACGAATGAACCGCTGATGAGGGTTTTGCCTCGGCATCTAAGGCATAAGGGATACTCACTACGCCAAGAGAAGCTGTTAAGGAGAGAAAAGAAAGAAAGCTTTTGAAAGGCGTTTTGAAAGATACACGAAACATGGCTAAAAATTCTCTTTATTGTTTAGAGGGTTGTTGAGTGAAAGGGAAAAAGGAGAGGAGAGAAGAAAAAAACAACTTATGAACGGCAATTTTTTGATAGAGTGGGTGTCATATTTTGAAAGGAGTATTAAGAAGTAAAAGCGATACCATAATAAATGTACAAAAATATACGTAAAAAATTATAAAAGATAAAGAACCGTCAAAGAAATAAAAAAACAAACAAAAAGAAGCCCGTTTTATGTGGGCTTCTTTTTGACAGTGCAACTTGATAACTTTTTAATAACTTTGTTAGAGTGCGTCTCGTCTCGCGCTTTAATGTTGACCTTTTTTTCGAACCACGGGTCATGACCCGTGGTTAGAGGGAGATTTTGAAAGAGGATATCACGACCCATGGTGAGATTTTGTTGAGGGGCGCATAGACCACCTTACACACCATACCGCGTAGGCTGTGTGAAAATAGCACAAAATACAGTAAGAAAATAATCTAATAGATTAGAGGGCAGATTGACCTGTTTCACGCGTGCGAATACGAATAACACGCCCGAGGTCACTAACAAAAATTTTGCCATCACCAAATTGTCCGGTATAGGCAGAATCAAGAATGGCATCGATGACCTTATCAACACAATCGTCATCTATGGCAATTTCAATTTTAATTTTAGGTAAACAGCTGACGTGATATTCGGCACCGCGGTAAATTTCATTGTGCCCTTTTTGGCGTCCGTAGCCTTTAACTTCGGAAACAGTTAAACCATGAACCCCTGAAAGAGAAAGAGCCTCACGCACAGCATCAAGCTTAAAGGGTTTAATAATAGCGGTGACGAGCTTCATAAAGGTATGAACTCCCTTAACAAAATAATACTACGATCCATGAAATGTGAGAGAAAATCTATTTGTCTATTAACCTCGAGTTAACCTATCGAGTTAATCTATTTAATCTATCGAGTTAATCTATATATAGAATTTATATTATTTATCCTATAGGTTACACTGGCTATAGCGGTACTCATATGCCTGTCAAGCAATATATTAACAATATATATATTAACAATATACAATGGAATAAAGCAAATTATAGAAGATGATACAAAGAGCGGGGAAAATCGCTTAAAACTTTAAAGAAAAGGGTTAAAAAAAGAAAAAAGAAAAGGAAAATAAAGGAAAACTTAAAAAGAACCTTAATATTTTTATATTAAAGAGAAAGAGACAGTAAAATAAAACTAAAATAAAATAGAAAAAGCAACTATAAAAGATTTTCTTAAAAAACGTTTATTTGGAAAGTTTGGCACATGTCTCGTATTTCTTCTGATAGTTTTTCACTTTCTTATGAAGAGTCTCGTTATAGAGAGTTTCAAAGGGATGGGGTTCACGATTCTTTCCAAAATTCTTTGGGGCAGGAGTCTTTAGTGCTTCCCCTTTCTGATGGAGATTCGGTAGAGGTTTGTATTGTTGGTGCGGGACCTGTTGGGGCAGCATTGGCTTGTCGTCTTGGGCGTGCAGGGATACGCGTTGCCCTTATTGATAAAGCCGACCTTTCTCAAATGGAAAATTTTGCCAATGATGGGCGCGCTTATGCGATTGCGGCAGGACCTAAAGTATTTTTGGAAGAAGCCGGGGTATGGGAGTATCTACC
>JAZLEM010000213.1:0-30331 GCA_045615245.1 Acetobacter sp. | reverse complement strand
TGGTTTAAGTATTGGTGTATGGAAGTAAGCTTGCCCGTAAGGTGAAGAGCCAAAATAAGAAGTTCACCCTTCGCCGGCTTTTTGTTTGTGTTGACTAAAAATACCCCCGTTTTTTCAGTGTTGCTCGTTAGGCATGCGCCAGTGCAGGGTCAAGTGGGTGTTTGCTACGGGCGTCAAGACGTTGAGTTATGCCCGGGTTGGGAAGTTCTTGTTGAAAATCTTTTTATTTTTGTCAAAAAACTTTCTTGTACAAACATTTATACTTCTCCCTCAAAACGTTGTTATGAGATGGCTGACAGGCTGGCAAAAAAGGCTCATATCACGTTAATCGTAGATCATCGGTTGTTAGAGTTAAATTTTGGTCTCTGGGAAGGGCAACGCTGGGAGACAATAGATCGCTCTCAACTTGAGCTTTGGGCAAAGTGTCCGGAAACATTTGCTCCACCAAAAGGGGAAAGCGGCTTATCTTTATGCCAACGTGTGGGATCGTTTTGGCAAGAAATTGTTCAGAAAAAACAATCTGTTTGTGTCATATCTCATGGGGGACCTTTGCGTGTACTTAAATCTCTCGCTATGGGGGAACAACCTCATTTATTAGCCCCTTCTATGCCACAAGGATCGTTCTGTTTGTTACCAATTTTATCCAGAGCAGAAAAATAATAGCCAGCACAAGGACAAGGATATACAAGAGAAAAGCCGTTGGCTATCTCGTTGTATCAGTTAAAAATCCGACTCGTGCAAGGCGATAAAGCGCCTTTTTATCGTGCCTTTCTACAGCGGTCAATAACAAAGATATTTAACGGTAGATCCATTTTCGCCGGTTTGGGTTACGTCGCTCCCAACCGAGGCGCTCTAATTCGGGCGTGCTTGCAGCTTCTTGAGGATATCCAACACAAAGATAGGCGAGAAAACGCCACTTAGGTGAAACGCTAAGGGTACGACATGCCAATTCAGGGTCTAAAATAGAGACCCAACCCACGCCAATGCCGCGGGCAGTGGCGGCGAGCCAAAAAGTATGAATTGCCATAACAGCCGACCAAGTTGTGGTTTCTGGCATGCTAGCACGCCCAAGACCTCGCCCTTGCGTGGGGTTTATATCACAAAAAACGGCAATATGGTGCGGGGCTTCATCCATACCTGACAATTTAAGCGTAGCGTAATGCTTTGCCTCTTTTCCGCGGCGCCCCTCAAGGTCACGCGCATTACTTTCGATGAAATTTTGCCTTATGGCTTCTCTACGTTCTGGCGTTTCAACGAGAACAAATCGCCAAGGCTCACTTAATCCAACGGAAGGCGTAAGACATGTTTCATAAAGCAGTGCATTCAGCACAGTATCCGGCACAGGGGATGAACGAAAATGCCGAACATCACGCCGCCAAACGAACAGGCGATCAAGGTCTTTCAAAAAAGAAGGGGTAAAAACAGGTGCTGTCATATTTTTATGATGATCGGAATTTGTCACCTCGGCAAGTTATTCTTACAAAAGCGAGCGAACAAAAGCGAGAGAAAATGCCGGCAAGAATAAGAAGACAATCGTGGAAAAAGTATAAAGAGGCAAACAAAGCCTATAAAAATGACGAAAGAATCGCCGAAAACAACGTTAACACGAGGCACTCTGTTATCACCACACAGCCACCAAGAACATCACCCGTATAGCCGCCAAGGTAATGGCGTGCGTAATAAGCAAGAATGTACACGCCAGCACTCGCTACGAGGAGCGGCAACAACAATAGAGCAAAAAACCGCGTTATCAAAAAAGGGAAAATAAAAGTAAGAGCGAGTGTAAGAGCAATGTCGGCAAGGCAAAAAAGCCAACAGGCTCGTATTAACGCCTGTCGTGGTAAAGGGAATAATGTCGCGGCTAATCCATTTGTTCGTGCAGGGGAAAGCCATGCCGGTATAAAGACCATTGCCATACGTGCAAGCCCCCCTGTAAGCCCACAAACGAGAGGGACGATCAGGGGAGAAAACACCATAAGCGCCCCACAACGTATGCCATAAGAAAGACATAAGGCAATAACGCCATAACTGCCTATGTGGCTATCGCGCATAATTGTTAATCTTTGTTGATGTGTTGTGCCACCGAAACCGTCTGCCATGTCGGCTAATCCGTCTTCGTGTAGAGCCCCTGTGAGGAGTGCTTGCGCACTGAGCGCACAACACGCCGCAACGAAGGAAGGAATATGGAAACTTTCTAAAAACGATAAAACACCGCCTGTAAAACCACCGATACAAATGCCTATTAGCGACCAGCACCAAAGGGAGCGGGCAAAAGGAAGGGGCGTGAGAGAAGAATAGCTTGAGGGAATTATCCATGAAACAGGGAGACGGGTTAATAAACTAAAACCGCAGGCAAGATCAAGGCGTATGATGTTGAGGGTAATACGAAGAGTATTGACAAAATTTGAAAAATTCATGCGCTTTTATGAGGAGGTATCTATAAGGAAAAAAGAAAATAGGGCGAGAAAAAGAGTAAGAATGTTTAGGGATTTCAGGAATCAACGTTCGGAAAGTGAGGAGAAGGAGAAAGCCCGGCTTCTGCAAAACTTGCCATGCCATTGTGACACGCGACAGCCGCTTTGAGAAGTGAAACGGCGAGTGCTGCCCCCGATCCTTCTCCTAAACGTAAACCAAGCCCTAAAAGAAGGGGATCTAATCCTAGATATGTTGCTAAAGTGTGTGTGCGTCCGTGGGGGGTTGTACAATGTGATAAACAGGTATGAGCCAGTCCGTAACCGTGGGGGTTAAGCATAGCGAGCGGGGCAACCGCACACAGAGGAACAAACCCATCGAGAATAACAGGTACATTTTTATAACGTGCCGCAAGGGTTGCCCCGAGTATAGCAGCGAGTTCATATCCCCCGAGGCAACGGGCAATTTCTAAAGGGGTCATCTCTAAAGATGTATTAAGAAGAAGGGCGTGGTGATGAAGGGCTTGGTCAATCACCGCAGCTTTATGGAGGGTTTGCTTATCATCTAACCCGCTCCCTTGCCCAGCCCAGTCTTTGCCGGTTTGCCCTGTGAGAGCGGCGGCAATCGCAGCAGCGGCTGTTGTATTGCCAATCCCCATTTCTCCTAAACAAAGAAGGTCACACTCTTGAGGAATGGCGTTAAAACCTGTGGCAATGGCTTTGAGAAAAAGGTCTTCTGTCATGGCAGGGGCGCGGGTAAAATCAGCCGTAGGGCGTAAATCTTCAAGGCAAATCACAGTGAGTTGAGCACCTACCATACGGGCGATTTGGTTAATCGCCCCGCCGCCATGTTGAAAGTTACGAACCATTTGTGCCGTTACTTCGGAAGGCCAAGGCGAAATATCTTGTGCTGTAACACCGTGGTTTCCTGCAAAAATAAGGACGTGTATATGGTTCAGTTGAGGGTGGTGACGTCGTTGCCAACCGCCTAACCATTGGGTAAGGGTTTCTAACCTACCGAGGCTACCAGCAGGTTTTGTGAGGGTTGCTTCGCGTAAGGCAATGGTGTGTTGTATGTGGTGGTCAATATCGGGAAGACTCGTGCAGAGCTTGTAAAGTGTACGACTTGTCGCAAGAGAGGGGAGGGAATCGGGCATGATATTGAAATTTTGCTTTTTGGGTTGATTTGTTGGATTTTTATTTGTGGCAGAGAGAAATAAGAGAGGGAAGAGATGAACCAGAATATTATGCTCGATAACGGTGCAAAAGGCTATAGAGGTACTTTGCTTATTCTTGGCGGTGCGCGGTCAGGAAAAAGCCATTTTGCAGAAACATGTATAAAAACATTATCACCGCCCTGGGTTTATTTGGCAACGGCGCGGATTAACGATGATGAAGAAATGCACCAACGTATTTTGAGACATCAAGCCGATAGAGGCAGTGAAGGATGGGTAACTGTTGAGGAACCTTTAGAGGTCGGGCTTGTGTTAAAACGCTACACACAAACCCCTGTTTTGTTGGATTGTTTAACCTTGTGGCTGACGAATCTTCTGTTAGAAAAGCATGATATTAGCGCCGCGACAACGGGCTTATTAGAAAGCCTTTCGACCCGACAAGCCCCCACAGTATTGGTGGGTAATGAGGTTGGGCTGGGTATTGTGCCAGAAAACGCTCTTGCCCGCCGGTTTCGTGATGAAGCTGGGCGTTTACACCAATCCCTTGCGCGTGTGGTGGGGCAGGTTGTTTTTATGGCAGCCGGTTTGCCGTTGGTGCTGAAAAATGAAACAAGCCCATTGGTGGCGGGATTCGGAGCTCAAAATTCATTATGGTCCCGGCTATAGAGTGTATTATACTGAAAGAAACGGTATGATCATTTTACTTCTCGCAGGCGGTGACAAATCTACACAAGAGAGAGATATCGTTAAGGCACGCAAACTCGCTCAAGAATGGACGGAGTAAAACGATGAACGCAACGGCGACAAAAACAGAAAAAAAAGGCTTAAAACCTACACTTTCGACCCTGCAGAGTATATTGTGAGTAAAGAAGATAGACAGTTATACTTAAATATTTCACTTAAAGAAGATGAAGACCTTAACGAACTTGGTATTTCTTTTGATACTCTTATTCGTGCTTGGGCTTTAAGCCAACTTGCACGTAAAACAAAAATAAAACGTAAAGAACTTTGCCGTTTCCTTTCAGGGGATAGTGAACTCAAATCCGAAGATTTAACCAAGATAGCTGAAGCGCTTGGCTTAAAAATACCTGCTGAATTTCGTGAGAGGTTTAGGTTACAGCCAGAAAAGACTGTTAAAACGTCAATTCCATATACGCCCAACAAACAGACAGAGCAGCCTCATGTGTCGCTATAAAATAGCGATGAGTATGAGGATAACGGCGAGAATATTAAAGGCTGTGGCGCCGAAGAGGTAATACAAGTTTTTTTGGAAAAAAGCCTTATTGCTTTCTGTTTTCGCCGCAGAGCGGTGTAAAAGTCATCGCGCCGACGTCGACAATGCTTTCTTCTGCCTCGAGGAGTTTAGAGATAACGTCATCAAAGGCAACTTGTGAAATGTTTTGTTTTTCTTCATCAAGAATATTAGGCGCTTCGACTTTGAAAGCCTTAAAGTTCTTAAAGGACGTATTGATCTGGTCTAAATCAATACAAAGGGGAAATTCATTATTGCCAAGAGCGTTCTCAAAAACGCTTGCTTGGCATAGATATTCCCCGTCATCAAGTCTACACAGGCAAAGGTGGCGAGATGATCTTTAAGGGAGTGAGGCATGTCGACAACCAACCCTTGCTGCTCTTCCAAAAAGAAGATATTAACGTCGTCCTCGTTATTCCTATTGACAAACAAACAGAATATCGCCTCAAACAAATCAAACTCGGCGAAAAAATAACCCTCAACGAAAACCACTCAATCGTCGTAAAACCAGAAAAAACAAGAACTCTCAAACGATAATTAAAAAATACTCCACAAATATACACACAGATTCTGTGGAAAAATCCAACTGTTGCATTTTTTGCAACAGTGGCTTTTTTAATTCTTAATACAGTCAGGAAAAAGGACGTAAACCTAAAAACGTGGCTAATCTTTCATCAACTATTGAAAGAATATCTTCCTCAAGATGTCCAAAGACTTCCTTAATTTGTTTACGATCAACAGTCATGATTTTGTCGATCATAATCTCCGATTGTTCTTTCAATTTATTTTTATCGCTTGGTTGAACACTGACGCGTAATAGTGGTTTTGGTGTAATAGTACTTGTGATTGGCATCATGACAATGCTTATAGGCGTGTTGAACTGTTCTGACTGGATCACAAGAAAAGGTCTTATTTTATCTTTTTTACTACTTGCCGTAACAAGATCGCCACGCCTTAATTTCAGTTCAAGCATTATGCTGTCCAATCATCAATGATTTCAAAAGCATCATCCATAAATTCTTGTAAAGAAACGTCTTTACTATCAGATTCTGCCGCAAGTTTGCACTGCCTATCGAGCTCTGCTTGGCTTATAGACTTCATGGATGGCAGATCCTTGATTTGAACGTTTTCTACCTGTTGATAAAGAGGAGTTGCCGTCATCATTAATCTCCTTTTACACAAACGTCTACACTTTTAGTGTAACAGGCTTGGCTTAAGACAACAACCTCAATCCGCCACCGTGTCTTGTGCCTGTGCCATCTTCATTCTATTCATTTTCGCCAGCATTTCTCGTTCTTTTTTCGCCCAATTAGATATACCGCCAGATCCATGTTTTTGAGTGTTGTTAAAATAGATATTGTTTCAAAATCGCGTCGGTTTTACCGCAGAGGGCTTCTTTTCCGTTTTGTAACCTTAAAATCTCTTTTTCGCAGGCTTCTATGGCATTAACGATTTTTTCTTGCGCGTCAAGAGGAGGGAGGGGAATAGAATACCTTTTAATATCTGGAACAGTAAGCTGGGAAGTATTGCTACCTGTATTCTCAAAATTGACTTTTTGTAAAGCATAGTAGAGGTATGAGAGCGTGATCTTAAAGGGGTCAGGAATTAATGTGATGAGGCGGACGATGGGGAAAAATGGTTCGGTTCTAATGGCAGAGAAGCCTATTGTTCCTCTAGCAGAAACGGTGACGGCGGGCGTGGTGACTCTTGCAATGTCTGTGTAACCGTAAAGACCATTATTAGTTGCACCGTTTGAAAAAATGGGGATTGTAAAGCCTTCTTTTTTTTCGTTGAAGACGCGTCCTTTAGGTGCATCGCCACCAGCGAAAATGTTCTCACAGCAATAGTCTAACGCTATTTTTTTCCACTCACTGAGTCCATATGTTTCAGGTGTGGGGAGGGAATGAAAAAGGGCGGTGTTTTCTTGGTTGAAATTTTGGGGAAAGTCAGCGTCCGTAATTTTTGTATAAGATAAAATCGCTTGGATGGTGTCGCGTTGATCCGCGATAGCGCGTTCCAAACGATGGTTTTGCGCCTCAACCTCTTCACACGCGTTGACGATGGTCTTTTGAATGTTAATGTTTGGTTTTGGTAAAAAGATGTTCTTGAAATCATCTTTTTGTAAATGTTTTATATTCTTACCTTTAAAGTAAAAATTATTAATTGTTGTAATTATACTTTTTAAAAGATAAAACAAAAACTTTGTTAAATAGTCGTTTTCATTTTTACTGCAAATGGCATAAGTGTCTGTTGAGTAAGCTGATTTTCCGTTGTAAAACTTTATACCTGCTTTTCCGCCTGTGTTGAGAAATAAGGTTTGTCCTTCAACTAAAAATTGATTAAACTTCAAAATTTTTTCGCCGCTTGTAAAAAATGGATAAATGCCATCTATATTTTCTTGAGCTTCACTAACCTGAATTTCCGATTTTTGTTTTTCTTCTATAATGGAACCTAGTTTCACCAATTCAAATTTTGATTTTTCAAAGGGAGAAATTTTTTCTATTGAGGGGGTTAAGCTAATGACTTTGTTAAAAGTGGCGTTTTGAAAATCAAAGCATGTATTAAGGGGGACAAATTGTGCAAATTCCGCAAGCTCTTCGGGTATAGGAAGGGTGTTTTCATAACGGGCGTAAGGGGTTTTCTCTAAAGTGCTTGAAAGTTCGGCGTTATTGAGAAAGGCGCGACGAATGAGAAAAGAAATTTTATAAGGGTTGTCCAAATTTTCGCGTTCAAAAAGCGGGGAAAGGTACGGCGTGTTGAGTTCTTTAAGTCCCTCGCTTCCTTTTCTTTCGCTCCATTCATAGCCTAAAAATTTTTTAGCGGCTTTGTTATCGTCTGGGCTGTTCACAATAAGGGTTTTTTGCTGCCCGATGAGAGAAAAATAGAGCAATTTTTCTTTTTCAAGGTTCAGGCAAAAGGTCACAAACTCTTTCTTTCTGAGTGCATTTTGTTCCTCTTTGGGGGCGGTTTTATAGGGTTTAGCGTTTTGGAGGGCTTTGAACTCTTTTGAAGTTTCAAAAGCATTCTCATATTCCTTAAAAATTTTATGATTTTGGAGATTTTCTGTTAAGACTCCGTCTAAAAAGGGCTCAAAATCCTCTCTAGGGTAGCCTTGAAAGGTGCAATAGTCTTGCAAAAATGGAGCAAGATAGACGTTTTCAAAACTCAAACTCTCTTCAATATTTTCTTTAAGGTTAAGGTAAGCTTGTGACTCGTTTGTTGAAGCATAAACAGGTTTTTTAGAGAGAAATAAAATAATGGTGTTGGTACCTGTGGCGCCGAAAGTACTTCCTCCAAGCGCGTTAATGGCGATAATATCAAAGTGACGGAGGAGAATTTGGCGGGTATTTTCATAAATACCCCCTTTGTTTAAAATACTTATAGGCAGAATAATGGCTGCTTTGGCATGGCTTTTGAGAAGGTCGTTAGCTCTTTCAATAAAAAAACACTCAATAGCGTTTGTTTCAAGGTTGGTTCCTTCCTCAAAAAGTTCGTAGCTGTGGCGCATTTTGTCGCTTAACGTTTCCAAAAAGCCTTTGACACTGTAAGGGGGATTGGCAACGAGAAGGTCAAAATCTTTTTCTGTAAATTTGTCTTTATCGAGAGCGTCGGCATAGGTAATCGTAATGTTTTGCCCATACATGGCAGAGCTGACTTTCGCCACTTTACTGAGGCGGTACTCTTTTTCAATGCCGTAAATCTTACTTTGGGTGGTTGTTTTTGCCCCTTCTTTTCGTGATTGGTGATCCTCTATTTGGGCGACAACATTGGCATAGGTATTCAGAAAATGCCCAGCACCACAGGCATAATCAATCACTTTTAAGGAAGGGTTTTCTTGTAATAGGGCTTTAAGGGGCAGGGCATACATAATAAATTCACAAATGGGGAGAGGTGTGAAAAATTGTCCCTCGTCTTGTTTCATACCTTTTTGTAAAAATAATTCAAAAAGATTGCCTAAAAATTGCGTTGTTTGGTTACCCGTGAGTTTAAAATTTTCAAAGAGTTGCACAACTTCTGTAAGAACTCTAGCGTTTTGTAAAAAGAGCTTTTTATTGTGTACTTCTAAAAAACTAAAATCGCTATGAGAATAAAATTTGAGTTGTCGAATAAACTCCTCTATTTGCTTTTGAAGTGCTTGGGTTTTGATTTTATTGCGTTTGAAATCGTGAAATTGTTCACGGATTTCGTCATTGCTGACATAAGTAATCTCTTCGTGCAAAAATTCTTTCATCGCGTGTTTATACAAAATCATGAGACGATCTTGTAAAGATTCAAAACTATCCGCCATAACACCGCGATAACAAAAATGAAGATTGTCTCGGTTATGGGTTTCATCGTAAATTTTACACAAAAATAAATTTACGAGTTTATCAAAGGCATTTTCTTTGCCACTAATGTTGTATTTGCGAAGTATTTTTGCAAAGGCGTGGTATTTTCCTTCTTCTCCGCTTTTACCTGTATCGATGTCTTTTTGTGTGATTTCTTTGAGATCGTTAAGGTTTAATGCCGCCTTGCCAGCGTCATAGGCATTAAATTCAGGCTCAAAAATTCCTTTTGTGGTTTTCTCATTTTTATAAACTTCTTTCCAAACCTGAAAAATTTCTGGCGTTGTTTTGGCTTTATCATAACCTTTGAGGTCATTTTCCCGTAAGAAATCTTCATTATCTTTTGTATAGATAATGAAATTTTTATAATCAAGTTTACCTCTATCAAAATCGCTTGTATACAAGCATAGAAATTGTGCGTTTTTATCCTGGCAAAAATAACTTAAAAGTTGACCACCATCGCCTAGCATATTCTTCCATTCTTTGTCGAACTCAGAGCCGGCAGTTTTACACTCAATGATAATATAAGTTTTCTCGTTATTTTTAACGATAATATCCGCTTTGCCGGAGGTTTTGCTTTCACGCCCGAGTTTCCATCGGGGTTCTAATTTTAAATCTTCCGGCCTGTAGCCTTTTTCTAATAATCGATCGACACACTCTAAAACGACAAAATTTTCATTGTGAGAAAAATTACAAGTTGTTTCATCGTCTTTTTGAATAGCTTATTTTCTCCGATTGAAAATCGACGACGATTTTTACGCCGTTATCGTAGGTTTTGGTGTAGATTTTTCGGCTTATGTCCGAATTTTGGGAGAAAAATTTTAATGTTTCTAATAGCTGTGGTAGAGTCTCTCGCGTAATCATCAAAAATCCCTTTTTCGTCTTTTCGTTTTTGTTTTTATTTAATTTCAGAATTTATTTCAGAGTTTGTAGCAAAAATATTTTAGAAAATGAAGACTTCAAACAAAGAAAAGGAGTTTTTATATTTCTTTAAGAGGAATCTTGTTGTTTAAGGTATAGTTTGTTATATAAGGGACGTATTATATAACGTATTATAAAAGAGTATCTGTTTGTTATAACAAGCGGATATTGAGGTGTTCTTAATATAGTGTTCTCAGGGCAGGGTGTAATTCCCTACCGGCGGTGAGTTTCTGTTTCGTCATTTGAGCAGAACAAGCCCGCGAGCGCCCGTTTTAAGCGGGGTCAGCAGATCTGGTGTAATTCCAGAGCCGACGGTGATAGTCCGGATGGAAGAGAGCAAAGAAACGCCTCTTGTCGGGTATGTGTCTGTTTCTATAGGTCAATGTTAGGTTGGTTTATAGAATCGGGAGTGTTCCTGAAGGGGGTGTCGTATCTCTTAACCTGCTCTGAGTCTGTTTTGTCATATGGTTGAGGTCATATGAGGAAAATGAGGGGAGTTTTGGTGGGAGAGGGTGCACGTTCTTTCTGTGATAAAGAGGCTATTGTAACGCCGACAATAGAGCAGGCTTTTAGGCGTGCTATTGCTGAAGCCTATTGTTTTGTTGGGCAGACGGCACCGAATCCCGCTGTGGGGTGTGCCCTTCTTGATGAACAGGGGCGTCTTTTGGTGGTGGCAGCGCACCATCGTGCTGGAGAGCTGCATGCCGAACGTCTGGCTGTTGAGCGCGCAAGAGAGTTAGGGCTTGTTGAGAAAATTCATACAGTGGTGGTCACGTTAGAGCCATGTAACCACATAGGGCGTACACCGCCATGTACAGAAATATTATTAACAACACCGATGCAGGTGCTTTGGGTTGGGTGTCAAGACCCTAATCCTTTCGTGCAAGGAAAAGGGGCGGCGCGGTTAGAAGCGGCAGGGTGTGCCGTTTATTGGTTAGAGCAAAGCCAAAATGGAAACGAGGTTTTAAGCCTGTGTAAAGCGCTTATCGCGCCGTTTGTCTGGCGGATGTTATATAATCGACCATGGATTACAGTCAAACAAGCCTTAAATCATCGAGGGGATATGCGCCCGCCAGCAGGGCAAAAAACTTTTACCTCTTCTGAATCGTTATGTTTTGCCCATCGGCTCCGGCGTGTTACTGATGGTATTATTACCGCAACGGGAACCGTGCGGGCTGATAAACCTGAGCTTACAGTGCGTTACGTCTCAGATCATGTATTACGGAAGCGGGCGCTGGTTGTGTGCGGACATGAAGAAAATATCCCTGCAGATTGGCTTTGCACCATGAGAGAGAGGTTTGTTGTTAGCCTATGTACAGATTGCCATAGCTTACCTCAACTCTTATCGCAGATGAGCACTTTATGGATGCTTGTGGAGGCAGGACCAACCCTACTGAAAGTGTTGCATAAGGCACGCTTATGGGATGATTGGCTAACGATCTCTCATCGCCAGAGTGAACGCCAGAGTGAAGAGAATTGTAGTGAAAAGAATTGTGAAGAAAATAAATCAGCATATTCTCAACGTGATCAGTGGTATGTCACAAGGCAGCATGATATAACACCACTTTCTTTGTTGCCAGAATGGGCACAATGTCAACAGGAGCAGGCATGTTTTCCGGTATTATAGAAACGATGGGGCAAATTATTCGGGCAGAGCGTTCTCCGAACGCGTTAATCCTCGATGTGCAAACAGGGCTACGCGCTATAGGCGAGGGGGAAAGTATTGCGCTTAATGGCGTTTGCCTAACGGCGATAGCCTCTACTGTTGAGGGGGAAGTGCGTTTTTTTGTTAGTAGTGAGACATTAGAAAAAACAAGTTTGGGGCAACTTGACGTAGGAAAGCGCGTGAATTTAGAGCGGGCAGTAACACCATTGACACGATTATCAGGGCATATTGTGCAAGGACATGTCGATGGGGTTGCTCAGTTTGTTGCGTGCACGGAAGTGGGGGAAGCGAGAAGAGTTGAGTTTGCTGTACCGCACTATTTGCGACGTTATATGGTCGAAAAAGGGTCTATTGCTTTAGACGGTATTAGCTTAACGATTAATGAGATTCACAATAACGTTCAATATGTAAAAACACCTGTCAAGCCTACAACACATGATGATGTTGGTATAACCCTCATGATTATTCCTTACACTTGGGAACACACGACATTAGGGGGGTTGTGTTTGGGAGATAAGGTGAATGTAGAAGTCGATATCATAGCTAAATATGTGGAAGCACAATGTCATTACAAGTAAATAAACAAGTAAATAAAAGAGAAATGGACGAAGTTTTTTCGTTAGATGAACCATCTGAAAGACTGATACGAGCGTTAGAGGCTGTACGTGCTGGGCGTATGGTTATTATGGTTGATGATGAGGATCGCGAAAATGAGGGCGATCTTGTTATGGCGGCAGAGTTTATTACACCGCCAGCTGTTAATTTTATGATTACCCATGCGCGCGGGCTTGTTTGCTTACCGCTGACAGCAGAACGTGTTGAACAGCTTGGTTTAGACATGATGGTTCAGCAACATCACAATACAGCACGTTATGGAACGGCGTTTACTGTTTCTATTGAAGCGCGTGAGGGTGTGAGTACAGGTATTTCTGCGGCGGATCGTGCACGGACAATTCTTGTTGCGACGGCAGAAGGTGCACAACCTTGTGATATAGCAACGCCCGGGCATGTTTTTCCATTACGTGCGGCACGAGGAGGGGTATTAGAACGCGTGGGTCATACGGAAGGATCTATTGATCTTTTGCGTCTTGCAGGACTCAAGCCTGCTGCCGTCATTTGTGAAATTCTCAACGAAGATGGGACAATGGCGCGCCGTCCTGAATTAGATATTTTTGCAACAAAACACAACATACCCATCATCTCTATTGCAGAGTTGGTGGCGTGGATTCGTGTCCATGGTCTAAAACCGATTTCTTCTGATATCAAGTGTTGTTTTCAAAGTGTTGAGTTATCAGACCTTGCACAAGCGGCTCTTCCAAGTGCGTATGGTGGGGAAGATTTACAGGTGCACGCGTTTCGTGATGACAATGGTATCGAACATATTGCTTTGGTGAAAGGTCATGTTAGCGCACAAGGAGCTGTTCCTCTGGTCAGAGTGCATTCTGAGTGTGTTACAGGGGATGCTCTAGGGTCTTTACGTTGTGATTGTGGCGGACAGCTTCGAGCCGCGCTTTCGACGATTGGGCGTGCCGAGTGTGGTGTGCTTGTGTATGTACGCGGGCATGAAGGTCGGGGGATAGGGCTTGTCAATAAAATTCGTGCTTATGAACTTCAGGACGCGGGGTTAGATACAGTCGAGGCTAATCACAGATTAGGTTTTGCTGCTGATGTGCGAGATTGGCAAGCAGCGGCGGGTATTTTGCAAAGTCTTGGTGTGCAGGAGTTTGATATGTTAACAAATAATCCGGAAAAAGTGCGTAAGCTTACGGCTTACGGTTTTGTCGTGCGAAAACGTGTGGCGCTTGAAATGCCTGCAAATACGTTTAATCGTGCCTATTTAGACACAAAAAGACAAAGGTTAGGTCATATTCTTAAAGGAACGACTTTAATAAAATAATATTTTTTGTGGTATTGTTCTGAATTAAATATAAAGCTTTTTGTTGAGAAAGGAAAGGTTTGTCCATGGGAATCCATTCGGGTGTGGATACATTAGATTTATCACAGCTTTTTCCAGCACCACATTTAGCGTTACTTGTGAGCCGCTTTAATGAGGATATAACGCAAGGATTGAAAGAAGGGGCATTGGGCTGGCTCGATGAGCATAAGATAAGTGTATTAGAACGCGATATTTTTATGGCGCCTGGCGCGTTTGAGATGCCGCTTCTTGCCAAAACTTTAGCCGAGAGCGATCGTTACGAAGGGGTTATTTGCCTTGGTTGTGTTGTGAAAGGAGATACAGCGCATTTTGAATTTATTAGCTTGAGTACAAGTATAGGGATTATGCAGGCGTCTTTAACAACTGAGGTGCCTATTACTTTTGGTATTTTAACAACTTATACACAAGAACAGGCGCGTATACGCTCTACAACAGATGAGCATAATAAAGGGCGTGAAGCTGCTGCAGCCTGTGTAGAATCTATCGCTCTCTTGCGGCAATTACATGGGGTTTCATCTGGGCAAGGAAGGCTTCATCGAGGGAAGACTCATGGAGGAAGACACATGGGGGAAGATAATTTTCGTTAAATTTGTAACCTATGGTGACTTTTCGTATTTTACTGTTGCTACGGTAGGCTCATTATCGCTTTTTGTTGGGTTTTTGTAGGAATCTGTTGGTTATTATGCGGTTTTCTTTTATAGCTCGTTTTATTGTTTTTTGTGCGCGTTATGCGTGGGCGGTTGTTGCCGTGTTTCTCGTGCTTTCAGGCATTGGGATATATGCCGGTATGACACGCCTTGATGTAACAACCGATACGAGTAAGATGCTTTCTCCTACGTTGCCGTGGAAGCAACGTTCTGATGAAATGGGGCGGTTATTTCCTCAGAAAGAAAATTTATTGATTGCTGTCGTTGATGCGGATCTGCCCGAAGTTGGAGAGGAAACAGCGCGGCAACTTGCCCATATTCTATCAGCCGATCATAAAGATTTTGAATTTGTACACCAGCCAGATGCAAGCCCTTACTTAGTACGAAATGGGTTGATGTTTCTTGATGTGCCCGCTTTAAGCAAAGTTTTAGATGATACGATTACAGCACAACCTTTTTTGGCTTCTTTAGCGCAAGATCCTTCGGCGCGAGGTTTATTTAAGGCACTTTCGTTAATTGCTAAAGGTGTTGATCAAGGGCAAGATATAAGTGCCTTTAATGCGCCATTAGCAGGGTTTGCCAATGCTTTAGAAAAATCGGCTGATGGTCACGGGTATTTTGTATCATGGGAGCGTTTGCTCGGAGGAAAATTAACAGACCTTGGGGGGCGCTATCGGTTTGTTGTGACAAAACCTAAACTAGATTATGGCTCGTTTCAGCCAGGGGGAGCTGCAGCAGCGGCTATGCGTCAAGCGATAACTACACTCCCTTTTGTTCGTACAGGTCATGCAAAAGTCTATATGACGGGACAAGTGCAAATTGATGATGAAGAGTTCGCGACAGTCGCAGAAGGTATGGTTGCAGGGCTTATTGGTTCGTTGGTTTTGGTAACACTATGGCTTACTCTTGCTGTCAAGAGTTGGCGTGTTATTTTCCCTATTGTTGTGACACTTGTGGTTGGACTGTTACTGACAACAGGGTTTGCAGCCTTTGCTGTAGGTACGTTGAATCTTATTTCTGTTGCATTTGCTGTTTTGTTTGTTGGCATTGCTGTCGATTTTTCTATTCAATTTTCTGTTCGCTTTAGAGCACAAGAATTGCCTTTTTCGCAAGAGAATATTTTTAAGGCATTACAGCGTACAGGCGACGCGACGGGGAAACAAATTCTTGTAGCGGCGTTGGCAACATCGGCAGGGTTTTTAGCTTTTACACCCACAGCGTTTTTAGGGGTTGCCCAGCTCGGTCTTATTGCTGGGGTGGGGATGATTATAGCGTTTATTTGTACAGCAAGTCTCTTACCCGCTTTGTTACGGCTATGTAGTGCATCATTTAATTGCCCTGATATGGGGTTCTCTTTTATGCGCTCTGTTGATATATGGATCCGCACATATCGGAAGTGGATATTATTATTATTTGGCGTGCTTGCGTTGAGTGGGGTTGTTCTTATTCCATTTTTACGTTTCGATGGCGATCCTTTGCATACCAAAAACCCCAATTCTGAAGGCATGCGGACATTGATGAAGCTTATCAATAACCCGCAAACATCACCATATAGTGCAGAATTGCTGACACCCTCTTTAACAGAGGCAAAAAAAGCGGCGCAACGTTTCTCTGTTTTGCCAGATGTATCTGATGTGATGTGGCTTGGTTCGTTTGTGCCAACACAACAGCAAGAAAAACTGGCGATCATTCAGGATGCGGCCACAATGCTTTTACCAACGCTCATGGTTTATAAGCCTGCTTTACCGCCTAATGTAGCACAATTGCGCGCGTCTGCTAAAGCGAGTGCAACGGCTCTAGGGCGTGTCCTGAATAAATTGCCAAAACAAAGCCCTTTGCGTCGTATTCAGCGAGCTTTGCTGCGTTTATCACAGGCACAAGATAGCGTGCTGATGGCAGCGAATACAGACCTTGTAAAATTTTTACCGATGGAACTCAATCGTTTGCGCTTAATGTTACAAGCACAACCTGTGACGATGAAAGATGTACCTCCTGTTTTGGCGAATGATTATCTACTTCCTGATGGGCGGGCGTTAGTAGGAGTTTATCCTAAAGGGGTTATAAAAAACTCTGATTCTCTTGGCGCTTTTGTCACATCATTACAAAAAATTGCGCCGACTATAGCAGGCTCTGCGGTTGATATTGTTGAAAGTGCCCACTCTATTGTGCGGGCTTTTGAGCAAGCTGTTGCAGCGGCTGTGGTTATGATCGCTGTCATTCTTTTTCTTATGTTACGGCGTATCTTGGATATGTCGTTAGTTTTGGCACCTCTTATTCTCTCTGCGTTGATGACAATTATTCTTATAGTTGCGTTACCTGAAACATTGAATTTTGCCAATATTATTGCACTTCCATTATTACTTGGGGTTGGGGTGTCGTTTAATATCTATTTTGTGATGAATTGGCGTGATGGTTTGCGTTATCCTTTAGCCTCACCCACAGCCCGCGCGGTGTTGTTTTCAGCCCTGACAACAGGCACAGCCTTTGGGTCTTTAGCCTTGTCACACCATCCGGGAACAGCCAGCATGGGGCGTCTTCTTGTGTTGTCTTTAGGGTGTACGTTGGTAGCGACTTTGGCGTTTGTTCCGGCTTTATTACCTAAAACGCCCAAAGCTCCACAAGCTAAAGCCCCACAAACAAAAGATTCTTCTTAAGACATTGTAGAGAAACACAGACAAACACGTTAAGGGGCATTTTTATTTTCATATTTATTTTTATAAATAAGGAGTAACTCGAGAGAAACGCTTTCAAAAAAAGGGCTCCCTACTGAAAAGTTGCTGACTTATTAAAAGTTGCTAAAAAGTTTTTTGACTCAAGAAAAGCAAAAGGATAAAAAGCAAAGAGAGCAAAAAGAGGGGGATGGCTGTGTGTCTTTCTAGGGGCAACATAGCTAAAGGGAAAGAAGATTTCGTGCAAAT
The DNA here is from genome assembly GCA_045615245.1 of Acetobacter sp. Lineage (GTDB taxonomy): Bacteria > Pseudomonadota > Alphaproteobacteria > Acetobacterales > Acetobacteraceae > Acetobacter. Next base: position 13,080 of record JAZLEM010000213.1, on the reverse strand, counting down.
GCCACGACTTGTTGTATTTCTGGGTCTTTTATGTCTCCGAAACGATCAACCAATTCTTCCCAAACGGTACGGGCTTGTTCTATATGATGTAAAAGAGAAAACTCACCACTCTTAAAGAGTAAAGCCTCTGCCTCCTGTTCTTGCCTCGTGTGAGAGGAAGTTTCTATTATTAAAAATAATAACGGAACAACGCCATACAGACTTAACGCCACTACGCAGGCTTTTACTTTTTGCGTGTATTGAGGCTTCTTTCTTCTCTTATGGTTATTTTTTTTTTCTAATGTTCTATGGCACACTAATTTTATAACGTGTTTGTAAGGTGTCAGAATAACAAAATTATCGCATAGGCGTATAAAAAATTTTACCAGGTCCGTCACGTTCTGTCGCAATAGAGCCGTTAACTGTATCAACAGTAATATTGCCTTTTCCGAGAACATAAAGAGCAGTGACACCACTTTCCCCATGGAAAATAGCATCTTTCGAACTTTTAGAGACAATTTCTAATGCTTTGATGTGACCTGTTTTGGCAATAAAGCGAGAGGTTCCGCCTAGAAAGAGAAAAAGAGCGGTTGCTTGTACACGCTGAATAGTAATAACAGCCGAACCTGTAGAGTGAATACGCGCAGAAGTTGTAAACAACGGAATAGTAATAGGACCAGAAGCATGAGAAAAAACATCGAGCTCTTGAGCTGTACCGAGTAAGGCAGGACCATTGCCAACATGTACAGCAACAGGTGCCTCTAAATGAGAGGCAATGGTGATTGCGGCATTGCCAGCGTTTTGCACAATAATAGGTATCTGTGGGGCTGTGACAATATTCAAAAAACCACCATCGGGACACGTTGTGCGCTTGAGAGAAATAGTCCCTTTCGAATCTGTTGAAATTTGTAGACCATTGGGCCAAGGCGTAATATTTTCAATAGATCCTTCTAAAGAGGAACGTGTGCCTATGTATAAACGATCAAGGCATGAGATATCGATAACGAGGCGCTTTCCTTTTTTTGTGTCGGCGTAGGCTAAGTGAGACGTCGTATGAACGAGGGAAAAAAAGCCAAAAGTCCATAAAAAAAGAAGTTTCCTATACTTCATGATTCTGTCAACGAAGGGCGGTTCATGATGGCTATGAGTTCTTGTCGCATGTCTTTGTTTGTTTCAAATACGCCTAACAAACTTCGTGTGATCATCGAGACATTATGCTTATGGACACCGCGCGTTGTCATACATTGGTGGGTGGCTTCGATCACAACAGCAACACCATGAGGTTTTAGCACAGTGTTAATCGTGTTGGCAATTTGTGCTGTTAAACGTTCTTGAATTTGTAAACGACGAGCATACGCGTCAACCACACGGGCAAGTTTGGAAATGCCAACAACGCGTTGATGAGGTAAATAGGCGACATGAGCACGACCGATAATAGGTGCAAGATGATGTTCACAATGGCTTTCAAAGCGGATATCACGTAACAGTACAATATCGTGATAGCCGTCGACTTCTGAGAAAGTTCGACTAAGTAAGGAGTCAGGGTTATGAGCATAGCCTGAAAAAAACTCTGTGTATGCCTTGACAACACGTGACGGTGTTTCTTGTAATCCTTCACGATGAGGGTCATCACCAGCCCAGCGTAGAAGAGTACGAACAGCTTCTTCAGCTTCTGCTTTGGTGGGACGATTTTGAAAAGAGTGTGTCATCTAATAAATAGCCTAATTGAGTGTTATTGTGTTGATATATGAGAAATTACGTAAGAGGGAGAGCGGCAAGACCACGATTAAGATCGGCGATAAGATCTCGATAATCTTCAAGACCGACAGAAAAACGGATTGTACCCTCTGTAATGCCAAGTTCTGCACGTTCATAATCGCTAATTTTAGCATGTGTTGTCGTCGCAGGATGAGTGACGAGTGAGCGCGCGTCTCCAAGATTGTTTGAAATGGCAATCAGTTTAAGTGCATTCATAAAAGCAAAAGCACCTTTTTGCCCGCCGTGTACTTCAAAGGCTAAAAGTGTACCGTAACCGCTCATTTGGCGGGTGGCAAGCGCATGCTGTGGGTGATCGGCACGACCCGGGTAACGGACACTTAAAACACCTTGAGCTTCTGCAAGGTAATTGGCAAGAGTTGCGGCGTTACGTGTCATAGTGTCAACCCGTAGGGAAAGAGTTTCTAAACCCTTCATCATAACCCACGCATTAAAAGGCGATATCGTGTTGCCTGTATTACGGGTAAAAGGTTGTAGGGTTGAGGTAATCCATTCAGCAGATCCAAGAATAGCACCACCGAGAACTCTACCCTGACCATCAATATGTTTAGTGCAGGAATAAATAACAACATCAGCCCCAAGTTCTAAAGGTTTTTGATAAATTGGCGTGGCAAAGACATTGTCAACCATAACAAGGGCGCCCGCACGATGGGCTAGTGAAGCAATGGCAGAAATATCAAGAATATCCAACATAGGGTTGGAGGGGCTTTCAAGCAAAACAGCGGCTGTCGGTTGAGCGAGCGCGCTCTCCCATTCAGAAAGATCGGTTCCATTAACTAAAACAGACTCTATGCCATAACGTGGCAATAGTTCAGCGACGATCCAATGGCATGATCCAAAAAGAGCGCGCGAGGCTACCACTCTATCTCCGGCTTTAACATGGGAAAAGAGGGCAGAAAAAACAGCACCCATGCCTGTAGAGGTCGCAATGCAGGCTTCTGCCCCTTCTAAATCAGCAAGTTTGCGCTCTAAAGAGGCAACTGTAGGATTACCAAAACGGCTATATTGATAACGTATAATTTCATTACGGAATGCCGCCGCTGCTTGTTCGGCACTTTCATACACAAAACCTGACGTGAGAAAAAGAGGCTCGCTTGTTTCTTGGTGGGTCGTACGTTCAACCTCTGCATGTAAAAGACGGGTCGCTTGGTGCCATGCTGTGGTATCTGGAGAGGAAGTAGATTTTTGATGAGTCATCGTAGTTGGTATCCGATTTTATTTCGTAAGAGATTTCATCATGACTATCTAGGAGAGTAAAAAATAAAACTCTTTCTCATATTTGTCAAATAACTGGCTTGAATAAGGTATGTTAAGATGAAGATTGAAGAGAGTTTATTTCTATAAGATTTCTTTAAGAAAAGAAATTAAAGAATGGCTTGGAGAAGAGGAATAAAGGGAAGATCAGCTTCTGGCATAGCATAATCACGTAAAGAAGACGCCTCAACCCATGCAAGTTTTTGCCCTTCTCTTGGGGTGGGGGTACCATTCCAATAACGGCATAAGTAAAGCGGCATGAGAAGGTCAAAATCAGGGTAAGGGTAAGAAGTGAATGTAAATGGGGACAAACAAGCATGAGAAATGTCAATAGAGAGTTCTTCAAGCAATTCACGCGTAAGAGCACGCTCTGGTGTTTCTCTAGGTTCTATTTTTCCACCTGGAAACTCCCATAATCCCGCCATGCTTTTTCCTTCGGGACGACGGGCAAGTAAAACGCGGTTATGACGGTCAATAAGAGCTGCGGCAACGACGAGTATCAATCGTCGTGGTTGTGTTTTTAATTGTGTGTTGTGAGAAGCATTTCGAGAAAGATCAAGATCGGCACGGGTTATTTCAAATGTAATAACAGGGATTTCTGTTTTACGGGCTACAAAAATCTGACTTCCTGTAGCAATTGGGTGGAAACCAATACGCTTGAGGATATGAATAGAAACAGCGTTATCTTGTGCTGCACGGGCGCGCAGGCATGTTATATCTAAATGAGCGAGTGCCCAACGTGTTATATGTTCTGCCGATAAACGTGCAGCACGATGTCCCCAATAAGGACGACCAATCCAATATCCTAAATAACCAACGCGTGTACCATTAGATTCTGTTTCAATTTGTACACCAACACATCCAATAAATGTTCCGTCATGGACTTGTGTAATCGCAAAGTGATAGCTACGACCTGAAGCTTGTTCTTCCTGTATCGCTGTAATCCATTTGTCTGCTAATTCTCTTGGGTATGGAAAGGATAAGCGACTGAGCATACGTACAACTTCCCAATCATTGATAAGACGATGCATAACATCAGCATCATCAAGAGAAAGCGGGCGTAAGCGGTAGGGGGGAGCCTCAAAAATAAGAGAATTTGTGTTTTCAGGCATGATGATGGGCTGGTGGCATACCACACTCTCTAAGAAGTTCTCTTAAAGTGTTGATAACAGGGAAAATTTCTACGTTATGATCTCCCCCAAGCTCTCGCCATGCTTTTTGCTCAAGTTCTACAATTTCGCGATCTTCTGCAAAAATACGGTTTGTAAAGGCAACCAAAATAGGCCATGCTAAATCGAGGAGAAAAGGGATTTTAGGGCGTTTAATAGAAAGCAATCCAAAAGTACGATTTGTGAGTTCATCAGCACTTTGTGGCACGTAAACAATCCAAAGGTCCATAACAGGGTAATCATCTCCTGTTTGAATACGTAAGGTTTGATAAGGGTATTCTGTACGAATGGTCATGATATCGCGGTTCTGAAATCGATCTGATGTATCGCGTCGTTCTCCAAAAATAATAGTTTCTCCAAGAGGTTGTTTTCCACCAGTACGTGCGAAGCTATAGCGAGCCTCAACAACACCTGGCTCACGTTTTTGTCCTAAGAAGCGTGGTTTGATTTGCCCCATTTGCTTAAAATGCATGCATTGATGGTTCATATCCATGAGGTTTTCATGCATAAAACTGTAATGACAACGTACCGTCGTGCCAAAAAGACGAGTTTTATAAGCAGGGTTTGCTATTTGGGCTAATTCTGGAGAGAGAGGCGTTGTGTCAGCTTTGCTTGCATCACCCGGGAAGATGAAAATCATACCACTTTGTTCACGGCATGGAAAAACACGTATGCGATGGTGGCATTTATCTAGGTAGGGAATATCGTGACAATGTCCAAAACGATTATAGGCCCAACCATGATAGCAACATCTTATGGCATCTCCTTGAAGAATTCCTTGGCTGAGGGGTACTTGACGATGAGCACAACGGTCTTCTAAAGCAAAAACACGTCCACCGTTTTGAGGGCGTGCCAAAGCAATAGGGATTCCAGCATAACGTGTACCGATAACTTTTCCAGCTGCAAGTTCATGTGACCATGCAATAGGGTACCAGTAATCAGGATGAGAACGGACAGTGCGTAAATCAATTTTGGGAGATGTCTGTAACATTGTCAGTAAGCCGGTCGTGTTGCTAGTGTTGTAAAGTCATTAGGATAGATTGGATAGAGAACAAGAAATCATGGGTAATAGATTCATTACGAACCTTACAAACGAGATCTTAAAAAAACACCTCCTTAGAATTTACATTTTGTTATTATAGGGCACATTACTAAATATGTAATACGTTTAATAACTCTTTGTGGACTATATTAATATAAAGCGTAAGGACTATTCTAAAGTGTTTTTATGAAAAGGTACTCATTTTGGGTGTTGCATGTCTTAAGCTTTTGTCAATTGTGCTTGTAAATCTTCAATAAACTGAAAAGCTACTCTTCCGGATCGACTTCCACGACGAACAGCCCACTCATGAGCACGGGTGATAAGATCAGAATCGCTAATCGGTAAGTTACGATCTCGGGCATAGTTTTGCACTATTTGAAGGAAAACTTCATATTCACACGGGTAAAATCCAAGCCATAGGCCAAAACGATCTGATAAGGAGACTTTTTCTTCTGTTGCTTCAGATGGGGTAATTGCTGTAGCTTGTTCATTTTCGATTATCTCACGTGGCATGAGATGGCGACGGTTGGATGTGGCATAGACAATAACGTTATCTGGGCGTCCAGTAATTCCTCCGTCAAGAACAGATTTTAAGGCTTTGTAGTCATAGTCATCTTTTTCAAAAGAAAGGTCATCACAAAAAAGAATGAAACGCCTTGGGTATGTACGGAGTAAGGCTAATAGGTTTGGTAAAGTTGAGAGACCGTCCCGTTGAATTTCTATAAGAATAACAGAGGAATATTCAGGATCACGTTCTCGTTCTTTTTTATTAACGTGGGCATGAACTGCTTTAATGAGGGAAGATTTTCCCATGCCACGTGCACCCCAGAGCATGGCGTTGTTTGCAGGTAATCCTCGAGCAAAATGGCGGGTGTTATCGAGTAACATATGTTGCTGATGAGTAATGCCACAAAGCAAGTCAATCGAAATATGGGCAATATAAGGTACGGGTTCTAATCGTTGTTGACTTGGGTGCCAAATCAACGTATCAGCCGAAGTTAATGCATGGGCAATACTATTTAATGTTAGTGGCGGCGGGGAAAGACGTTCTAAAGCTTCTGCAATGCGTTGGAGTGTATATTGGACAGGGAGTAATTCTGCAGTATTATCTTCAGTATGAGTAGTATTCATGAAATACACCTTATAAATTTTGATGGCTCAAAAGAGTTTTTGAGCAAATAATGTTTTTGAGAAGAAACGTGGTAATAGTGGCAGTAATAGGGATAAGAGTCAGAAACAGTTTATTTTTTTGTCATTTATGAAGAGCTTTTAATGCTTCTTCTTGTGTTTTAGTAAGTATTGGAAACTAAAGATATAAAGCTAAAAACATATCACGTAAAAAATATATTCATGTAAAATAGGTGTTGAAAAATCAAATCGCAGAATAATAGAACATATGGTATATAAGCTAGTACCTGAATGGAAGCAAAAAGATAAAGAAAGTTATCGCTTTTTTATATTTATAGTCATACATTGTGGTAATTTTTGAGGTTTCCTAAGTCGGGTCGTTTGTGTTGTAAAATATTTCTCATTTTTGAAAGTTGTTCGTAAATGATGTTTTACTCGGTTTTTTCTACTGTAGTTTCTAGTATTATTCCAGCTGCCTATGCGCAATCGACAAGAAGTGGAGGTGGTGGGGGTGCAGAAATAATATCTCTCATGCCCTTACTGATTATTTTTGCTATTTTTTATTTTTTACTTATTCGTCCTCAACAACAGCATCATAAACGACTTCGTGCAGAACTTAAAGCTCTTCGTCGTGGAGATCGCATTGTTACAGCAGGGGGAGTTATTGGGACTGTACAGCGTACTCAAGAAGGCACACCAGAAGTAGAAGTCGAAATTGCACAAAATGTTCGTGTTCTCGTTCAACGTAATACAATTGCTGCTGTGCTGACAAGCACGGCAAAACCTGCGAACAACGAAACGGCTAAAAAAAGTAATTAGTAAACTTTAATTACGATCACAAATTGGGTTTATTTTTTATTGAATGGTTAAAATTATCGACTTACATTACATTTGTAATGTTTTGTTTTGTTGCGTTGTATGTTTTAAGGTGTAACTTACAAAGATAGTTTTCTCGCGTTTAGGAGTTGCAGTATCGTGATGCGACAATATAAGCTTTTTATCGTTGCGTTGTTGAGTCTATGGGTAGGAATAGTCTCATCTATAAAAGCAGTTTCTGCCGTTGAAGTTTCTGGATTAGTTCCAGGTGAGGGTGTTTCGTTTGCAGAGAATGATGGAACAACCTCTGTAACGAATCAATCTTCCACAGAAAAGAAAGTGGTTCATGGGCATCGTAGTTTACCGCCCGGGTATCAAGATGCTCCTTCAATGGATTTTCAGTATGGGGATGATCCTGATCATTTAGCTAAAGTACACCGCGATCCGGTAACGGGGGCTGACTTGTCGCGTTTTGGTTCTGCATACCAGAGCTCGAGTCCTTTTGGCTCTGGTTCTTGGGGAAGTTTTGGATCTGGCGGATTAGGCAGTTCTACGGGTAATGGTTGGATTATTCCAGCGGCACCTTCTCTTTAATTTTTCTAGATGTATTATCGGGTGCGATACTTTTAATGACGCTTTTTCCGTAAGTAAGGTCTGTAATCCGGCGCGTAATTTCTTCACGTTTTTCTATAGGTAAGTTAAGGATGAAAGCAGCGCCCTGTGCATCAAATACAGGAGGGGTGCTCTCGATTTGCCACTCTAGTAAGCGGGCTTGCACAAGATTAATCATAGAAAATGGGCAGTGAAAAGAAAGTTGAATACGTTCTATTAATAATTCCTTAGGGGCTTGGTGTAAACACTCTGTTGCTGTTCCTGAATAAGCACGGATGAGACCGCCGGCGCCAAGTTTAATACCGCCAAACCAGCGGGAGATAATAAGAACAACGTGGTCTAGTTTTTGTGAAATAATGGCTTGAAGAATGGGCTTACCTGCTGTACCGGAAGGCTCTCCTGCGTCGTAGTAACGAGAGTTCTGTCCTATTCGCCAAGCCCAACAATGGTGTGTTGCGTCTGGGTAGGTTATCGAGACAGACGCTATAAAATCTTTAGCTTCGTTTGCGGTTTTAACATGTGTTGTATTAGCGAGAAACCGACTTTTTTTGACAAAACGTTCACTTGTATAAGGTGCAATAAGCGTTTCTAGCATAGTAAGGTGCCAATTTTTGTTACAGAAAAAGAACCGTGATTGTAAATTTTGCTTATTAAGATACAATGAAACATATTAAGGTTTTCTTAATGAGAATTTAACAAAAATGTAAGGGTAGCATGTGGAAAAAGTAAAGAGGGGCTAGAAAATGTGTAAAAGGAAAATACAACAACACGATAAGTTTTCAATTATACAAAAGACAAGTTTTTGTATAATTGCTTTTTTTATGTCAACAACAAACGTTTTTGCAAAAGGCTTGTTTGATAAAAGTGACGCTGACGTAATTAATCCGGCATTGATGCATCGTTTGGCAGAAAAGCCGCCTCTTCCACGTGCACATAAGGATTTTAGTCAATATCGTTTCTGTCCACCGGGTGATAAGTTACAAGAACAAGCGGATAGCAATCGATTGCTTTTTTGGACACCAGATGGTAGACCAGATGGCTATGCCCAACGTCGTGGTGGAAGTATTATTTACTACAATGCACAAGGAAAAGCTATTCGTGTACAGCATTTAACAAGTTCAGAAATAAAAAAATAAACAATTTAGAAAATTGATTTGTTTTAAGGCTTAATGTTCTCTTCTGACTTTTTGGCGTTTTCTGAGTGACTTTCGAGAATGTCAAGGATAATGGTAGAAGATTCCTCAATAGAGCGGTGTGTGACGTCGATAATAGGCCAATGGTGTTGTCGACATAATTTACGTACCCACAGAAGTTCTTCTTTAACTTTTTCAAAATTGATGTAGGTATTTTCTGTTGTGGAGTGATGTTTCCCGTGGGTAATTTGTGAAAGGCGGCTACGTCGGATTTCGATGAGGCGTTCCGGGTCGATGGTAAGTCCAATTACGGGTTTTTGAGTGGTAAGTAAGCTTTTTGGAGGTTCAATTCCCATAATAAGGGGGACATTAGCCGCCTTTATCCCACGGTTTGCTAAATAGAAGCATGTGGGCGTTTTTGATACACGCGAGACTCCTATAAGAATAACATCGGCTTTCTCTAATCCGCTAATCTGTTGTCCGTCATCATGGGCGAGAACGTAGTGCATGGCCTCGATACGCTGATGATAGTTTTCATCCATGATATACTGACTACCCGGACGTAGGGTTGCCTCTTCTTCGGTTTGTTCAGTAAGAAAAAGTAAAACATTATCTAATACGTTGAGAAGTCTAATGCCTAAATGATTACAACCTGTTTTGAGTTCTGTTTGTAAGAGAGGATCCATTAATGAGGACATAACAGGCCCAGGCTCAGATGTAATATTATGAAGTACTCGTTGGAGTTGAGCGGGAGTACGAATAAGGTTCCAGTGTCTGAGTTTTATTGTGGTATTAGGAAACTGGGTGATACAAGCACGGGCTATAGCGTTAAGAGTTTGTCCGGTCGCATCAGAGATAAGATGAATAGTAAGCGTTTTCTTCATGGACGTCTCGTTTATTGATATTGAAAAATGACCGAACTTATTTAGAGAACGGTCATTTTTCGTGATCACAAAAAGACGAATAAATAATTATTTATTTATTCTTTGTTTTGGTAGCAAGTGTTGACTGTGCCGCAGCAAGACGAGCAATAGGAACCCTAAAAGGAGAGCATGAAACATAATCCAGCCCTACTTCTTCAAAGAATGAAATAGAGAGAGGGTCACCACCATGTTCACCACAGATACCTATTTTGAGGTTATCTTTAACAGAACGACTTTTTTCAACACCCATGCGCACAAGAGCACCAACACCTTCACGATCGATAGAAACGAATGGATCTTGTGGTAATAGCCCCTTTTCAACATATTCGGGTAGGAATGATCCTGCATCATCACGAGAAACACCTAATGTTGTTTGCGTTAGATCGTTGGTGCCAAACGAAAAGAAGTCAGCACTTTGAGCGATTTGATCTGCTGTGAGCGCTGCACGAGGAAGTTCAATCATGGTACCGATTTTATAATCCAGCGTTGCATTGCGTTCAGATAACACTAGCGAAATAACTTTTTCGCAAGATTGACGTAAGAGGTCAAGTTCTTGCTTCATGCCAACAAGAGGAATCATAATTTCAGGAATGACAGCTTGTTGGGTTTCATGTGAGATATCAAGCGCGGCTTCTATAATAGCACGGACTTGCATGGCATAAATCTCTGGGTAGCTAATACCAAGACGACATCCACGATGGCCAAGCATAGGATTAGCTTCTGATAATGCTAAACGACGTGCTCGTAAAGCTTCTACATCTTTCTCTAAAGCTTTTGCGACATCTCTGAGCTCGTGTTCACCATGGGGTAGAAATTCATGTAAAGGTGGGTCAAGTAAACGAATTGTAACGGGCAGACCCACCATAATACGGAATAAATCCGAAAAATCTGCACGTTGGAAAGGAAGTAAAGCATTAATGGCTTTTGTGCGGCTATCGTCTGTATCAGCCATAATCATTTGCCGAACATGACCGATACGATCAGGACCGAAGAACATATGTTCTGTCCGACATAAACCAATACCCTCTGCCCCAAAACTCCTTGCCATCTTTGCGTCATCAGGTGTCTCTGCGTTTGCACGTACAGCTAAACGTCGCACAGAATCAGCCCATTTCATCAGTGTGGTAAAATCATCAGATAGTGTTGGCGGAATTGTTGGAACACGACCAGCGTAGACGGTTCCTGTACTTCCATCAAGTGTAATCCAATCTCCTGCTATAAGGGTAATACCTGCAACCGTCATAGTTTGTTGAGCATAGTCAATCACAATATTTCCTGCACCCGCAACACATACACGCCCCATACCCCGTGCGACTACTGCAGCATGAGATGTCATCCCACCACGTGTTGTTAAAACACCGCGCGCTGCATGCATACCGTGTACATCTTCAGGTGATGTTTCAACACGAACAAGAATAACATCTTCACCTTTTGCTGCGCGATCTTCTACGTCTTCTGCAGAAAAGGCAATGATACCTGTTGCAGCTCCAGGAGAGGCAGGTAATCCATGTGTTAGAACCTGACACTTAGCCGTTGGATCAAGGACGGGGTGTAAAAGTTGATCAAGTGAAGTAGGTGATATACGTGTGACAGCTTCTTCTTGCGTAATTAAACCTTCTTTAGCCATATCTACAGCAATACGAAGAGCTGCAGCTGCAGTACGTTTCCCAGTTCGAGTTTGAAGCAGGTATAACGTATTGGCTTCAACAGTGAATTCAATATCTTGCATATCACGGTAATGACGCTCTAAAGTTTCACGTACTTTGAGTAATTCTTTATAAGCATTGGGCATCGCTTTTTCCATAGACACTTGCCCATCTTTTGCACGACTTTCAGCCATGGGCTGTGGTGTCCGGATACCAGCAACGACATCTTCTCCTTGAGCGTTAATAAGATACTCACCATAAAAAATATTTTCGCCTGTAGAAGGATCTCTCGTAAAGCAAACGCCTGTAGCACAATCATTACCTTTGTTGCCAAAGACCATAGATTGCACATTGACAGCTGTACCCCACGTAACAGGAATATCGTGTAACTTACGGTAAGTGTTGGCGCGAGGGTTCATCCATGAACCAAATACAGCTCCAATAGCCCCCCACAATTGGTCTTTCGGATTTTCAGGAAAGGCAGCCCCTGTTTCTTTCTTAACAATTTGCTTGTAACCGGCAACAATCTTTTGCCACTCTTCGGCAGTAAGATCCGTGTCGTCTTCCTTTTTAATATCACGTTTATTTTCTTCGAGAAAATCTTCAAAATAATGATGAGGGACATTCAAAACAACAGAACCATACATCTGAATGAAACGGCGATAACTATCCCATGCAAAACGCGCGTCACCAGATGATTGGGCTAATCCTTCAACAGTGCTATCGTTTAAACCCAGATTAAGTACTGTGTCCATCATACCCGGCATAGAGACACGCGCACCAGAACGAACAGAGACTAACAGCGGGTTTTTAGGATCACCAAAACGTAAACCCATACGGGTTTCAACCTTATAAAGAGCTTCTTCAAGTTGCTTTTCCAATCCCGGAGGATATTGTCGTCCGTTTTCATAAAAGGCGGTGCAGACTTCAGTTGTAATCGTGAAGCCAGGGGGTACAGGGAGACCGATATTAGCCATTTCGGCTAAATTAGCACCTTTTCCGCCAAGAAGATTACGCATTTGTGCGTTCCCTTCACTTTGTTCTTTATCGAAACTATAAATCCACTTGGTCGTCATATTTGTTGTTTCATCCTGCTATTTAATGAGTGAGATTACCAGATTTAAGATAGTCTTCCAGTTGTAGCAGAATAGCAGATATTAAACAGTGAGTCGAATAATTTTCAATTTTCGAACATATTGAATGTTAGGGAATTATTGTTGTGTCTTCTTGTATACACAAAGATCGCCATTGTGCTTCATTGAGTGTTTGAATATGCAGTTGTTCGGCTTTACGTGCTTTTGAACCAGCTTTTTCACCTAAAATAACAAGGTCTGTTTTTTGAGAAACAGTGTCAGAAACTTTGGCACCCATACGTTCGGCAAGTGCTTTTGCTTCTTGACGTGTAAGTGTTTGTAGTGTTCCTGTAAACACAACTGTTTTACCAGAGAGCGGGCCGTTTGATGTGGAGGGTTCGTCTAAAATTGTTAAGCAGGTTTGTAAATCAGCAAGAATTTTTTGATTATTTGGCTCTGCTATAAAGGCAATAATATCATTTGCAATAGCGTGACCAATCCCTGGAATGGCATTGAGTGCTAGGTGTGC
>JAZLEM010000212.1:0-1740 GCA_045615245.1 Acetobacter sp. | reverse complement strand
CAGTCCCTATTTGCCCATCACCGATGCGCCGAAATACATTCCTGGCATAACTGTAACGAAAGAGAATTGTAATACCTTGCTAGGTCAGTCTGAAAAGAGCTATTTAGGTACGGCTTATAGCACGAACGCGAGTGGTTGGTTGGTGCCTACTTGGTCAAATGTTGAGGCTGGCCATTACATTGTGCCAAACGTGTGTTACAACCTTACGGCTGACAGTCTACGAGATGCTCAAAACGCGATTCATACACTCGCCTATAATCACTTTTTCTCTGCAAATATTCCTCCTGCAATTTATTACAATTCTACGCACGTGCCTGTTGAATTTAACGGTTCTTACTTTAAATCATTAGCGCAGCCCATCACCCCTCCGTTTACGCCTGTCAATCACCGGGGCACGGATGAGTCGTATGGTGGATTTTTTAATGTGATTTATGACTTTGATCTTGAGCGTCTTTTTGGGATTAAGTCGATTGTTACGCCTTTTGTTGGAGGTGGTGCGGGTTATTTGTGGCAACGCTATAACAGACCGAACATTATACCTGGTGCCATTACCGGTACTCATGGCGGTTTTATTCTTCATGCTTAATAGAGGGCATGCCTAAATAAGGGTACACCTAAAGGGATCTATTCACAAACGCTGGGGGTATACCCCCGCGTTTTAATTTTATCTCCAACCATGGGGCATTATATCGGCGTGTAAAACCTCTCTTCAACCACGGGTCATGACCCGTGGTTAGATTCTGTTGGGGTGTCATGACCTCGGGATTCGAGGGAGGTACTCTAAACGATGAGCTCATGACCCGTGGTTCGGAGGAAAAAGTCAAACCAAAGGCACGAAACAAGGTTCTTAAGTTGCACTGTCAAAAAGAACTCTATACAAAAAGGGCTTCTTTTTTATTTTCTTCTTTATGTTTATCTTTGTTGAGAAATTCAAAGAAATTTTTAAAGTTTTTTGAAAGCAGCAGCATAGTTTATGCTCAGATTAGAGCTTTCTTTCCACGTGCCTGAAAGAGCCGAAAACCCTGTTATCGCTGTTAGAGAGAAACCGGCTTTACGGGCATAGTGCCCCAGTTCGGCAGGTTGAATAAATTTGCGCCATTCATGAGTACCAGTTGGGACAAGATTAAACAAATATTCCGCCGCAATTTTAGCAATAATCAACGAGCGGTATGTGCGGTTGAGGGTGGATATAATCAGCGTGCCACCAGGTTGAACAAGTTGGGCTAATAAAATCATGAATTGTTCAGGATTGGTGACGTGTTCAATAAGTTCAAAAGCAACAATAGCATCAAAACATTGTTTTTCGTGTACAAGGTCTTCGATGTTTCCACAACGATAGTGTAACGTGATGAGATCATGCGCGAAAGGCTTATTGAGGTTTTGTGTTTTGGCGGGGTTTTGTGTTTTAGCAAGATGGGCTTGGGCGGCTGCAATCCCTTCGGCTGAAGCATCAAGCCCTAAAACATCATAACCCGCTTGCGCCAAAGATTCACTCGCAATGCCAGCGCCGCAACCGATATCTAAAATACGCGCCCGACGTGTTGGCTGTTGAGGGGGAGAGATTTCTGGTAAAGGCAGGTAGCGCATAGCCCATGCAATTCGCACTGGATTCATCGCATGCAACAGGCGCATCGGACCGTTCGGATTCCACCAATCTTTGGCGAGTGTACTAAAATGTGCAATTTCTTCTGCCGAAACAGATGAGCTTTGCGCGTATAAGTCGGATCGTAGCCATGTCGT
>JAZLEM010000211.1:0-8449 GCA_045615245.1 Acetobacter sp. | reverse complement strand
CAATAGAGGGGGGGGGGGAGACAGATCTAGGTGATAGGGGAGCGCATACGACATATACATGATATGTTTACATGATACATGAAAGAAAAAATTTTCTTAAAAGCTTAAATCGCGATGAAAAAAGAAATATGTCATGCTTGCCGAAAATTTAAGACTGCCAGAAGTCTTATACAAATCGTTGTTTATTGTGTAGAGTTTATGATTGTTTATTGAATGATAATCTCCTTTAGAGTTTTCGTTTGTCGTTATACAATGTCGTTATACAATATGGTGTAATAGACATCTCACTGAGGGCTTACGGGTTTCGTAAAATTGTAAAGGCTTATTCTTAACCACTCTCAAATGCATAGCTCTGTTCATCCTCCACAACGTTGTTTAGACTGTACACAGACACTTAATAGTTTATGTGCAAAGTTGAGTGTGCAAAGTTTGGCGTGTATTGCTCGTTTTTCACATAAAACACATTTACCGCCAGAAAGTTTGCTTATTGAAGAAGGAAGCCCGGCTGTCGCTTCTTTTATCATTCTTTCAGGAACTGTTCGAGTTTTTAAATCTCTTGCTGACGGACGTCGGCAAATTACTGCTTTTGTTGATGCAGGACAGTGTATTAACGGTAGGGTTTGTTTTGATAAGGCAGAGGAGAACGGCCTTTATACTTTTGGGGCAGAAACGATTGATAATGTCCATTTTTGCCGATTCCAGCACCAAAATTTTAGTGCTTTGCTGACGGATTTACCCGATTTATGGCCTGCGTTTCTTACCTCTGTCACAGAACAAGCCGTAGAAGCACAGGAACAGATGCTTCTTTTAGGGCGAAAAACAGCACGAGAAAAAATAGCCTCTTTTTTATTGCATAGATTGACGCGTTCTTTTTCAGATAGTGCTCTAACAGATAATACGCCTATCGTGCGCCTTCCTATGTCACGTGTTGATATTGCTGATTATCTGGGACTGACGGTAGAAACAGTGAGTCGTATAATGAGTGCTTTTCGGCGGGAGAAATTAATTATGTCTGCTGGATGTCATGCCTTACGCGTGTTAAATGTTACGGCTTTGCGCGCTATAGCTCAGGAAGCAGCATAATAGCTTAAAATGAAACAGTCTCTAACTGTGTTTTATGGTGCTCTTTGCCATAAAGCAAAAAACTAACTTAAAATTTGGGATCAGGGGTACCATGTACGGCGAAAAGGAAAACCCTCAACGATCAAACGGATGGGAGCAAAAACTTTCGTTGAGAAAGTTTGCATATATTCTCCATAAAATCCTTTATAAGCAATTTTAGAGGTATTTTGATTTTTCCCTTCTGGTTTTGGAAAATGGACGGCTATGGTATTGTTCCAGTCTGCGGCACTTAAACCAGTCCATACGATAAGGGTTATTTCTTTTCCTTGATCAGTGTTGAGAATAAGGCGTGCATTACCCGCTGAGGGAACAATACCTTGAACGTGTGACCAAGCAGAATTATGCTCTTGTAACCAGTGATTAATTTTTTGAATATCTTGTGTCTCTAAAGGACGACGATGCCATACCGGACCTATTTCAACAAACCCGCTGGTTATTTTGGGAAAATTGATCGTTTTTGACCCGGGTAGTGCCCAATAAATCAGAAACACTGCGGAACAAATCGCAAAAAACAAAAGAGTGGCGATAAAGGCTGTCTTTTGACTCATGCTCTTCCCTTACTTCTACTTCTTAAGAGATTTTAATAGGTGACTTGAGTTAAGCTTGGACATCATTTTTTCATTCATTTTGATTATAGGGAGAAGGAGAATCTTTCTACAAAGCACTTTTTACAGCCGCAATGATGCGTTTAACATCTTCATCGGTGAGTTCTGGATAAAGGGGCAAGGCTAAAATACGGCTTGAGATATCTTCAGAAACAGGGAGAGTGGTGCCGTCGTGGTGTGCTCTATAAGCTGGTTGGTGGTGTAAAGGCATGGGGTAATAAATGGCTGTTGCAATCGCTTGTGTGTTCAAATGGGTTTGTAAAGCGTTCCGCTCCGCTGTATTGTTGAGCAGAACTGCATAAACAGCCCATGCACTCCGGCTTTCGGGCACGCGCGCAGGCACACGCACAACATCTGCAAGGGCTTGATCATAGAGGCAGGCAATGCTTTCACGCCGTTTGAGATCTTCCTCGAATTGGTCTAGTTTAGCGAGAAGAACGGCAGCCTGTAAAGTATCTAATCGTGCATTCATCCCGATGCGTAAGACTTCGTAACGTGTCGCACCTTCTCCATGGGTGCGTAAAGATTGATACAGGGCGGCACGCTGTAGATCATCGGTGAGAATCGCACCACCATCACCATAACCGCCTAAAGGTTTGGAAGGAAAAAAAGATAACGTTGTGGCTACAGCCTCTCGTCCAAGGGGGCGTCCGTTCAAAAAAGCGCCAAAAGATTGGGCACAATCAGCCAGTAAAAAAAGGTCTTCTTCTTGCGCAATGGCGCGTAGTTCTGTCCATGGTGCCGGTTGTCCAAATAAATCAACGCCAATAATCGCTCGTGGTTGTAAGACGCCTTGATGGCGTACCTGACGAATACGTGCGCGTAGATGCGTTGGGTCTATTTGAAAACTATGTGGGTCTATATCGACAAAAACAGGTACAGCTCCTAAAAGAATCGGTACTTCAGCCGTTGCCGTATATGTAAAAGAGGGAAGAAAAACCGCCTCTTTCTTACCGTCTTTACGTTGTCCGATTCCTTCGGCCATTAAAGCAAGAGAAAGCGCATCGGTTCCGGAAGAAACTCCCACACATGCCGTTGCTCCGCACCATTGGGCTAAACGCGCTTCTAGTTCCTGCACTTCCGGACCCATAACAAAACGACAATGCGTTAAAACGGTTTCTATACGTTCACGTAGCGCAGAATTAAGCCGTTTTTGTTGTGCTGCTAAATTAAGAAAGGGAATAGGTTTATAGGTCACGTTTTTTTAAGTCTTTCTAGTTTTAAAGTTTTTATATTTGATAGAGCAAAGCAAGGTACTTTATAGATCGTTTTTAAAACGATCTTGAATGAAAAACGTCCTTAATCTGAGGGATTTTTATAAACTTCTATTTGTAAATTCTGGCACAAGCTGTGTGAGTGTTTGTAAAGCCTTTTCCTTTTCTCCTTTTTGCGCCGCTTCTGTCATTTCTATAACAGCTTGTGTCACCATAGCCAAATCGACCACGCGCGGCGTTGCCATAAGTAAACCTTTGGTGTCGGTTGGTAAAGGTGCTTCGTTGGGGTGAAAAAGTTCTTCTTCGAGTTTTTCTCCCGGGCGAAGCCCTGTAAAATGAATAGGTACATCTTTCTCTGGTTGAAGTCCCGCAAGGCGAATCATTTGTCGGGCTAAATCTAAAATACGCACAGGTTCACCCATATCAAGCACAAAAATACCGCCACGGCTTAAGAGTGTATCTGTTTGTAAGCCTGTTTCATGGTTTTGCGTGCCTCGTACACTTGCTTGAAGAACAAGGCTTACGGCTTCGGAGACTGTCATAAAATACCGACGTATTTCGGGATGTGTGACGGTGAGGGGACCTCCTTGTTTAAGTTGGTAACGAAAGAGAGGTACAACAGAACCTGTCGATTCGAGCACGTTACCAAAACGTACTGTTACACAACGCATTTGCTCTGTTGAGGCAAATCTTGCACGAATATCCAAAGCCTGACAATACATTTCTGCCGCGCGTTTAGAAGCCCCCATAAGCCCAGATGGGTTGACTGCTTTATCTGTGGAAATTAACACAAAGGCTTGCGCACCGTAGCGTGACGCGGCGTTAGCAACAACCCGTGTTCCATGGACATTGGTTAAAATTCCTTCTGTGGGGTTTGCTTCTACCATCGGTACATGCTTTAATGCCGCGGCGTGGAATACCAATTCTGGTCTAAACGTTTTTAAAACTTCGTTAATGCGTTGTTCATCACGCACATTCGCGATAATAATATCGCGTGATGTATGCGGAGTATGTTTTGTTAATTCTACGTCAATACGCCAGAGAGCAAACTCTCCATGGTCTAACAAAACGAGCTTTTTGGGGCTTAAACGAGCGATTTGGCGGGCAAGTTCGGCACCAATAGTGCCGCCCGCACCTGTGATAAGTATAACACGCCCTTGTACTAAACGCTCTATACCTTTATTATCAATCGGCGCTTGTGGTCGTCCTAATAAATCTTCCCAAGGAAGGGGGTTAAGGTCACTTTCCCCTGTGTTTTTCCCTCTATCTCTTTTTGTATTCAGCCACGCGTCTTCCTCTAAGGGTAACCCCCCAAGCCTCGAACAAGTCTCGAACAAAATGATATCCCCTTAACAGCGTAATCAAAATTCTTAAAAGTCTATTGTGTTATAAGCGGGTTATTTTACCACGAATAAACGATAATTTTAACAATTCTACACATTAACTTTACTTAACCCACTTTGCTCAAGACGTAACTCAAAGCGTGTGAGACTTAAGTCTTTATTCCTGAACTGTTTTCTAAACCGAATGATATTGTACATCTTTAATAACGTGATAACGTTTTAAACACCTTCATATTTTATTTATTGCACGATGAATAAAAGCACGGTGAATGGAAGAAAGAGGTTTTACAAATAAGGTTTTACAAATAATATGCGTAAAAATAATCTTTCTGTCTGAAAGAATACCTTAAAGCATCTACGGATGCGTCTGAAAACTTTTCTTTGGCAGCTGGTTTATTGATCCAAGGTGTTTTCGAGATGAGGGAAAATAATGAGGTGTATGTTTGAAAAAAGAAGGACTTTAATAGTAATATCACTGAGTGGACAAAATAAAATAAGGAGTAATAAACATAAAAAGACATTGACAGTTTAGGTAATTTTTGTTAAAAGGACTTCAATTCAATTGTTTTTAAATTGTTTTTAATCACCTTTGGTTTTTGGTGGTACAAATAAAGATGTAAAAATAAAGATTTAGAATTATCGAGAGATGTCGCATAAATACAGTGTTGAAGTTAGGGTAGCGAAGTAAGAAAGAAGAGGAAAGCCACTTAAGTCAAGCTGGTGAGTGTTTGTGAATGTTTTAAGATCGTTATGGTGAGGTGTTAGTCACTTTTGTTTCCTTTAAGCTATAAGGGGTCTTTGTTTTTATGAGCCGGTAGCTCAGTCGGTAGAGCATTCGACTTTTAATCGAATGGTCGAGGGTTCGAATCCCTCCCGGCTCACCATTTTTTAGCCTGTTTTTGATTTTTAGCTAAAAACGGGGTTTATTGTTGTGTTTTTTGGAAAAGTTTTCTCCCATTTCTTACGTCTTGTTTTTGAAGAGTCCTTTTAACACGTTGCTTCTTTCCGCTTGTTATTTTGTGGCATGTTTTTTGTAGGTGTTACAAGGTATAAACGCTTCTTTTTTCTGCCTTTCTAAATTCTTGATACAACACCGAGAAGCGTCAAATTATGGTCTCATTTTTCATGGGTTTTTTTGACTTTTTCGTGAAAAAAGTTTTATCCTGAACTTGTGAAGTAAGTCTCTTTTTGTGGGGGACTTGATGATAGACTCGTGGGGCTAGGTGAATAGCTTGTCTGTGATGTTTGTAATTTGTGGTGTTTGAAATAACCAAGCTGAACTCTTGCTCTTAAAGTCTTTGAGGTTTTTTACAAATCTTTAGGAGGTTATTGCGATGACAACTTCGCTTGATGATAAAACACGTGCGCTTATTCTTGCAACAGTACCAGTATTAAAAAAACACGGCGTTACTCTTACTCAAGAGATGTATAAGCGTCTTCTTTCTGATCCAGAGATTCGTGACTTATTTAATCTTTCACACCAACGGGATGGGGAACAGCCGAAAGCGCTTTTTTATGCTGTTTTAGCGTATGCTGAACATATTAACGACCTGGGTGCGTTGGGAAACATGGTTGAGCGTATTGCAGAAAAGCATGTGGGGCTTAATATTTTGCCAAAACATTATCCTTATGTTGGTAAAGCATTGCTTGCGGCTATTAAGCATGTTCTTGGTGATGCTGTAACACCAGAAATTTATGAGGCTTGGGAAAAGGCTTACTGGTTCCTTGCAGACCTTCTTATTAACCGTGAAGAACAGATTTATGTCGAGCATGAAGAAACGCGGGGGGGATGGAGAGGTTGGCGGCCGTTGCGTGTGCGTTCTCGTCGTCAAGAAACGCAGAATATCGTGTCTTTTGAGCTTGTTGCAGCGGATGATGGTCCCATTGCAAAACACCGTGCAGGACAGTATTTGAGTTTTAAGCTCGATGTGCCCGATCATGGCTGGCAGAGGCGCAATTATAGTATTTCTTCAGTGCCTGGAGCGGATCATTACCGTATTACAGTACGTTTGGTAGAAGGGGGACTTGTTTCTCCTTGGTTGCATAAAAGTGTTCATGAGGGCAATATACTGCAAGTAGCCAACCCTGCGGGGGATTTCTTTTTGAATGAAAAGCATGCAGGACCTGTTGTACTATTAACAGCAGGTGTGGGAATAACTCCCGCTCTGTCGATGCAGGCAGCCTTAGCGCAAGCAGGACAACATTCTGTGCGTTTTGTTCATGGTGCGCGTAAGAGTGAAGAAATACCACTTTTGCATCATCTTAAAGAACAGGCAGAAAAAGGACATATGCAAGCGGATTTTTTTGTTTCGCAGGGAGGCTGTTTGTCTCATGCAGAAAAAGGGATAACTTGCCACGAAGGACAGATCTCTCCTCAGTGGTTGCGTGAAACGCTTAATCGTGAGGCGATATACTACATTTGCGGTCCTGTTCCTTTTATGCACGAGATGGTTCGCACTTTGCGTGAGGAAAAGATGCCTGCTCATCAAATTCGGTATGAGTTTTTCGGCTCTGCATCAGATCCAGATCTTGTGTTGTAGAGTAATGATTTCTCTATAGGGTGTTTGTGTATGAGGGAGAGATTTACTTTGCTCTCCCTCAATAATCGTAGGGTCGCGAGAAAAATAGCTCTTAATCTTGGAGATATGAGAAAGAGTTCTCATATTCATCTACGAGAGACTTGACAGCTTCGAATATTTTTTTGACAATAAACGATAAGGGAGCAGGTTGTTTTTTTACGAGAATATTTTTAAGAATATTCTTCTGGAGGGGTAACTTCGGGAGAAATTATTTTCGGTGTACGTTTTGTCTATTATGGATTCTGTTAATTACCTTACATCGATCGATCATGAAGGGGCGATAGTTGGGCTTGAGGCGCGTATTACGGCGCTTATTGCACCAAGTTTGGATAATATGGGGTATGAAATTGTGCGGGTGGCAATACCGGGACGTGAGCGTTGTACGGTGCAAGTTATGGCGGATCGTGCTGATGGTGGGTTGATTAGTATTGAAGATTGTGAACGGATTAGCCATACTGTAAGTGCTATTCTTGATGTGGAAGATCCTATACCTGGTATGTGGACACTCGAGGTCTCTTCTGCTGGGATCGATCGGCCGCTCTGTCGTGTTAAGGATTGGAACCGTTTTTCTGGGCATAAAGCTCGTGTTGAGTTGGGTGTGCCTTTGAATGGTCGCCGTCGTTTTTCCGGTGTAGTTTTGGGGGCCGATGAGAGTGTGGCGCGTATGGTTTTAGAGGATGGCCTAGAGGTGGCTTTACCTTTATCGGAGATACGTTCTGCCCGTTTGGTGTTGACAGATGCGCTGATAAAAGCTTGTGCGCCCATTTCTCTTGAAGATAAAGATTCAGAACAGGGTGGACAAAGTGAGCAGGGACAGGGGCGAAATTTAGAAACATATTTAGGTAATAAGCGGGTAGGTAATAAGTCGCGGAAAAGGCGTTCACCCTTGTGCGGTGATCAACGGCATTAGACGTTAAGTGAAGCTTCTGATTGGAGAGCAAAAAATATGGACACCTCTATTTTTCGTCCCGAATTGTTACTAGTGGCGGATGCTGTTTCACGTGAAAAAGGGATCGAACGTGAAGAAGTGCTGGATGCGATGGAACAGGCTATACAGAAAGCGGGGCGTGCAAAATACGGTTATGAAAAAGATATTCGTGCGACTATTGATCGCCGTACCGGCGAAGTGCGTCTTGCACGTTGGACAGAAGTGGTACGTTCTGTTGAGAATGAAGACACGCAGATTGCATTGGATATTGCGCGCCGTTTGCGTTCCGATTTGCGAGAGGGGGAGTACATTATTGATCCTTTGCCTCCTATAGATTTTGGGCGTATTGCAGCGCAAACGGCGAAGCAAGTTATTGTTCAGCGTGTGCGGGAATATGAGCGGAAGCGCCAATATAACGAATTTAAGGATCGTATTGGTGAAATTGTTAATGGCACGGTGAAGTGTGTTGAGTATGGGAATTTGTTGGTCGAAATTGGTTCCGCTGAAGCATTGTTGCGGCGTGATGAGTTAATTCCGCGTGAAACATTCCGCAATTCCGATCGCGTGCGGGCGTATATTTATGATGTTCGTAACGAAGCGCGCGGTCCGCAGATTTTTCTTTCTCGTACGCATCCTGCATTTTTGGCAAAACTCTTTG
>JAZLEM010000210.1:0-4061 GCA_045615245.1 Acetobacter sp. | reverse complement strand
AGCAATGAGCCCTGCAGGCATAATCCACACCGCCATCATAGGCACGGCGATGAGATTGGCGAGAATAAAATACGGCTCAATCACGCCAAAATGTGCCATAATAACGGGTATGGTTGCTAAACCGGCAAAAAGACTTGCGCTTACCAGCCCTATGCCATGGTGTATGAACCACTGTATAAGGGCAGAACGTTGCAAAATCCACTCTGCTCTATGGGTTTTCATAAAGTTGTTCATGCTTTCGTACCCGGCAATGAGCGCCATAACCGCTACCATGGACATTTGAAACGCAACACTTGTAACAACTTGCGGGGAAAAAACCAATAAGACACACGCCGCCCATGCCAAGCCGCGCATCGGTGCCCCTCGACGCTCTACGACAAGGGCTAAAAAGACAATACTTGCCATAAGCCAACCGCGTTGAGCAGGTAAATGCCCCCCTGTTAATAAGACATAAGCCCCACCAGCTATTAAAGCTAACAGTGCTGAAAAGGTTTTACAGGGAAAACGAAGTGCCGCATATTCCCACAAGGCTAAACAAAAACGGCTTACCTCCATAACAATAGCCATCACAATGCCAAGATGTAAACCAGCAACGGCTAAAAGATGAGCTAAACCGGACTCTGCAAAATCTTCACGAACACTCGAGGATAAATTGCCATTTTGTCCTACAAGCAAAATAGCGGCAATATCGCCGACCGATCCGTGTAAGACTACACGTATTCGATGACCTATATCCGACCGTAAACGCGCTAACCCTGTAGCGACTCGTTCCCAACCTTGCCTCTGTTGCCATAAAACTTGCACTGTCGACAAGGCTATGCCACTGCCTGCTTCGTTGTTAAACCACGCTTCAAATTGCCGATCACGTCCGTCTGGAAAAGCCGGGAAAGGTGGCGATCTTAAAAGAGCACGGACGCTTATTTGATCCCCTAAAGAGAGAGGTGTTTTATCTTCTTTACGCAGTCGCACAAACAGGGTACGAGATAAAGGTGGTGTCTCTCGCATAAGGTAATCTTGAAATCTGACACCAGACAACACCACCCGACGAGGAAGAGTCTTTCCATTAACGAGAGAATGTGCCAACAATATTTTTTGCACAGTACCCGACAAAACAACAGCCCGCCGAGGCAATTCAGGCATAGGAGGTTGCACATACAACACCTGCAATGCCAAAATATTTCCCACTGCCAACGCGATACAACCTCCGCCACAGAGTCGCGCTAAAAGCCAGTTCCACCCTATAGCGAGAACGAAACACCCCATGCACAGCAAGCATAAAAATACCCCTAGATCTATCCACCGTGGTATTTCCCACGGAAGATTAAAAAAGAACGCTGCACCAAGAGCTATGCCGACAGGCACCCATAAAATAAGTTGTCGTTGCTGTATAAGAAGTTGTTGTTCAATGATATCAATTAATGATCGTATGTAAGGTTTCATCTATGATTTCATAATATATGGCTTTATATATTCACACATGATAAGCAAAGATTCTATGACTATTCGTACACGTTTTGCTCCGAGTCCAACGGGGCTACTCCATATTGGCAATGCCAGAGCGGCGTTGTTCAACTTTCTTTTTACACGCCACCACGGCGGTAAATTCCTTCTTCGTATTGAAGATACAGATCGCGAACGCTCAACCCAAGAAGCAATAGATGTTATTTTGGCAGGATTAGACTGGATGGGAATAACCCCTGATGAGGAACCCATTTTTCAATCCTCTCGCGAAGCACGTCATCGTGAAGTAGCTCTTGATCTTCTTAAAAAAGGTCTAGCTTATAAGTGTTTTTGTACACCAGAAGAGCTTAAAGAAATGCGGGAAAATGCCCTTAAAGAAGGTAAACCCCCGCGTTATAATGGTCTATGGCGTGATCGTGACCCTTCCGATGCCCCGGCAGGTGCGCCCTATGTCATTCGTATTAAAGCCCCGCGTGAGGGAGAGACCGTTATTACTGATTTAGTTCAAGGGGAAGTACGTGTTGCCAATGCCGAGCTCGATGACATGATCCTATTGCGATCAGACGGCACTCCTACTTATCAACACGCTGTTGTTGTTGATGATCATGATATGGGGATTACCCATGTTCTACGGGGTGATGATCATCTTACCAATACTTTCCGCCAAGCTATGATCTATACGGCTTTAGGATGGGGTTTACCCCAATTTGGTCATTTACCGCTTATTCATGGACCGGATGGAGCCAAGCTCTCTAAACGCCACGGGGCTTCATCTGTGATGGAATTTCGTGACATAGGCTATTTACCAGAAGCCCTCTGTAACTATTTACTCCGGCTTGGCTGGGGACATGGAGATGTTGAAATTCTCTCTCGTGAAGAACAGATTCAACTTTTTGATATTGACGGCGTAGGTCGTTCTGCCTCGCGTATGGATTATGCTAAATTAGAACATTTTAATGCCGTATGGCTTCGTCAGACTGATGACACGCGTCTTACGAATGATGTCATGGAACGATTCAAAAACATGAATGGTCTACAAATAGATGAAACAACATGCCTACGGGTAAAAACACTGATGCCAGCATTAAAAGAGCGCGCACGCACCCTTATGGAACTTGCTGAAAATGCTTCTTTCCTTGCGCGTCGTACCCCACTATCTTTCACCCAGAAGGCGGAGAAGATCCTAACACCTGAAGCACGTCTTATGCTACGTGAACTCGCAAAGGATTTAGCAGATCTTGAACCTTTCACCTGTGAGGCAATTGATATGACTCTGCGTCGATTCGCTGAAAGACATAGTTACAAATTAGGACAAATTGCTCAACCTCTTCGGGCAGCCGTTACCGGATCTCATTCTTCTCCCGGAATCGACGCCACTTTGCATGCCCTTGGACGTGATGAAACACTTGCGCGATTAGAGGCACTTCATGACTCATAAACCATGTCGTAACGCTACACGGCACTTACTCGGACTCGAAGGTATATCTTCTGACAAAATCACCTCTTTACTCGATCTTGCAGAACATTATGCCAAAATGGATTGCCATACGACGTCTTCGCGTGATGTATTGCGTGGTCGTACGTTAATCAATCTTTTCTTTGAGGATAGTACGCGCACCCGTACCTCATTCGAAATCGCTGGTAAACGGCTAGGGGCAGATGTTATCAACATGTCTGTACCACAATCCTCTATCAATAAAGGGGAAACTTTACTAGATACAGCGGCAACGCTTAACGCTATGCGTACTGATTTATTGGTTGTTCGCCATTCTCAATCGGGTGTGCCAACACTTCTTGCGAAAAAAGTTGATGCTTCTGTAATCAATGCGGGAGACGGTCT
Source organism: Acetobacter sp. (assembly GCA_045615245.1). Taxonomy (GTDB): domain Bacteria; phylum Pseudomonadota; class Alphaproteobacteria; order Acetobacterales; family Acetobacteraceae; genus Acetobacter. Next base: position 760 of record JAZLEM010000210.1, on the reverse strand, counting down.
TCACGAACATCCTACGCAAGCTCTTCTTGATGGATTAACAATCCGACATTATCTTGGTACTCTAGCGGGGCTAACTATAGCTATTTGTGGCGATATTGCCCATTCTCGGGTTGCCCGTTCTAATATTTATCTCCTCACAACAATGGGAAGTAATGTACGGCTTATTGGTCCACCGACATTGCTACCTAACACGTTTAAGCAGCTTGGTGTAGATATTTATCACCATATGGACGAAGGAGTTAAAGACGTTGACGTCATTATGATGCTACGACTTCAACGCGAACGGATGTCCACAGGGTTAGTGCCGAGTGCAAAAGAATATTTCCGTTTTTTTGGATTAGATCATAGACGATTAAACCTTGCTCGTAAAAACGCTTTAGTGATGCATCCAGGTCCTATGAATCGTGGTATAGAAATTGAAAGTAGTGTTGCTGATTCTGATCAAAGTGTTATTCAAAAACAGGTTGAGATGGGGGTTGCTGTACGCATGGCTGTCTTAGATGACCTTACCCGAGGTAAGAATATCCCATGAGCCTACTTCTTTTTGAAAACGTTCACCTTATAGATCCATCTTCAGGTTTAAATCAAAGGGGAAGGCTTCTTGTAAGCCATAACCGTATAGCAGGTGTTGAGACACGATTAGATGAATCTGTGCCAGATGGTGCAACAATTATTAACGGCAACGGGGCTGTACTTTGTCCAGGGCTTGTCGATATGCGTGTCGAAATTGGAGAACCAGGATACGAATACCGTGAAACAA
>JAZLEM010000209.1:0-1395 GCA_045615245.1 Acetobacter sp. | reverse complement strand
AACTCCTTGGCTCACAGAACGACATGGCTACGATCCGACTTGGGATTGACGCACCGACGCCCCAGCACGTAGCGGTACGGAAGAAAGGTGGTGGGCGCATACAGCCACGTGTCGGCGTCGTAGGTGCAATCCGCCGCGGGTAACACCGCCTCGGCAAAAGGCAATACGGATAGCTCCTGCGTCGCACAAGTCGGCGTGAACACTGCCATAAAAACCCTCCTCCCCCATTTTTGTTTATTGTAGCATAGATGACGAAGAGGCGCAAGAGAGAATTAGGAATGAGGAATGGGAAATGAGGAATGAACAAGGGCGGCGCAGAAGAGGTAGAAATAGACGTGTTCTCATTCAAATTCAAACCTATCTTTGTGCTTTACTTATTTTATCCCTCGTGATACAATAATGAAAAAACGAAAGAGAGGGCATCCAAATGAATTGCAAAGTGTGCGGACACGGTAGCGGAAAATATCCTCTTTGTCGCGCTTGTAACATTAAAAAAGAACGCGGCGAAATCATCAAATGCGCCAATTGCAACAGCTGGCACTACGCCACTGCTGCTTGCTCGGCTTTTGTTCCCCACATGAATACGAACAATTATCTGTACGATGCCAAACGATCTTTAATTAGTAAATCAGAACAACCTTTTTACACCGCCATTTTATCATCCGTACCTGACGATTATTGCGTTTTTCCACAAATAAACTTAGCCTCTTTTATCTCCCGAATGGACGGCGCACGCTTTCACAATGAGCTGTTTAGAAATGTCGACTTTTTAATTACCGATTCAAACTTCAGCCCTAAACTCATCATAGAAATCAACGATCAAACGCATATGACCAGCGATCGAAAAGAACGTGATGAAAAAGTCCGAATGATATGTGAAGAAGCTGGTATTCCCATCTTAAAACTGTGGACATCATACGGAGTAAATCCCGAGTATATCAAAAAACGAATTGATGAGACGTTGGCGTCTCTTCCGGTGGCTCGCGTCCATCATTTCCGCCAAGCCGCCCAAGCAGAACCGCCTGCACAACCTATACCCCATCAAACTCCTCCTACACTCTACTATCCCTCTTCTCACAAGCAAAGCCACGGTTGTTATATTGCAACAGCCGTCTACGGTTCTTATGACTGTCCTCAGGTATGGACGCTTCGCCGCTATCGGGATAACGTTCTGTCTGCCACTTGGTACGGACGCATATTTATCCGCGTGTATTATGCGATCAGCCCTACGTTAGTGCGATGGTTTGGCAACGCTCAATGGTTTAAAACCTTGTGGCAAAAACGTTTGGACAGAATGGTTGATAATTTACACACCAAAGGATTCGATAATACCCCGTACGTAGATAAACCTTGGTGATAGATACCAAAAAGCCACCTCAAACGCAGGTGGCTTTT
>JAZLEM010000208.1:0-11056 GCA_045615245.1 Acetobacter sp. | reverse complement strand
GCTTGTCTTCCTAAGACCGCTTGGCCTCCGACTTCCTTATGCCGTTTCATGGAGCAGGATCTGCTTTATGGATTATGGGCGAGGGGATTCGCCTTGTTTTAGAACTTGCCCACGGCGTAGCAAATTGGTCAGGGGCACGTTTGCCTGTTCCCCATATGCCGGGCTGGGGTTTGCTTGCGAGTTTGTTAGGAATATGCTGGCTTTGTTTATGGCGCGGGGCGTGGTGCTGGCGTGTGGGTTTTATTGTGCTTGCACTAGGCTGTTTATCGCCGTGGTGTCGACAACAACCCGATATTTTATTCGACCCGACAGGGCAAATGATAGGGATTCGGGGGAAGGGCGTGTTATATGTAGTAGGACACAGCTATGCCGAACGTCGTGTTGAACAGGCTTGGGCACAAGCCTTAGCACTTCCTGTTGAGCGTATTCCTGTTCAAGCGCTTAAAGGGAACAAAGTTTTCAATACTTCTCAAGCACTTTTACAGTGCGGCGGACAAAAACTTTCTTCCACATGTGTTTTACGCCGTGACGGAAAAACAATTCTTATTCTTCTACAAAGTAAAAAATTTGACAATGACAATCAAGAAACCCTAGAAACCCTGTGTCAAGGCGTTGAGGTTGTTATTAGCGTAGAAACATTAGGGCGAGTATGCGCAAAGGTTCCCTTAAGAGTGGATCGCTCAAGCGCATGGTGGAACGGGGCGCAAGAAATTTTTCTGAAAGGAAGCCCCTCTATTGAAAAAGCACGACGAGAACGCCTCTGGGTACTGCGCCCGGGCGAGCATGCGACGCCTTTATTACCTATGGCACAGGCGGAGTAAGGGGGCATAAAGTAATTAAAATTTATCTACTTTTTCTAGTTTTACTTCTAATTTTTCTAAGAGTCTTAATAATGAAGCAGAGTCAACATCACATAAAACTCTAATTTGATCAACATATTCTTTTACTGGGAAATAGAGGTAACAATTTTCATCAGGATGTTCAGTAATCCTTATTTTTACTCCCTTTCCAAAAGTGCGATTGAGTAATTCTTCTCTTGATTCCTTTCGCATCTGTGACAAAATTACATTTACTACCAAACGATATTCTTGTTCACATTTATACTTGGGACGTTTTATAAAGGGTATATAGTTGGGAGGGGAATCTTTCAAGTTAATGGATATAATTTCTTCACAGTTTTTTACATAAAACACTTGATCAAAATTTAAAGTTCTAATATTGTTTATATCGTCTTTGCTTTTGGGGGGTAAACAAGATTTCTTTATTTCTTGCAAGACTTTATAAAAATCTTCCTTAAAAACAATAGAAACATTTGCTTTATTTTTCCAATGCTTAGTGATTGCTTTCCTTACGTACGTATTGTCTGTTGTTGTAAAACACGTGATGTAAATAAATTGAAAGTCTTTTCTAATATCAATATCGTCTGAAGTATGCGGTATTTTTAGAGCTTTTACCATTTCTATGAGCTTTTTGCATCCATAATCTAATTCCAGTTTATCATCTGCATTAGTAATTTTTGTTATATAAAACGTTCCCGTAGAGAGAATACTATAAGCAGCCTCTGCGGTTGTGTAATGCACTAATTTTACGGGTTTTTTTGCTTTATCTTGGTCTGAATCTAACATGTGCTTTGACCTCCGTTTTCTTTTTGCCCCTTAATGAATGATCTGGAAATAATTGTATTTTACCCTATGTGTGCGTCTTGTGCTTGTTTTTATACCAGAAAACTCCACTAAAGGCACTCTAATAAATCGCATCCTTAAAGGAAAAATGAACACTTGCCAAAAGTCCTAGAGATCAGGTATTAAGGCAAGCATGACAAACATGACACAGATCAATAAAAATGTGGGGCAGGTTGCCAAACAACAAACCCCTTTAGCAGTTTATCGGGAGCGGGTTGCGACGGGTGAACTCAATTATGATTCCGATCAAGAACGTGTTGTGACGCGGCTTGATAAACTTTGGCACGAATTATTGGCAATGCCAGATCGTTTGCCACCTCTTCCTCCTCCTAAAAAAGGGGGGCATAAATTCTTTCAAGATATTGCGCGTTATTTAAAACTTCAGGCGCCGGAACCTCAGATTCCCTATCCGCGTGGGCTTTATATTGTTGGGCGTGTTGGGCGCGGTAAAACCATGGTTATGGATTTGTTTTACGCCTGTGCCCCTGTGAAACGAAAAGAACGACTCCATTTTTTGCATTTTATGCAAGAGGTGCATAAAAAACTTTACGAGTTGAAACGTGCTCATCCCGATATGGCAGACCCAATTCCGCCTTTAGCCGATTCTATTGCCGAACGCGCTACTTTATTGTGTTTTGATGAGTTTCAAATCAACGATATCGCCGATGCCATGATTTTAGGGCGTCTTTTTGAGGCGTTGTTTGCGCGTAAAGTGGTGGTGGTGGCGACATCAAATACCGAACCGTCGCAGTTGTTTCAAAATCGTCCGGGGGCTGATGCATTTAAGCCATTTATTGCGATTATTCGGCGAGAAATGGATATCATAGCGCTCGATTCGCCGCGTGATTATAGACGTGGAAGAAACCAAGATAAACAAACATGGCTTGTTCCGGCTGATGAGGTGGCGCGCCATACGTTAGATGAAATCTTTGCCCGTTTTGCAGGCGATTCGCATGCTGAACCTGTAACGCTTGAATTTAGCGGACGCAGTTTAGAGGTGAATATGGCGGCAGGTCCTGTCTGTCGGTTTGATTTTACTTCTTTATGTTCCAAACCGTTGGGACCGAATGATTATTTAGCACTAGCAAAGCGTTTTCCTGTGGTCATTATTGAAGGAATTCCCTGTATGGGGCCTGATGATGTCAACACAGCCTATCGGTTTATTACCATTGTTGATGCGTTATATGATAATGGAAATCTGTTATTTGCTTCGGCTGAAGCGGTGCCTGATAAATTATTTACAGAAGGAGAGGTGGCAGATGCTTTTATGCGTACGGCGTCACGCCTTGTTGAAATGGGGAGTAAAAGTTGGTTAGAACACGGTGCCGAAGCCGCGCGAAGAGCACATAGTTATTAGAGTGATGAGGATCTGTTTGTTTTTTTGCTTCTTTGTTTCCGTGGGTCTTTATGGAGAGGGCTGCTAGTTGTAAACTATTTTTCTAATTAAGAAATGCTTTTTGATGCTATCCTTACCCGCGGTTAGTGTTATTTTTTGTGTGTCGTGTTAAACTGTTTGTTAATGATGTTGTTTATCAATTACATTGTTTTGTAGAAGAGGAGTTTGTGGAGTGGTGGGTTCAGATATGTTAGCCACTGCGTTAAACGGTGCTAATGTTGCGTATCTTGCGGATCTCTATGCACAGTGGGCAAAAGATCCTAAAAGTGTTGATCCGTCTTTCAACGTTTTGTTTGAGTCGCTTGGTGACGAAGAAGCATCGATTCTCAAAGATGCTGTTGGGGCCTCTTGGGCGCCACGTCCATCCATTGTTACGGGGGAAGAACCGCAAGAATCTGCTGTTGGGGTAGCTTCTGGCTTTGCTGCACAAGAGAGTTTGGCGATTGCTCGCTTAATTCAAGCGTATCGTATACATGGGCATCGTGAGTCACGTCTTGATCCCTTAGGGCTTAAAATAGCCCCCACTTTACCCGAACTTGATCCTGTTACTTACGGCTTTTCTGGTGATGCGTTAGAGCGGGAAGTTTTTATTGGTAATATCTTACAACCTTTGCTTTCTGGGCGTTCAACAGCGCGTGTGCGTGAAATCGTTGATGCTTTGCGTGAGGTGTATTGCGGTACTATTGGTGCTGAATATATGCACACCGCCACACAAGAAGAACGCGATTGGTTCCGCAAACGCCTTGAAGGGGATAATTGGAAACAATCTGTTTCTGTTGAAGAACGCAAAAATATTTTACATAGTTTAACACAGGCAGAAGGCTTTGCGTTTTTCTGCCAAAAACATTATGTAGGGGCAAAACGTTTTGGTGTAGAAGGGGCAGAGGTTTCTATTGCTTCTCTTCATGCGATGATTGATCAAGTCGCCCGTCAAGGGGTGAACTCTGTCGTTATTGGCATGTCTCATCGCGGGCGTTTGAATACACTTGTCAACGTTGTTGGTAAACCTTATGTGACTCTTTTTAATGAGTTTGCAGGGGGTTCTTTTAAGCCAGATGATGTTGAGGGGTCTGGTGACGTTAAATACCACCTTGGCTATTCTTCTGATATAAAAGTAGGTGATCATGAAGTTCATATTTCCTTGCAACCTAATCCCTCTCACTTAGAGGCTGTTGATCCGGTTGTATGTGGTAAACTTCGTGCTATTCAAGATGATTCTGGCGACACAGAAAAACGCAATTCAGCTCTTGTCATTACCCTTCATGGTGATGCGGCTTTTGCAGGACAGGGTGTCGTTTCAGAAACGTTTTCGATGTCAAAACTCCCAGGTTATCGCACGGGGGGGTCTATTCACATTGTGGTGAATAATCAGGTTGGGTTTACAACAAATCCCGAGTGTGGTCATTCAGGCGTTTATGGCACAGATATTGCTAAATCTATCAATGCGCCTGTTTTACACGTTAATGGTGATGATCCTGAGGCAGTCGTGTATCTTTCGCGTCTTGTTGCTGATTATCGCCAGCTTTTTGGTAAAGACATTGTGTTAGATATTGTTTGTTATCGTCGTCATGGGCATAACGAAAGTGATGAACCTGTCTTTACGCAGCCTATTATGTACAAAGCTATCGCAAGTCATGAAACGCCACATGCTCTTTATGCAAAACATATTGTGCAAATGGGTGTGATGACAGAAAATGAAGTGCAAGCTAAATGGGACGCTTTCCAAAGTCGTCTTAAAGAAGACTATCAAGCGGCTGAGTCTTATAAAGTGGATAAAGCCGATTGGCTTGAGGGTGAATGGAAAGGTTTTCATGCGGCAACGGATGCGGATATACACAATATCCCTGAAACAGGTGTTGCACTTGATACCTTACGCAGAATTGGGAACGCTATTACCACAGTTCCAGAGGGTTTTAATCTTAACAGCAAAATTGCGCATCAGCTTAAAGTTAAAAAAGCCATGTTTGAGGGAGATCATAGCTTTGACTGGGCGACGGGTGAGGCTATAGGCTTTGGCTCTTTATTGCTTGAAGGGCATCGTGTTCGTCTTTCTGGTGAAGATTGTCAACGCGGTACTTTTAGCCAAAGGCATGCGGTTTGGACTGATCAAGTTGACCAAAAACATTTTACGCCGCTTAACCACATTCAAGAAGGGCAGGCAGAAATTGAAATTTGGAATTCATTACTTTCTGAATTTGCTGTTTTAGGTTTTGAGTATGGTTACTCTTTGCGTAACCCGAATAACCTTGTGTTATGGGAAGCACAATTCGGTGATTTTGCCAATTGTGCGCAACCAATCATTGACCAATTTATCGTTTCTGGGGAAATGAAATGGTTGCGTATGTCCGGCTTGGTCATGCTATTGCCACATGGTTATGAAGGACAAGGACCAGAACACTCATCGGCTCGCTTAGAGCGTTACTTGCAGCTTTGTGCAGAAAACAACGTGTTTGTCTGCAACATTACGACGCCTGCGAATTACTTCCATGCTTTACGCCGCCAGATGAAGCTAACCTATCGTAAACCGCTTATTCTTATGGAGCCGAAATCTTTATTGCGTCATAAATTGGCGGTTTCTGCTTTAAAAGATTTTGGACCAGGAACACGTTTCATGCCTGTTTTACCAGAAATAGACACACTCGACGCAGATCAAAAAATCCGTAGAGTTGTTATTTGCTCTGGTAAGGTTTATTACGATCTCTTAGAAGCACGGCGTGAGAAAAATATTAAAGACGTTGCCATTTTACGTTTAGAACAGTTTTATCCTTTCCCCGAAGATCTTCTTGCAAAAGAACTCGCACGTTATTCTGGCGCAGAGATTATTTGGTGTCAGGAAGAAACAGAAAACGGAGGCGGGTGGCAATTTGTGGATCGTCGTATTGAAAAAACCTTACTTAAGGTTAGTCATAAGACGGGACGTCCGCGTTATGTTGGACGAGCAGCTTCCGCTAGCCCTGCAACGGGTTTGGCAAGCATTCATATTGCTGAACAGAAAAATCTGGTTCAGAATGCGCTTGTGGGTTAAAAGCTTTTATGGGTCTATAATCTACAACAGCTAAAGAACAGGGCATGGTCTCATGCCCTTCAGAAATGGCTAAACAGAGGGAAGATAATGACGATTGAGATTAAGGTACCGACGTTAGGTGAGAGTGTGACGACTGCGACGATAGGGAAGTGGTTGAAGCAACCTGGAGAAGCGGTTAGAGAAGGAGAGAACGTTGTTTCACTTGAGACGGACAAAGTGAATGTTGATGTTCCTGCGCCGCAGAGTGGCGTGTTAGGTGCGCATGCGGTTAAAGAGGGAGATGAAGTAGCGGTAGGTGCTTTATTGACGACATTAGAACCTGGCAAGGCTGGGAGTGTTTCTTCTACGCCGAAAGAAGAATTAAAGACAGCGCCAGTAGCTCCTACCCAAACACCTGCACAATCAGCACCAACAACTGTTGATTATGACGTTGTAGTTATTGGTGCTGGTCCTGGGGGGTATGTTTGTGCTATTCGAGCGGCACAACTTGGTTTTAAAGTCGCTTGTGTTGAAAAACGCGCTACATTGGGCGGTACATGCCTTAATGTTGGGTGCATTCCTTCTAAAGCCTTGCTCCAATCTTCAGAAATTTATCACGCAGCAAAAAGTGAATTTTCTTCACACGGTATTACGCTTGATAACCTAAAAATTGACGTTGCACGTATGCAAGCTCGTAAAGACGAAGTTGTCAATGCTAATGTCAAAGGTATTGAATTCCTCTTTAGAAAAAATAAGATTGAATGGTTAAAAGGGCATGCTAAAGTTGAAGGCACAGGGCGTGTAAGTGTTGACGGTAAACCCGTTACTGCAAAACATATTGTCATTGCCAGTGGGAGCGATAGCGCCAATATTCCTGGCGTAACTATTGATGAAAAAACCATTGTCACCTCTACGGGGGCTTTAGCACTTTCTTCTGTGCCAAAACATCTTGTGGTTATCGGGGGTGGTGTTATTGGGCTTGAATTAGGCAGCGTGTGGCACCGTTTAGGGGCTTCTGTCACAGTTGTTGAGTTTCTTGATCGTTTGGTACCTGGTATTGACGGCGAAGTTGAAAAACAGCTCCAAAATATTTTGGTCAAACAAGGCTTTTCTATGAAATTGGGGCATAAAGTCGTTAAAGCTGAAAAACAGGCCAAAGGCGTTGTTCTGACGATTGAGCCTTCAGCAGGTGGCAAAGCTGAAACTTTAGAAGCTGATGTTGTTTTGGTGGCTGTTGGTCGTACAGCTGCAAGTAAAAATATGGGTTTAGAAGAAGCCGGTATTGCGCTTGATAAGCGTGGTCGTATTGAAGTAGATGCCCATTTTGCTACCAATGTACCGGGAATTTACGCCATTGGTGACGTTATTGCAGGACCCATGCTTGCCCATAAGGCTGAGGAAGAAGGCGTTGCTATCGCTGAAATTCTGGCGGGGCAGGCCGGGCATGTAAATTACGATGCTATTCCCGGTGTTATTTATACATGGCCTGAAGTTGCTTCTGTCGGCTTTACAGAAGAGTATCTTAAAGAGAAAGGCTATGCTTACAAGGTTGGTAAGTTTCCTTTCATGGCCAATGGTCGTGCCCGCGCTATGGGTGATATAGATGGGTTTGCTAAAGTGCTTTCGGATAAACAGACGGACCGCGTGCTTGGCGTCCATATCATCGGACCAACGGCAAGCGAGCTCATTGCTGAAGCAACAATGGCGATTGAGTTTGGTGCCTCAGCCGAAGATATTGGCAGGATTTGTCATGCCCATCCAACATTGAGTGAAGCCGTGAAAGAGGCTGCTTTAGCGGCTAATAACTGCGCGATCAATATCTGATCAATCTTTGCTTGTTCGATACCCCTAATGTTGATGTGGTAGAGCCATGTCCAACATTGGGGGTATGAATATGTACTCTTGTCGGATATTCTTTTTCTATTTCTTTCTAAAATAAGCAAGGGGTGAAAAGGTTTATTTCAACGCTTCACCCCTTTGTAAGAAGACTTAAGAGATATTAAGTCTTTTTATAGATGTTGTTCTTTACTTAAAAACAACGCGAGTTACTAATAGCGATATTCATCGTGTTTAAACGGACCATTAACAGAAACACCGATATAATTCGCCTGCTCTTTTGTAAGTTTGCTTAAACGCGCACCAACTTTTTCAAGGTGTAACGCAGCAACTTTTTCATCTAATTTTTTGGGAAGTGTATAAACTTTAACGTCATATTTCCCCTTAGGTGCTGTCCAGAGTTCAATTTGTGCTAATGTCTGATTCGTGAAAGAAGCGGACATAACAAAAGAGGGATGCCCAGTAGCATTGCCAAGGTTAACCAAACGTCCTTCTGACAGAACAATTAAACGCTTACCATCAGGGAAAATGACTTCATCCACTTGGGGCTTAATATTTTCCCAAGGAAAGTTTCGTAAATCAGAAATTTTCACTTCAGAATCAAAATGTCCAATATTACACACAATAGCGCGGTGTTTCATATGGCGCATATGTTCAATAGTAATAACGTCAATATTGCCAGTCGCTGTTACAAAAATATCACCGCGAGGAGCTGCTTCCTCCATGGTCACAACTTCATATCCTTCCATGGCGGCTTGCAAAGCACAAATAGGATCAACTTCAGTGACGAGAACGCGACAACCTGCACTGCGTAGGGACGCAGCAGAACCTTTGCCTACATCACCATATCCAGCAACAACGGCAATTTTTCCTGCCATCATAACGTCAGTGCCACGACGAATAGCATCAACAAGGCTTTCACGACAGCCATAGAGATTATCAAATTTAGACTTCGTTACACTATCGTTAACATTAATTGCGGGAACTTTCAGAGTACCTTTTTTTTCCATGTCCCATAAACGATGTATACCCGTTGTTGTTTCCTCGGAAAGACCTTTGACATGTTCTAGTAAATGGGGGTAATGCTCATGCATCATAGCCGTCAGGTCACCACCATCATCTAAAATCATGTTGGGGGTCCAACCATCTTTCCCATGAATCGTTTGCCTGATGCACCAATCAAATTCTTCCTCTGACATTCCTTTCCATGCAAAAACGGGAATCCCTACAGCAGCAATAGCCGCCGCGGCGTGGTCTTGTGTAGAAAAAACATTACAAGAAGACCAACGCACAGAGGCACCTAGTGCAACAAGAGTTTCAATTAATACGGCAGTTTGAATTGTCATATGCAGACAGCCTGCAATTCTAGCCCCTTTTAAGGGCTGACTTGCGTGATACTCTTCACGTAGAGCCATCAATCCGGGCATTTCCCCTTCTGCGATGGAGATCTCTTTGCGACCCCATTCAGCAAGAGAGAGGTCTTTTACTTTATAATCTGTCACGATGTATAAATATCCTTATTTCAGTCTATAGTTAAGGGGTTTATCTACTCTATTTTTTTTACTTACGATACCATAGGATATCGGGTACCATGAGTATCAAAGACACACTCTCAACACTTTATAGTAAGGATAACCGAGTCTAATTGACTATTTCGGTTAAAACTCTCTTGGTATCAGTGTTAAAGCCTTTGATTTTTCGGTTTACTATAACCATGGAAGATATAATAAACAATAACCTTCATCGTTATCAAGCTGATAAATAAAAATGCGTAGATATCTAACACGCCTTATCAAGTCCCTTATTAGTATCAATACTTTGTTTATTTCTATTGCCAGCTAAGTCGTTTTATACTGCACTATTTTAATTTTGAGTGATACTCTTCTTTTAATAAAGCGTTAAATTTTAAAGAAAGTGTTAAAGAGAAAAAATCAAAGGCAAAAACTCGTTTATAATACATTTGTAATATTTTGTAACATTTTCATAAAAGCATTTTTGTTTTGAGTTCTTAAAGCCTTTTTACGGTGTTGGGAAAATGGTTATCTCCTTTTTGCGATCTATTACGTTTAATATAGCGGCGTTTATTCTGACATTGGTAATGGGAGTTTGTGCGTTTCCTATTCGTTGGTTTTTTCAAAAGCAAGCCCTACCATATGCACGGTTATGGTCACGCGGGGTGTTATGGTTGTTTTGTCGTGTTTGCGGGGTACACGTGCATATTATTGGGAAAGAAAATATTTCTTTCTCAGGACCTGCGCTTATAGCCTCACAACATCAATCAGCTTTTGACACATTAATTTGGATGCTTCTTTTGCCTCGTCCATGTTATGTGATGAAAGGAGAGTTACGGCGTATTCCTCTATTAGGTCCAATGTTGGTGCTAACAGGGATGATGCCTATCGAACGTAATGCTGGCGCAAAAGCTTTACGGCTTTTATTACAAGAGACAGATAAGGCTATAAAAGCAGAAAAGCAAATTATTATTTTCCCAGAGGGGACGCGTACTAAGCCCGGGGAACATAAACCACTTAAACCAGGGATCGCGGCAATGGCGCAACATACAAAAATGTCTGTTATTCCAGTTGCAACAAATTCCGGACATTTTTGGGGACGCAATGCCTTTATAAAACGTTGCGGTACATTATATGTTGTTATAGTAGAAGCGATAAAACCCTCTCCGCGTGAGATTATGCTTAAAGAGATCGAACAAAGTTGGGAGCAAAGCTCTCAGTTGTTTAGATCAAAGCTTCATGATTTGGAAGCGTAGAATAAAAATGAACCATAGAAGGTTTGTTACGCCAACAAAGCAGTTAAAACACGCAAAAAAGATGGAAGAAAAAAACGGTAGCGGCGGAAGGATTTGAACCTCCGACCAAGGGATTATGATTCCCCTGCTCTACCACTGAGCTACGCCGCCACATCAAAAACAAAAGAATGGTAATTTTTTTATATTATCTTGTCAAGAGACTATTTACTGTTGTTTTTTAGTGTTGTTTTTCAAATTTATTTTGAGGTTAATTCAGAGTGCCAATACCAAAAATATAATTACTTATTTGTTGTTCAAGACTTATAGGTTCTTGCGTATGTGTCAGGATCGTTTGTGAAGTTGCCCATGCAGAGCGAGGTTTGGCTTTATCA
>JAZLEM010000207.1:0-4315 GCA_045615245.1 Acetobacter sp. | reverse complement strand
AGGGCTCGTCACACTCATACAGCCTGAAAAAGACCCGCACGATCTTTATCCACACCTGACCTCTTCTTAAAAATGTTTTTTTGAGTCTTGTTTTTACTGTTATTGAGATAAGAATGCTCTCATAAAATGAGACTGCAAAGTATCTATGATTTTCAAGTGTTAATACTATAATTAGTATTCACTTAACTACTATAAAAAAGCTAATACTATAGAAATAACTCTTAAATAATATAATTATTGACTGCAATACCTACTTTGTTCTAACGTGCCTTTAGATATCAAATCTGATAATTTTATAGGATGTATTAGACATGAATTACCCCCCCCCCATCCGATTCCTCTGATGATCTCTTTAACAAATTATTTAACCGATTAAAGCGTACCTTATCGTCTGAACAATTTAAGGAAGCTCAAGAAAATTGGAACAAATTTATACAAGGAGGAAAACAGCACGCCAATATTTTTATATTAGGCAAAACAGGCGTTGGAAAAAGCAGCCTCATTAATACTGTTTTTGGTCAAGAGGTCGCTAAAGTCGGGGAAGGAAAGCCTGTCACACAAGAAATCAAAGCATACTCTTCACCAAAATACCCTTTAACTATTTACGACTCTAAAGGGCTCGAACTTGAAGAGTCCAAAAAAATCAAAGAAGAAATTATTAGCTTTATCCAAAACAAAAATAGTTCTGAAAATGCCGATAATTACATCCACCTCGTTTGGTTATGTATTGACCGCCTTGGCGCACGCTTCGAAGACGCAGAAATCAACCTCGCCAAAGAACTTAAAAAGCTTCCTGCTGTCGATGTCATCGTAGTCCTAACCAAATGTGACTCGCCAAATGACCCTAACACAAAGAAATTTTTAGAAAAAGCCAAAGAAGCCTTTCAGGGATGTACCGTTCTTAGAACACGTGTCGGACAAGAAGAACATGATGACGACGGAAACCTTATTAAAACAAAACCCGATTGGGGTATTGATGGAGAGGATGGACTTATCGATACCTCCCTCAAACTTATCCCAAAAACACAAAAACAAGCTTTCATAGCCGCTCTCAATGTTCAACAGGCTAAAAAAGAAAAAGAAGCCGCTTATCAGTACGCTCTGCAGGCTAAAAAAGAAGCCGCTAAAAAAGCCATTAATTGGGCAACGGCTGCCGCAGCAACTGCAGCGGCAACACCTATCCCCTTTTCGGGTTCTGTTGCCATCATGGGTGTTCAAGCGGCAATGATCGCCAAAATTTCATCTCTCTTCGGCATGAACATCATGGAGGGTAATCTAAAATCAATATTATCGGTTATTCTTGGTCCACTTTTAGCAAAATTTCTCGGTAAAACTGTCATTGCTAGTTTTCTCAAAATGATTCCGGGTATCGGCAGTGTTGCCGGCGGGCTCATAGATGCAGGCGTTGCAGGCACTGTCACCAAGCTCATTGGTGATCTCTACATAGAGGTTATTATGGGATTTGCAGAGGAAAATAAAGAACTCTCACCAGATAACGTTTTTGAAGAGTTTGGAGAAAGATTACGTTTGCTTCCAAAAAAATAAATCTCCCTCTTTTTTCTCTCTTTTTAATGTACTCTCTTTCATATACTCTGCTGGTTCAATTCTTCGGCAGCTTTGTCCTTTAACAAAATATCCAGCAGGGCGAGAGCCGCGGCTTGGGCAGGTTTCTGCCCTTGCGGGGCTTTGAGGGTTGGTAAAACAGTTTTAAAGGTTTCTTTTTGGTGCTGGGCGGCTTGCGGTTGGCTTAACAGTGTTTCTAACGCTTGGGCAAGTTTATCGGGACGGCAATTTTCTTGCAAAAGCTCCGGCACAAGAGGCGCACCAGCAAGCACGTTGATCATAGCAACATAAGGCACACAAATAAGACGCCGCGCCAAAAACGCCGTTATGGGATGAACTCGATAAGTCACCACCATGGGCACGCCGGCAAGGGCTAGCTCTAATGTAGAAGTCCCTGATTTTGTTAAAGCACCTTGAGCTGCTGCAAAAGCATCATATTTTTCTTGAGAATCGGTAATAAGAATCGGGCGAACGGACCACGTTTTTATCGCCTGTTCAACGCTAGGGTAAAGTGCCGCTGACACCGGTAAAACAGGCACAATGTCGGGGATTTTAGCCCGTAAAAGGGGAAGCATTTGCTTAAAAATAGGTAATAGCCGCGCACTTTCCGAACGACGGCTTCCCGGCATCAAGATCACAACGGGGGCTTTTTCCCCCACCCCATAACGACGGCGGAAACGTTGGCTATTCCCCTTATCCGCGCCCGATTGCAACACAGGGTGCCCAACAAAACACGTTTTAAGCCCGTGCTGCCGAAAAAAATCCTCCTCAAAAGGTAAAAGACACAATAACATTTCCCATAAATCGGCAAATTGTTTGACCCGTTTTTGGCGCCACGCCCACACTTGTGGCGCCACATAATGCACCCGAGGGATACCCGTTTTTTGAATTTTACGCAATAAACGCAAGGCAAAGCCCGGGCTGTCGATGGTCACAACCAAATCAGGGTGGCTTGTCTGAATATCTTCTACTGCCATAGTTAGCCGACGTGATAAAAGCCACACGCGGGGTAAAACTTCTAAAAGCCCCATCACGGCAAGATCTTGCAACGGGAAGAGACTGACAAGCCCTTGCGCTTCCATATGTGTGCCACCTACCCCGGCAAAACGCACATGGGGGATATAACAACGCAGCGCCTCCATTAAACGCGCGCCTAAAAGATCGCCACTTGCCTCACCAGCTAAAATCCAAATGAGTGGGGAAAAATCAGAAGATAACTCACTTTTTTTACACACGGGCTTTCTTTGCATATTTTTATAAATCCTCTTATGCACTGAATCAGTGCGTGCTTGTTATAGGATATTTTTACGAGGTATTTTTTCGCGTGTTGATCATTTTGTTTTTAAGGCTGTCACATTAGTTTTGTATCTGGAGTTTTGTATCTGGGGTTTCGTATTTGGCACTGTATACCGGCGCAAATGACCGCCCATTTATCCCCCAGCCCTCGCGCTTTACCGGCGTATTGGGTGCCTCTTACAAGGTCTTTTTTGGCAAAAACAGCCGGAAGTGCTGCTACCCGCACACATCGCGGTAAATGCGCTACGTCTGCTATAGCTAGCCATTGTTGCGCTTCCTGGCGTAAATTTTCTAGGGTACTCGGATAGAGATAACGCCCCTGTTGTTCTAAATGCGGAAAATGCCGAATCATCGCCCCCGCCGCGTAAGCCATGCCGACCGCTTCAAGCCGCTGGAGGAGAACACAATCTGCCTCTTTACGCGGGTTAAGCCCCAATAATTCTCCCATACTGCGTTGAAACGCCCCTGCCCCATGACGCAGCATGGTAACCCAACGCGTTTTATCGGCATTGTTGAGACTGGCTTCGTTCTTATAATGGTTATTGCCGTTATCGTGAACGTTTTCTATTTCCGCCTCAATAGAACTGATCTGCTGGCATAGAGTTGTGCTTGATAAACGCCCTTGTTCTATAGCTTTTAGCAACAAAGGCGCTAAAGGATGTTCAGGTAAACGAGTGCCTTCTAACACTTCACGCCACCATTGCAAGCGTACATAAGCCGCCATTGATCCGGCAATCTGTTCTGATCGCCGTAGGGCAAGCGTGCGTAAGAGTTCACAACGCCACCCCAACACCGCACAGGCCCATAAACGTACGGATTTCGGCATAAAATACACACATAACAAGCGATCCGGATCCTCTGCCGCTGTTTGTATCATTATTTGTTCTGTCTGTTCTGTCATATTTGATTTTGTCATATCAGGGAATCGTTTTATAAAGAATATAAAGTTAACTCTCCACTCTCACGCGCATGCAAAGATTATTGCTGAAAAGCCTGCTCAAAAAGACTCCGATTTTTCACCAAATGTCACCAAATGTAACGTCGCCTCTGTGACATAGCACAAGACATTAGAAAA
Organism: Acetobacter sp.; assembly: GCA_045615245.1. Classification (GTDB taxonomy): domain Bacteria; phylum Pseudomonadota; class Alphaproteobacteria; order Acetobacterales; family Acetobacteraceae; genus Acetobacter. Next base: position 381 of record JAZLEM010000207.1, on the reverse strand, counting down.
ATTTAGCCCTCTTTTACGTGGTTTTTTACAGGGTCTTTTATAAGGCAATATACAATATCAAAAAGATTTTTTATCTTTAATTGTCTTGACGTTTTTTGACATTTTCTATATCTTTGCACAACGTTTTAACTCTGTTCTATCGGTGTCGATCTCACCTGATAAACGTAACATAACGCAAACAATAATTTTAAGGAGTAACTTATGGCTTTTGAATTGCCCGCCCTTCCCTATACAGCCAATGCCCTTGGCGCACGCGGTATGTGCCAAGAAACGCTTGAATATCACCACGGCAAGCACCATCAGGCTTATGTCACAGCACTGAATACATTGCTTGAAGGTAAGCCAGAGTTTCATGGCAAATCTTTAGACGAGATTATCAAA
>JAZLEM010000206.1:0-5780 GCA_045615245.1 Acetobacter sp. | reverse complement strand
GCGGCTTCGCGTGGCTGGATATCTCTAACATTGTTTTGGAGCGATAAGTATTATGAATCAAAATATTTCCTCTAGCCATAAAGTGGCAACACATATTGTTATCGTTGGTCATGTTGATCACGGGAAATCAACTCTGATCGGTCGACTTCTTCACGATACGGGGAATCTTCAAGATGGAAAGATTACACAAATTATTGAGTCTTCAAAAAAACGAGGGCTTAAGATTGAGTGGAGTTTTCTATTAGATTCTCTTCAAATTGAACGTGATCAGGGTGTTACTGTTGATTCAACACGAATACCTTTTCGTCTAGATGATCGAGAATTTGTTATCGTCGACGCTCCAGGACACCGGCAGTTTTTACGAAATATGATTACAGGTGCAGCAGATGCCGAAGCGGCAGTACTTGTTGTTGATGTTTCCGAAGGAGCTCGTGAACAGACACGGCGTCATGCGATGTTATTACATCTTATTGGCATTCGGTATATTGTTGTCCTTTTGAACAAAGTGGATTTGCTTGATTTTGATCAAGAACGTATTCATCGTGCTAAAAAAGAAATCGAGATATTACTCTCTAAACTTGACCTTAAAGCAGCGGTTTATGTACCTGCTTCTGCATGGAAAGGAGACAATATTTCCAAAAAATCTGATTATATGCCGTGGTATACAGGGCCCACCCTGACAGAAGCTCTCATGCAAGTTCCTTTACCAACATCGCGTATCGATCTTCCGTTACGTTTACCTGTACAAGATGTTTATCGTTTTGAAAATAAGCGTTATGTTGTAGGACGTATAGAGCGTGGGCGTATTCACGTTGGAGATAGGCTTGTTATTGGCGCACAAAAAACACAAGCTTGTGTTGCTTCTATCGAAACTTGGCATGCACCTCCGTGTCGTTCAGCTTCATCAGGACAGTCGGTTGCTATTGTGTTAGAGCCCGACGTTATTCCTGATCGTGGTGATCTTTTACATACATCTCAAACACCCCCTGTTGAGGCTTCTCGACTAAAAACGCGTTTATTTTGGCTTCGTAAAGAGCCGCTTCACGTTGGGGAAACTTTCCGCTTACGTCTTGCCACGGCAGAATATACGGTAACAGTATCTTCTATTCTTTCTGTTGTTAATCTTGATGATCTCACAGAAAAACCAGGTGTTGAGGTTCCTCCAGAAGGTTTTGCTGACGTTATTTTATCTGCATCTAGCACGATTCAATTTGATCCTTTTACACCTGGAACAACAGATGGACGTGGAGTATTAGTTGATCATAAACAACATATCGTTGGGGGTGCGCCTATTCTTGGGGCTGCTGAAATACAACTAGGCGATAAAGCTGTTCATCCAACTTTGAGTACTATAACTGTAAAAGATCGTGAAAAAATAAATAAACATAAAGGGGGGGTCTTTTGGCTAACAGGTATATCTGGATCAGGTAAAACAACGTTAGCACAGGCTGCGGAAACTTATCTTTTTACTCACAATATAAATGTTTGTGTGCTTGATGGTGACACCTTACGTGTAGGGTTATGCCATGACCTTGGGTTCTCTGAAAAAGATCGTACAGAGAATGTTCGTCGTGCTGCCGAAGTTGCACGTATTTTACAAAACATAGGTCATGTTGTTCTTGTCACTCTTATTTCTCCACTACGTTCTGATCGTGAATTGGCACGTCGTATTATTGGTGACTCTTTCCAAGAAATTTTCGTAGATGCAGATCTTAAGCTTTGTGAGCAGCGTGATCCTAAAGGGTTATATGCTGCTGCGCGTTCTGGAAAAATTACTCATTTTACAGGTATTGATGCACCATACGAAGCACCTATTTCCCCTGCCCTTCATATAAGAACAGGACATGGCACGCTCAATAACCACGTGATGGATCTTACCCGATTTATTGAAAAAAGCGTTATGCTAGGAAATATTTTCTGTAAAACCCCTCTATAATTTTTATCGAAGATATCAGAAATGATAGTATTTCTATAAATACTTGCGAGTAGTTCGTTAAAAATATTAAAAAGGCTTGGGATTTGCATGTTCATGCGAATGTTTTCTTTTGCTTTTTTCAAAAGTAGTCATAAACAGATCTTACCAGGTTTTCGCTTTTCTTTAACTGCGACACTTCTCTGGACTGGTTTTCTTATTGTTTTTCCTCTCTCCACATTACTTTTTAAACCTTGGCAAGATGGTTGCGAATCAATGCTCTCAGCTTTGCACGATGATCGTATGTTTGCGGCTGTATGGTTTAGTTTCTCGTGTGCAATACTCGCTGCGATTTGTAATATACCTTTTGGTTTAATGCTTGCATGGGCACTCGTACGAGCACGACTTCCAGGACATCGTATTGCTGATGCACTTATAGATTTACCCTTGGCTCTACCTACAGCCGTAACAGGTATTACGCTCGCCACCCTCTATAGTACACAAGGTTGGCTTGGTGCTCCGTTATCTCAATTGGGTGTTACAGCCTCTTATGGTAGATTAGGTGTGATTTTAACATTAATGTTTGTCGGATTACCATTTGTTGTAAGAGCTGTAGAGCCAGTTTTACGTACCCTTCCCCGTGATTTAGAAGAAGCCGCTATGCTATTGGGTGCTAACTCTTATCAGACTTTTACACGTGTTATTTTAGCACCGCTTCTCCCTGCCTTAATAACAGGATTTGGTCTTTCCTTTGCACGAGGTATGGGGGAATATGGTTCTGTTATTTTTATTGCAGGCAACCAGCCGTTTAAAAGTGAAATTGCTCCTCTATTGATTGTCATACGGTTACAAGAATTTGATTATACAGGGGCAACAGCCATTGCTCTTATTTTATTAGCAACGTCGCTTCTTACTTTATTTCTTGTTGGGTTGGTGCGTCGTCGGCTCTCTTTGTGGAACGAATTCGTATGACCCGTTACTTAATATGGATTATGAGTTGGCTATTTATTTTCGTCGTACTCGTATTACCTCTCATTCTTGTGATTACAGAAGCTTTACGTCATGGGATGTTAGCGTCTTTCAAAACGCTTTATACGTCTGATTCTATTGCAGCAATATGGTTAACATTACGCGTAACAATAATTGCTATTATTATTAACACATTTTTTGGTACTCTTGCGGCATGGGTCTTATCTCGTTTTCGCTTCATCGGACGACAAACTCTTCTTATTCTTATAGAGCTCCCTTTAAGTATTTCTCCTGTTGTTTCTGGTTTACTTTGGCTATTGCTTTTTGGTGATCAAGGATGGTTTGGCCCTCTGTTAGAACGTTGGAATATTCATATCGCGTTTGCTACCTCAGGCATTATTCTAGCGACACTATTTGTTACTCTTCCTTATGTTGTACGCACGCTTATTCCCGTGATGGAGATACAAGGACGAGAAATGGAAGAAGTTGCACTCCTTGCTGGAGCGGGGTTTTGGCGAATACTATGGAATATTACACTTCCTAGCTTTCCAGATGCTTTAATTTCTGGTATATTATTAACGACTGCGCGCGCTTTGGGCGAGTTTGGAGCTGTTTCTGTTGTGTCTGGTCATATTCCTGGTGAAACAGAAACAATGCCTTTACGAATTGAAGATCTTTACAACGGATACCAATCAGTGGGGGCATTTACCATGGCAACCTTATTGGCTATTATGGCTATGATAACAGTTTTATTACGTACGGCACCAGATTGGGCTTGTTACTTATGGAAAAAAGATCCATGAGTATTGAAATTCGCGATCTTGTAAAGCGCACGACTGATACTCAACAAATACTCCTTAACCATGTTTCGTTAGAGGTGCCTAAAGGTTGTTTTGTTGCCCTTATTGGACCATCTGGTGCTGGAAAAACAACGCTTTTACGTGCAATAGCTGGTCTTGATCCGTATGATTCTGGGACAATTAGCCTAGACGGATTCGTTGTGACAAATGTCCAAGACCGTGCAGGCAAGATAGGGTTTGTCTTTCAGCACTATGCGTTATTTCCTCATATGAGTGTTGCACAAAATATTGCTTTTGGCTTAAATATCTTACCTGCGCGATCTCGTCCTTCTCGCAAAGAAATTGTAAATCGTGTTCAGGAATTGTTAGACCTTATGCAAATATCTGATTTGGGCAATATGTATCCAGCACGTCTGTCAGGCGGTCAAAAACAGCGTGTTGCTTTAGCACGCGCTCTTGCAACACATCCTCAAGTGTTACTTTTAGACGAACCGTTTGGCGCTTTAGATCCTATCGTAAGACGTTCTATTCGAGGATGGTTAAGAGATTTACATGATAGACTTGGACTGACAACAGTTCTTGTTACACATGATCAGGAAGAAGCTTTAGATATTGCAGATCGTGTTGTCATTATGCAGGCTGGACGTATTGTGCAAAGTGCTCACCCTCAATGGTTAGATAGTCATCCTGCAACAACATTTGTTATGGAGTTTTTAGGAGAATCTATTTCATTTTCTGGGGTTGTAAAAAACGGTCAAATGATTCCAGATGACGAAATTGCCTTGCCTTTTGCTGTGCCTGATTCATGGGAAGATGGTCCTACTATTGCCATGATTAGACCTTATGAAATAAGCCTATTTCCTCCTAGTAGACAAACTACTAAAATTGAGGCTATTCCTCGTGGTTTTAGAAACGGATATCGTCATTACACAATTCAAATTAAGAATCGTTCAATTCCTTTGTTCGTGGCTCAAGATGCAGAACTTCCTAACCAATCTAACGGTGTTCTTGTTGGCGCTGGGCTAGATATTAGACGAGCACGCTTATTTCGTCCTGGTGCTTAATATCCATTTTTAATAGATGATATGTTGCCAATATTTTTGTTTTTTGTAATATTGTCTCTTAAGACAGTATCGTTAAATTTTTGAGGTATCTTCAGCGTGGATCGTAGAAATAACCGTCGTACTCCTGATGGCATTAGTGTTCTTACAGCAAACAATTTGTTAAACGGAAGAGTTGTTTGGCTTGACAAAACAGGACAGTGGCGATATTCGATTGCCCATGCTCAAATATTTCCTAACCATGAGATGAAAGAAGTTCTTGCACATCAGGCAACCAAGACTTCTCTAGATGAAGTTATCGGTGTCTACGGGGTTCAGATCAAACTTTCTTCTTTAGGGCCAGAACCTATAACAATACGTGAACGTATTCGTGCTTTTGGTCCGAACGTGTAATGCAGATTCTTGTATGATGCACTACGACAGGATAAAAATAGGTAAAACTATGACATCTCAATACTCTTCTGTTTCCGTCGGACGTTATGTCTATGATGAAGCAGATCGTAACTTTCTCAAACAGCGTGTTGAACAGTTTCGAGATCAAGTACAACGTCGTCTATCAGGAGATCTCAGTGAAGATGAGTTCAAGCCATTACGCCTTATGAATGGTTTGTATCTTCAATTACATGCCTATATGCTTCGTGTAGCCATTCCCTACGGCGTTTTAAGTGCACAACAAATGCGGACTTTAGCTTTTATTGCCGAAAAATACGACCGATCTTATGGACATTTTACAACACGTCAAAATATTCAATTTAATTGGATCAAATTAGAAGACGCTCCGGATATTTTAGCGACTCTTGCTGAAGCAGATATGCACGCTATTCAAACAAGTGGTAATTGTATTCGTAACATTACATCTGATCACTTTGCGGGTGCCGCACAAGATGAAGTGATCGATCCACGGATTTATGCAGAAATTTTACGGCAATGGTCAACCCTTCATCCTGAATTTACGTTTCTACCTCGCAAATTTAAAATTGCGATTTCGGGAAGTATACAAGATCGTGTTGCAGCTCGCTTTCATGATATTGGTCTTCT
>JAZLEM010000205.1:0-12274 GCA_045615245.1 Acetobacter sp. | reverse complement strand
TGCCGGGGTGAGCTGTGTCATTGTGGGGCTTGCCCGCAGTGTGGACATGGCAACCCCGCCCGTGCTCTATACGGCACTCCCTTCCAACACTACCACACCTGCTTCACCCACGCCTTTTATTGCCAAAGAAGTACCCCAAATTTCCCCCTATTTAACGGCACAACCATCGAACATTCCTCCTATTATTATAGAAAAAGCCCCAAAACCCCTTGGCGTTGTACCTGAAATATTTTTCGGTAATATGTCTAAAGACGGGGGGCATTTATTGCTCGAGTCTGACGAGGCGCGTTTTGTGCCGCCAGAAGTTAAGCCTTATCTCCGCCCCTATATAGGCGCGGAGGATTTTTTTAACGGCAAACGCCGCGCCTGTTTGTGGATTTCCGACGAGGAAGCCGAGCACGCCGCCCAAATTCCCTTTATTGCCGAACGGTTAGAACGCGTGCGGGCTTTTCGTTTGAAAAGTGCTGCAGGGTCAACCCGTGCATGGGCGCAAAAACCTTGGGCGTTTATACAACGTCACCCGCCTTCACCATTATGCCAGAATATTCTATTTGTTCCCAATATTAGCTCTGAATCTCGTCCTTATTTTTTAACGGGGATTGTCCCAAAAAATACCATTATCGCGAGTTCGTGCCTTGCTTTCTACGACGCGCCGCTTTGGGTGGCGGCGTTGATTATGTCACGCCTGCACCGCGTGTGGATTGAAAGCGTCTGCGGGAAGCTCGAAAACCGTCTGCGCTATTCCAATACGTTGGGGTGGAATACCTTCCCCGTGCCGGCACTTGATGACACTGCCAAAGCCACGCTCACCCGACTAACCGAACATATTTTCCTCACACAAGAGCACTATTTCCCCAAAACCCTCGCGCAACTCTATAAGCTCGATGCTATGCCGGCAGATCTCCGTGCGCTGCATCAAGAGAACGATGCTTTTTTAGAAAAGCTCTATCAAACCACGTTTGCCCTAACGGAGGCGGATTTTGCCGATGATGAAGCCCGGCGCAACACCCTTTTTAGCCTCTACGCCCAAAAAAAAGCCGACCCTCAAAACCCGCTTTTTTTATAACCCTTTTTTATTTTTTTTAATATATAGGAGCCCTCGCCGATGTCTTACTCCTCTTTTTCTTCCGATTCTTATAGTCTCGCCTATGGGCTGACACCGTCGGTCACGGCAACATCAGTGCGACTCGCACAAACAGGGCGATCGGTCGCGGTGCAGGCGATGGGCATGCGTGAGATGCAAAAACGCGCCTATGACAAACGCACCGCGCAATATTTACTCATTAAATCACCGCCTGCCTCGGGTAAAAGCCGCGCGCTGATGTTTCTGGCTTTGGATAAATTGCACCACCAAGGGGTAAAAAAAGCCATTATCGCCGTGCCGGAAAAATCTATCGGCGCGAGTTTTCATGATGAACCGTTAAGTCAATTCGGTTTTTTTGCTGATTGGAAAGTCGCCCCCCAATGGAATTTATGCGACGCCCCCGGAAGTGATGAAAGTTTAAGCGATGAGGAAACTGACGAGGAAAGTGATGAGAAAACAGCTGAAAAAACTGAAAAGAATCAAGGGCGCGTTCAAAATCGGCGTGAGATAAAAAACAACCAAAACCGCAAAGTGGCAGCGGTAGAGCTGTTCTTAAACAGTGCGGATCGCGTGTTAATTTGCACCCATGCCACGTTTCGTTTTGCGGTCGATGCCCTCGGGATTGCCGCTTTTGATGACTGTCTGATCGCGATTGATGAATTTCATCACGTTAGTGCTAATCCCGATAACAGGCTCGGCACACATCTCAAAGCCTTTATGGAACGAGGGCGGGTGCATATGGTGGCTATGACGGGCTCTTATTTCCGGGGTGATGCCGAAGCGGTGCTTCTTCCTGAAGACGAAGCCAAATTTACCCCTGTGGTCTATACCTATTATGAACAGCTCAACGGCTATCACCACCTGAAACAGCTCGATATTGGTTATTTTTTTTACGATGGCGTTTATCTCGACGATATGGCGAAAGTGCTCAACCCTAACCTGAAAACCATTGTGCATATCCCGCATGTCAATTCGCGCGAGAGTACCCAACGCGGTAAAAAAGACGAAGTCAACGCCATTTTAGACCTGTTAGGCACGTGGAAAGGCACCGACGAACACACCGGCTTTTATTATATCGAAACCCCAGACGGACGCCTTTTGAAAGTGGCGGATTTGGTCGATGATATCCCTGAGCGTTATTCTAAAGTTTTGGTTGCCCTTAAAGACCCCGCGCAAAAAAACAACCGCGATCATGTTGATATCATTATCGCGCTCGGCATGGCAAAAGAAGGGTTTGATTGGATTTGGTGCGAACATGCCCTCACTGTGGGCTATCGGGCAAGTTTAACCGAAGTGATTCAAATTATTGGGCGTACTACGCGTGATGCGCCGGGTAAAACCTGCGCAAAATTTACCAACCTCATTGCCAAACCCGATGCGACATTAGATGCCGTGACCGATGCCATTAACGACACGCTGAAAGCCATTGCGGCAAGCCTTTTAATGGAGCAAGTGCTCGCCCCAAAAATGACCTTTACCGCCAAAAGTGCCGAAAGTCAGCCCGTTGACGGATTCGATTACGGACCCAACGGCTATAACCCCAACGCCACCAATGTGGGTTTTTGTGAAGAACGGGGCGAAATGCACATTGAAATTAAAAATTTAACCGAGCCTCGTTCTGACGAAGCGCGTCGCGTGTGTCAGGAAGATATGCACGAGGTTTTAGCCAAATGTTACCAAGACCCCGTCATGTTAAGAAAAGGGTTGTTTGAACAAAACCTGATGCCGGCAGAAATTACCGTTGATCGCGTGGGTAAAATTATCAAAGAAGCCTACCCCCATTGTGATGAGCACGACCGCGCTGCCATTGCCGAACGGGCTATCGCCGCCATGAATTTGGTGCAAAAAGGTAAAGAAGAGCTGAAAAAAAGAGAAGCCGAACAAGACTCTGAAAAAGAAGGCGATTTTTTTGGCAATACCGCCCTTGTGGACGGGATACGCCGGTATAGCCTTAATGTGCGTGATCTTGATGTTGACCTTATCCACCAAATTAACCCTTTTGGTGGGGCTTATGCCATTTTAGCGAAATCGGTAGATGGTGATTTTTTGAAACATATGCAAGAAGTCATCGCAAAGCAAAAAAATCCGGTCGAATTTTCGCCCGAAGAGGCAAAAAAATGGGCAGTTGTTGCCGCCGAGTTTAAGAAAAAACATGGGAGATTCCCCGATGTTATGGCGCAAGACTTACACGAAAAATATGCCGCTTTAGGGGCTAAAGCTTTTCTTGAATATCATAAAGAGGGGTATTACACACAAAACGATAAAAACGAGACAACATAACAAGAGGTAACAGAATGAGATAAAAGACTATTGTGCATACACGAGTAAAAAATGACACACACGCCTCAACACGCCCCTATAAACGATTCTAAAAACGATTTAAAAAACGCCAGCGATGCCGATTCGCTTGCCGCAGCTCTTGAAGGTTTTTCGCTTAACGAGGAAAAACAAAAAAACGCCCCTCATCCAGAAGAAGAGCGCGTAAGGGTAGGGTTTGAGGATATTATCACGTTTTATGAAGAAAAAGGGCACCTGCCCCTTAATGAGGCAACCCGCCCGATTGGGGAACGGCTGCAAGCGGTGCGGTTGGAAATTTTGCGTAATGTAGAACAATGGCGCACGCTTTTAGAAAGTGCCGATATTTACGGGCTTTTACAGGCTGACGGGCTTCAAAAACCACCGCCACCCAAAAAATTACCACCTTTTGGTAATGACGCCGAAAAACAACACGCTTACCAAGACGCCTACCAAAATGTAGGGCAAGAATACGGCAAAGGCTACGTGAAAGGGCAGGGTTCACTATGTTTTTAGGCGATGACAAAAACGCAGAATTTGATGCCGATGCCCTCGCTGCAACTCTTGCAGAAATGGAAAATCCCTTAACGCGGCTTGTGCATGTCAAACCCCAAGCTGAAATCAGAAGGGCTGAAATAAAAAACGCTGCTGAAGAGATTGCACAACGTACCCCTTGCCGTGATTTTGCCCAATTCAAACCCCTTTTTGACGCGGTTAAACGTGAGTTGACAAATGGCACGCGCCAAATTCGCTCGATTAACGAGCGTCATGAGCGTGCCCCTCTCTTGAATCTTATTCGTACAGGAAATTTTTTTATTTTAGGGGGACAAATTCTCTACATTGCCGATATTGAAGAAAAAGCCCATAAACGGGGCGAAGTGAATGCCCGCATGCGGGTCATTTATGCGAATGCCACAGAAAGTAATCTTTTGGTCGATTCTCTTTATCGTGCACTTTATAAAGATAAAACCAGTGCGGTGATAACAAACCCTCTGGGTTCGGTGAAAGACATGCCACTTTTTTCTGATGTTGTCAAAGAAGGCGATCAGGCAACCGGTACGCTTTACGTGTTGAGAAGCCTTTCTGATCACCCCTATATTCAACAACACCGCGACCTGATCCACAAAATCGGCATAACCGGAAACGACGTGCAAAAACGCCTTGCTAACGCACCAAAAGAAGCAACCTTTTTATGTGCCGAGGTGAAAATTGTGCAAACATACACGCTTTATAATATCAATAGAATACGTATGGAAAATTTTATCCATAAATTTTTAGCCCCCGCTCAATTGCAAATAACGATAAAAGATCGATTTGGTAACCCCTTTACCCCGCGTGAGTGGTTTATGGTGCCGCTTTTCGTGATCGATGAGATCGTCGAACGGCTTAAAAATAACACCCTTGAAGAGTATCATTACGACCCCCAAAAAGCCGCGCTCGTTCGGCGGTAGTTACAGTACAACGTGCTACCAGATTCTTAAAAATCATTAAGATCTTCAAGATCATTCAAAAAAAGTCAGGTTCAGATTTTTTGAGGCATGCTTTTGCTTATAAAGCATTACAGTAAGTATTGCAGGGGGTCGTAAAAAAAAACGCCTCAAGAGTTTTGAGAATTTTGAAAAACTTCTTGTTCTTTATTGTAAACTTCTAAGCGTTTTGCATCATTTCTTATACGTTTTCTGTTGGATGTTGCTCCATGTGTTGTTTAGAGGGTTCCTTACTCTTATGCGGGGTATTGCTGTCAGAATGTTCTTTATTTGGATCAAGTTCGTATATAATCTCTTTCTCTTCTTGTAATGTCTTTGCTGCCTCTTGAGTAAGAAGTCTCATGCTTAATTCTTTTTTTAGTGCTTGCTCGTGCCATGTTTCCTGTGAGTCTTGAAAATACAGAACACACTGTAATGAAAAATTCTGATCTGTTCCAGAGAGAAGCTTAAGCTCTCCTCCTCGATAAATCCATTGCTCCTGCTTTTCTGTTTCTTTAATGCTATCTAAAATTATCTTTTGGAAATCGTCTACTAATGTATCAAGATCTTTTTCTTTATTAGGAAAAGTGAAAAAACGTTTGAAGCATATAGATAAGAATTGTCTTATTTTCTCTGAAGGTGTCATTTCTTATTAAACCTCTTTATGATTAAGTAAAAACAAGTAGGATAACTGATGATCAGGTGTACCATTATCGACAGACTTGTCGTCGACAGCCTGACCAATACCCGCAAGAAGCATCAATAGTGCTATTGGTACCAATAGAAATCGTATCCAAAATCCGCTAATACAAACCAGAGTGATAAAATATAGACCAAATGCACCTAGTTCAAAAAGATTTAAGTCATGCCAGTGAGTATCAATTAAGGGAAAAAGCATTAAACATAGGAAAAAATGTAGCCAAAGCCGCTTTTTTTCTTTTTCTATTCTAATGTCTAGCTCTCTTTCTTTAGCATCTACTTTTTCTGTTTTAGCATTTAGTTCTTCTACCATTTTTTGGATAAGATTTGGAGGAACTTGGGACATTGATATAGTCCTCCTTATTGTTTCTTCTGTCATTTGTGTTTATGCCTTTTATTTATGAGATTTCAAGATTCAATTCATTCTCTAGGTTTTCCGTAATATCAGCTTGTCCTTTGTTGTTTTCTATCTTTTTCAAAATATGTGAAGGAACCTCTTTAGCATTTACTTTCCGTTTTGTTGTTTCTTCAAACCATTCTCCTTTTTCTTGGTAGTAAAGCTTGTGAGCAATTTGAACCATTCCATCGACAAGCTTATCCCCCAGAACAACTGCACCGTGCGGAATGTAATTTCTTATCTGTTTCCAAATTTTTTCTATTTTCTGAACAAGATCATAAAGCCACTCTTTAACCTGATCCCAGTACAAAATAGCACCAAAAATTGCTGTTCCAACCCCTGCACCAAGGAGTAGTTTTCCTATCAATAATCCTGTCAAAATTACCATAATAGTCCTCTTTCTTTACAGATTTTCTCTTATTTTTCTGTTTGATGTTGTTCCATATGTTGCTCAGAAGGTTCTTCACACTCGTGTTTAGCCATTTGTTCTTTGGCATAATCTTCAGAGACTTTTCTTTTTTCAACGGTTACCTCACCTTGTTCTTTTTTATTGGCGCGTTTGCTGGCTAAAATGCCCTCTATCGCTTCTTCCACATCTTGTTGCGATACCTCAGTGGCTTGTGCCCGAGCCGCCTTAAACGCTGCTTTTAATACAGCCGTTGAGATCTCGCTGCCAGAAACGCCTTCAAACTCTTCGGCGAGTTTGTCAACGTCAATCGTATTGGGCATCTTTTGCGGAATATACTGCCGCCACAATAGACGACGGCAGTCAAGATCTGGTAAATCAAAACGGACATGGTGCGAGATCCGTCGCATAAAAGCAGGATCAAAATTCTCAATAAAATTTGTGGCAAAAACAATAAAATCCTGATAGTCGTTTAGGAGCATGAGCATGACCGATCGCGTTTGATTAACACTCGTATCTGTTGCGTTTGACATATTGGTCACACGGCGGCTTAAAATCGCATCGGCTTCATCAAAGAATATAATGCTTTGGGCTTCTTTAGCAGCTTCGAAGGCTTTGCGAATGTTTTTGGGGGTTTCGCCTACATATTTCGATTCAATATCGGCGTAGTTGACAATGAGAATTTTACGGTTGAGATAGTGCGCCACCGCATGGGCAGCCATGGTTTTACCAGTGCCTGGCTCACCATAAAAGTTAATGCCCATTCGTCTTGAATAATGATGTGTTTTGCCAAGACCCCACCGATCAAAAACAATCTCACTATTTTGGGTATAATGCACAACGTCAAGAATTTGTTCTTTCACATGGGCAGGTAAAACAAGGTCATCAAGGGTATATTTAGGATCCTCTGCAGTAAATTCAATCTCTTTTTTCTTTTCTTTTTCTTGATTGTTTTGTTGACTTTCTTGCGTTGTCGCAGTGTTGGAGTCTTCTTTAGGTCGTCTTTTTATTGTTATTCCTGTTGTTTCTTTATGTGAATTAATCATACTGAATATAACCTACATCGATATAACCGTGTAAAAAAACTTTCTCTTGTTCTACCCCCCCCACAAAAAGTCAAGTAAAAAATTTTTTATTATTTTTATAAAAAATCAGGATTTGATAGAGGTACCTTCTTTTTGGTTTTTGGTTTTCTTTTCTGAGGGGGGAAGATTCTGCTGGTTATTTTATAGATTTAATTTATATATGCGTTTTTAGTGTCTCTTAAGTATTTTTAAGTATCTCTTTCTAGCCACCATGCGGCACCAAGCAAAGCCAGCACAAGCCCAAGGGGTAGCCATGCCGGTAGAAGAGGGGTTGCGGTATCTTGCGTTAAAATACGCGTTTCTCTTTGTGGAAAAGCCAGCCAATTTTTCCCATACAAAAGGGAGCCATGTGCCTCTAATATGCGGGGGGCGTGAAAATTTTTAAGCGAGCCAAGCCAAAAAATGCCCCCGCCTGTTTTGCGAACAAGGGGCGAGAGTCGCGTGACTGTGGCGCGTAGGTCAGCAAATTCGGGCGTATCATTTTGGGTTGAGGCGGTGTAAATGGTGTGCAGACCATCTGAAATTTGCCAAATACCGCGCGCCGATATAGGCAAAGTAGCTTGTTGTATGCCTTGTTGATCTTTTTGGGGAGGGCGTGTTAAGCGCACGCGAAAAGGAAGCCCATAAGGCGGGGTGATGGTCACAAAACTTTGTGTTGCCGAGGAAAGCGTATGGCGCGTTATGAAAAGCATGTTATCGGTAATGTGTGCCGAAAGGCGTTCTTCTTCGAGCGAGGGTTCTTTCATGAGCCAATGGGCAAGGCGTCTTAAAAGCTCGGCATATGGACCGCCACCTCCTTCCCCGCGTGACCATAGCCAAATTTGATCCGATAAAAGCATGGCCACGCGTCCTTTGCCAACATGATCGAGAATCAGTAAAGGAGATTTATGCAGACCTGTCATAAGCACTTCTCCATGCACATGGTTAGGCTGTAATGCTCGATACCACGGACCCCAAAGAGGAACAGGAGTGTTTTTATGAGAAAGAGAAGAAAAAGAAAACGAGTCGGGAAGAAGGGACGTGACAGGGTGCCTTTTACCTATTTCTGTGATCTGTGGGCGAAAGGGGTGATTGATTATTATGCGCGTGTCTTCTAAAACATGTGCGGGTAAAATTTCGTTAAGAGGGGTGTTTTGCAAAGAATTAGATCTTGCAAATTCGGGACCTGCAATAAGCAAAAGCCCGCCCCCATTGCGGACAAATTGGGCGATATTCTCAAAATAACTCTCGGGGAAAAGAAATTGATTTTGAAAACCGTCGAGAATAATTAAATTAAATTGGTTGATTTTTTGTTCAAAAAGTTCACGTGCAGGGAAAGCAATTAACGCCAGATCCGAAAGAGGGGTGCCGTCGTCTTTTTCAGGGGGGCGAAGAATGGTGCAATGGACAAGATCAACCGCTGGGTCAGCTTTGAGGAATCGGCGTAAGCTCCGCTCTTCCTGATTCGGAGACCCAGAAATAAGTAAAACGCGTAACCGATCGCGAATGCCTGTAATCGGGATAATGACCTGATTATTTTGTGTCGACACTTCTCCTTGAAGGGGAGAAACAGAAAGAGCGATAAAATTTTGTCCGGGGTGTGTAATAGGAAGATGAATTTCTTGATTCTGACCTGTATGTATAGGGAAAGTGAGAGGTTCTGCCCCATTAAGGCGTAGTGTTAAGGTGGCAGGCGTTTCTTTTTGTAAAGAACCCTGATCCTCAACACGGATACGTATGAAGGCTGTTTTTCCAACAAGGGCGTAGGGAGGGGCTTGTAAAACAGAAAGACGTCGGTCTATTTCCTCGTGGGGTGCCGTTAATAAAACATGTAAAGGTAAAAAGAAAGGCTGACTATACCGATTCGAGGCGATGAATTGAGGAGGTATTTGTTGGGGGACAGACAGGGGGGTGTCGTTATTTTCACCGTCGGTAATCATGATAACACCTGCCAAATGGCCGGGCGGGATATCCGCACTCGCTTGCTGAAGGGCACTAAAAAGGCGTGTTCCTTCATGCTCGTTATCGTTAACAACCACGGTGTGTAAAATGAGGTTAGGGGGGTGATTGTTTTCTAAAAAGTGGAGAGCTTTTTGGGCGAGTGCAGTGCGTTCGCCGAAATGCATCGAGGGGGAGTTGTCGACCAAAATAAGGGCTGTTGGGGGTAAGGTGCGCCAGGTTTTGTGCGTTTGTTGTGGGTTGGCGAACCATAATAAAATAACAGTAAAAGCCCCTAAACGGCATAAAGTTGTCCATTTGTTGCTATAGACGAGAGAGATACCGCTCACAGCTATAGCAAGACTTGCAAGAAGGATAAAAAGCCATAAAGGGATAAGAGGGGTAAAAGTTATAGAGGTAAAGGGCATTATTTTAATGTTATTTTAATGTTGGATTTTTAGGTGAATTAGGGGTGATCTTCTAACCGTTTTAAGAGGGCGGGAATATGAATTTGATCGGTCTTATAACTGCCGGTTAAGGTATAAAGTACAACATTTAAGCCAAAACGATAGGCTTGTTGGCGTTGTTTTGCCCCACCCGGAATAACGGCATAAGGCATGTTGCCATTGGCATCAATCGCCCAAGCATGTGCCCAATCGGCAAAACCAATAATAATGGGGCTAATATCGTCATTGTCTGACTCTTTCACGCGTGAGATCCAAACGGGTAAATGGGCATATCGCCCGGGAAAATCACGCAAAAGGTAAAATGTATGCGCGAGTAAATTATGCTTAGTGATCGACATCAAAGGGGGAATGCGTAAACCGGCAAGCGAATGGCGAAGAATCTCAGAAACGCCGTTCTGATCATCACTGCCGACCATGCCGCTTTGTGTATCAATCCATAAAACGCCCCCATGTGCCATAAATTGATTTAAGGCGTCGATAGCCGCAGGGCTTAAATGTGTTTCAGAGGGTATTGGCCAATAAATGAGAGGGTAGTAACTTAAATCATCTATCCCGGGTCGTACAGCATCGGGGGCGCTCAAAACAACCGAAGTTTTGGCATTAACAAAATCTGAAAGTCCCTTCAACCCTTCGCGAGAAACCGTATCAATAGCTTGATTGCCCGTGACAACATAGGCAAGGCGTGTTTCAAGCGCAGCTTGAGGTGTGATAGGGGTGCGTTCCTGCTGCTTCCATTGGGGAATCCACGTTTGGGCTTGTGTCGGCGTTATAGCGCCTATTGTTCCCCCTATACTGCTTCCAAGACCCCATAAAAAAAGAAAGAGGAGTTTTTTTTGCGTTTGTTGTGTAAAGGTGATAAAGCCGGCGTGCATAAAGGGGATAAGAAGACTGTCTAAAAACAAAAGAGTCATGGCAAAAACGATACAAAAAAGACCAAGCGGTTGATTGAGGTGATGCTCGGCGGGGTCGGTGCGTATGCCACATAACATTTCGGGTTTTAAGGTGTCAAAAACATTTGTCGTATTGAGTGCTCTTCGATGGTTTTTATCTCCGTATAAACCAGGGGGATGTTTGAGTGATACAAGGGTATGGGTAAAATCATGGCTTGTGATTCCACGTGCAAAAGAAGGCGGTGTTCCTAAAATCCCTTCTCCATTAAGAGTAAGAAAAGGGGAAAAAAGAGCGGTATCGGTAGGGATATAAACGCCATTTGCCTGTTCAATAAGCCTTTGCAACATAGAGACAAACAAGCCAGAGAGTGGCAGGCTAGACCAATCCGCCGTGCTACTGACATGAAAAAGAATAATTTTTCCTTTTCCTAAAGAGGTATAGGTGACCAAAGGCGTGCCATCGGCTAGACGTGCCTGAACATGTTTTGACAAATAAAGCGTAGGTTTTGCCAGCACTTGTTGCGTAATGGTAACATCTGAAGGGATGGGTAACCCGTAAAAAGGAGAGGTAACCCTAAAAGGAGCAAGTTTTTGCGGGGTGTTCCATGTCATCGTGCCGTTGAGTTGGCGCATTCCTTCCAAGAGGGGAACAGGGAGTAGTGTTTTGGAAGGGAAGTCTGGATCGGAAAAATCCGCATAACTTTGACGGTTGGCAAGAAGTGGTCCTGCAAAACGAATAAGCGTACCTCCTTCTTGAACCCAATCGCGTACCCTATTGAAGGTTTTTTCCTCTAACAAAGATCCGTCAGGCGCAATGAGAACAGAGAGGGGTTGTGTGAGCAGTTGTTGGGCGGATCCTTCACGGAGAAGGGAGAGGGGAGCAAGTGCCCGGTGTAAATAAAAATCACGCCCTAAAAAAGGCGTGTTGCCAGAAACAGTTGATAACAAGCCTACAGGGTGTACCATCTGACGGCTATCACGTAAAAATATGGCAGAAGCACCCATAGCACCTTGGACATGTAATGAGGTGATACGGTTGCATAGTTCAAAAGGGAGGTTTGTCGTGATATTGGCAGACGTGGCATGAGCTGGCAAAAAAACAGGTATAACAGTGATCAAACTGCCATCGCGCGTGTAAGCTTTAATCAACACATGGCGTGGATTTTTGGTAGGTAGTCCTAATAAACGAGCAAGGGTTTTTATATTGGGGGAGGGTGTAAGGGTGTGTGAAGTGTTCAAAGGTGCAGCAAGGGCAAAAATAGTTTGGGAAGGAAAACGAATATCTTGGACAGAACCTAATGCCTGCAGTGCTGTGCGAAAAGAAGCATCATCGTGTGTTGCCACACCGTCAGCAATATAAAAAATAGCGGCATAAGGCTTCTTTTGCTTTTGGGATAACGCATTAAATAGGAGTGCCGTGGCGCCACGGTCAGGGAACCACGGTTCAGCTTGAAGGGCACGACCTTCAACGGTATCAACATCGGAAATATATCAAATTTCGTATTCCCGCGCATCGGAGAATTCGTTCGATGTGGAGTCATAACCCGTCGTTCCTCTCCGGAAGATCC
>JAZLEM010000204.1:0-1205 GCA_045615245.1 Acetobacter sp. | reverse complement strand
GGTCGTTTTGGTTGGAAGATCACTTCGTAATATTGCTACAGTGGCACGTGATTGTGGTTATCTTGCGGATATTCCTCCTTTTTTACATGAGAAAGAGGCAAATGA
Organism: Acetobacter sp.; assembly: GCA_045615245.1. Taxonomy (GTDB): domain Bacteria; phylum Pseudomonadota; class Alphaproteobacteria; order Acetobacterales; family Acetobacteraceae; genus Acetobacter. Next base: position 1,100 of record JAZLEM010000204.1, on the reverse strand, counting down.
CATTCCTAACGATCAACTTTTAATGATTGTTACAGGAAGCCAAGGGGAGCCTCGTTCTGTTCTGTCTCGTATTGCGTTAGGAATACATTCCCATATTTCACTAGGGGAAGGAGATACAGTTATTTATTCTAGTCGTATGATTCCCGGAAATGAACATGCGATTATGACGGTGCAAGATAATTTGGCAAAACGTGGTGTAACTGTTCTTACAGATAATGAATATTTTGTCCATGTATCTGGTCATGCAACGGAAGGGGATATACAACAAATGTATGATTTACTTAATCCTCAATATGTGATTCCAGTGCATGGTGAATGGCGTCATTTAACAGCACAGGCGGCTGTTGCACGAAAAAAAGGGGTAACGCCCGTTCTTATGGAGGATGGGGATATTCTACATTTGGCTCGTGGTCATGTTGGGGTTGTGGGTACAGCTCCTACGGGGTGTCTTGTGCTCGATGGTAATCGTTTGTTACCTATGCATGGAAGTGTTCTTACAGCGCGGCGTAAGATGCTTTTTAATGGTATGGTTATTGGTAGTTTTGCTGTTGATGATGAAGGATATGTGATTGGGGAGCCTAAAATAAGTGCCCCCGGGTTACTAGATCCTGATGATCTTGATACTGTTCGTGTGCATGAGGAATTTGCAAATGCACTTGATATTATTCCTGATGAACTACGAAATGATGATCACTCTTTCCAATCTGCAGCTAAAACGGCTTTACGGCGTGTAATTAGTCGGAAATTTCAGAAACGTCCTTTAGTGGATGTGCATTTACTTCGTGTATGATAAGACAGATAAAACATACACGTATTTTTGAATGATTATCTTTTAGTAAGGTCAATGTATTATGCGTCTTTCGCAGAGCTTTATTCCTACTCTTAAAGAAATACCGAAAGAGGCTCAAATTATCTCACATAGGCTTATGTTGCGAGCGGGTTTGGTCAGGCAAACAAGCTCTGGCATTTATGCATGGCTTCCTATGGGGTTGAGAGTCTTACGTCATATTAGCAACATTATTCGTGAGGAGCAGGACCGTATTAACGCACAGGAAATATTAATGCCTACGGTACAATCGGCTGAGTTGTGGCGTCGATCT
>JAZLEM010000203.1:0-7526 GCA_045615245.1 Acetobacter sp. | reverse complement strand
CGGCAAGTCCATCGGCTTTAATCACAAGCGGGCTTTGAGGCGTGGGTATTTTTGTATGACGTATATAATGTAAAGCCGCCTCTATATCGGTAAAATGCTGCCACGAAGCAGTAGGAATGCCCGCCGCTTTGCAAATGTCTTTGGCAAAACTTTTGCTTCCTTCAAGGCGGGCAGCGGCTTGGGTTGGACCGGCGCACAGCAACCCGACAGCAGCACAGGCATCGGCAATGCCGGCAACAAGGGGGGCTTCTGGTCCTGGAATAACAAGGTCTATGCGTTGTTTTTGGGCAAAAGCCACAAGGGCAGAAACATCATGGGCGTCAATAGCAATATTGGTGCCGAAGAGAGCAGTGCCCGGGTTCCCGGGGGCGATAAAAAGCGCTGATAAAAGAGGGGAACGTGCTAATATTTGAGCAAGGGCATGTTCACGCCCACCTGATCCGATAAGAAGTACACGCATAAGCTGGCTTAACCTCACTTGAGTCTATTCACGAATTGAATTACACTCACTTTATATTGTTTTGAGTTTACAGTCGTAAAATATTTTTTTGAAGAGATAATAATATACGCAACTGAACACGTAACAGATAACGACGAAATCAGTAAAAACGAAATCAACAAAAATGTACGAAGAGTTTATAAATACAGAGTTTAATAGAGGGTATAGTGGGGAAAATAATATCCCTGAATATACTGTATCGGAAATTTCTGGCGCTATTCGTTATACGCTTGAGGGGGCTTTCAGCCGCGTTCGTGTTCGTGGCGAAATAACAGAGTTTAAGCGTTATAGTTCTGGTCATCTTTATTTTTCACTCAAAGATTCTCAGGGAAAACTTGCGGGTGTAGTGTGGAAGTATGCTCTACCACGTCTCGGGCTTTCTCCCGAAAATGGTCTTGAAGTTGTCGCAACGGGGCGTATTTCTTCTTATGGGGAACGTTCAAGCTATCAACTCATAGTAGAGCGTATGGAATACGCAGGCGAGGGGGCTATTCTTGCACAAATCCAACGCCTCAAACAACGCCTAGAAGCCGAAGGGTTATTTGCCAAAGAGCGAAAAAAGCCTCTGCCTCGTTTACCCTCTGTGATAGGGGTTATAACGTCTTCACAAGGGGCGGTGTTACACGATATTCAAATAACATTGCAACGTCGTTTTCCACGCTTTATTTTGGTGTGGTCTGTGCCGGTACAAGGGGAGGGCGCGGCAGAAAAAATAGCCGAAGCGATTCAAGGTTTTGAAAAATTAGAAGGCACCGAGGCTATTCCTCGCCCGGATGTGCTCATTGTGGCGCGAGGCGGTGGCTCTTTAGAAGACTTAATGGCTTTTAACGATGAATCTGTTGTAAGGGCTGTGGCGGCGTGTCGTATTCCGCTCATTTCTGCTGTCGGGCATGAAACAGATGTTACCCTTATAGACTATGTTGCTGACAAACGTGCCCCAACGCCAACAGCCGCTGCTGAAATGGTTATTCCTGCCCGAGCAGATTTGTTGGCACTCATTATGCAACAGGCTGCAAAGGCAACGGCAAGTTTAGCACGCCACATGCAGCGTGTACGCCTCCATTTTGGCGCTGTTACGGCTTTATTGCCTGATTTGCCAGGTCTGTTGCAAACAGAGCGGTTGAAGCTTGATACCAGAAGCCAAAAATTAACCACGGTTTTACTGGCGCTTATGCATAACCGGCGTGAACGTTTTCTTACATTGGAGCGCCGTATACCTGCCATAGACACATTGTTGATGAGCCAGCAAAGACGGCTTATAGCTTTAGGTGGGCATTTATTGTCTGCTTTGCAAAAAAATAAGCAGGAATGGGTGATTCGGCAAGAAAGGTGTCGTCTTTCTTCGGCTTTTCTTTTGGCTTTATTACGTGAAAAACGTGGGGCTCTTGCCAATCTTGTTGGAAGGCTCGAAGCGGTTTCTCCCCAAGCTGTATTAGCCCGAGGGTATGCACTTGTCAGTGTTGATGGAAAGCCTGTAACAGCAGCTGCATTTTTACAGCAGGGGCAGAAAATAGACCTAACCTTTGCAGACGGTACACGAAAAGCCTCTATTGACGATACGCCGTAAAGGTGTCGTCTTTGATGGGTGAGAATATCTTAACTATAAAAAACTTTGAATATCGTGTAATTGTTTTGAATATCGTTTCATTTGAATATCATTTGAGTAATATTATTTGAGCTCGGTGCTTGTAAAAAGCTTTTTATGGTGGTTTTTGAATAGGCAGAGAAGTCGACGTAAAGCGACAGATAAAAACAGATAAAGAACAGACAAAAAAGGTAGAGATTAGCCATCAATGATAGAAGAACACACAATGATAGAAGAACATAATGCTTTAAAGCAAAACAACCCCTCCCAAAACGATGAACAAAGTCAACAAAATTCACAACAAAATTCACAGCGGTCTCCGCAACACCCGCAACAAAGGTATCGTACCGTAGCACGGGTTGCAGCGGTACAGGCACTTTTTCAAAGTGAACATAATCATGACAATATAGAAGTGGTCATTCAACAATTTCTTGACTATCGTATACTTAACCATCGTACGCAGGGCGCAGAGCCAGCCAATACCCTTTACGAAGAGGGATATGTTTTGGGTGTCGATAAAAAATTGTTTCAACAAATTGTGCGTTATGCTTGGCAAAACAAAAATGATTTGTTGAAAGAAATTAGAAAAGTTCTACCAAAAACATGGTCACTTGAACGTCTTGATCCTGTTTTGAGGGCAATTTTTCTTGCTGCCTATAGCGAGGGAAAATATAGTGATGTTGCGGTAGCGGTTCTTATGAACGAATATATAGATATAGCCCATGGTTTTTTTTCGGGAAGTGAGCCGCAATTGGTGAATGGTGTGCTCGATACTCTTTTTCATACGCGGATTCAGCAGGAACATTCTGACCCTCTCGTTTCTGAGGAAAAAGTTTTTTTTCCATCAAACCCAGAAGCGGAATAAACGCGTGCCTTTTCGTTTCATCCATCGTTCAAAAGAATTTTCGTTTATACAGCGTTATTTTTCTTCTTTGGCGGGAGAGGCTGCCCTTGGGCTTCATGATGATGCCGCTATTTTTACACCACCAAAAGGGCGAGAACTGGTTATTACGACAGATGGTATGGTTGAAAATGTACATTTTTTGCCCGATGACCCGCCAGAAACAATAGGGCGTAAACTCTTACGGTGTAATCTTTCTGATGTCGCCGCTATGGGTGGCAAACCCGAGGGATGGTTGCTGACTTTTGCACGTCCACCCCATATTACAGAGGCATGGGTGCAGCGCTTTGCTGAAGGCATAGCAGAAGATCAAGAAAAATTTCAGATAAGCCTTATGGGGGGCGATACACTTTCTACGTCAGGTCCTCTGGTGTTATCGCTTACCTTAATAGGGTCTGTTTTACATGGTCAGGCGATACAACGTAAGGGAGCACAAGCGGGAGACGGTATTTGGGTAACGGGGAGCATTGGCGATGCAGCGCTGGGGTTAAAAGTGTTGCGCGGTGAGTTAGAAGAAACATCTGGCAGGCTCGTTGATCGGTATCGTATTCCTCGCCCACGGGTTGGGCTTCCTCTTTTTGGGTTAGCTTCTGCTGCCCTCGATATTTCCGACGGTTTGGTGCAAGATTGCGGGCATTTAGCCCATGAAAACGGCTTACATGCTGTATTAGAAGCCAAAACAATTCCCCTCTCTATACCCGCACAACAAGCCGGCACGCCATGGTTCAAAACATGCCTGACAGGTGGCGACGATTACGAAATTTTAATGGCTATTCCCCCTCATCATGAAAAAGCTTTAGAGGAAACGGGTTTTCTCCAAACTCCTTATGGAAGGGTACCTATCACGCGGATTGGTGTTTTTGTAGAGGGTGCTCCCGCCGTGACGGTCTATGATACGCAAGGCATGCCCATGGTATTTACGACACCTGGGTGGAGCCATATATAGAGTGAAAAGAGAGAAAAAAAAGAAAGATATTAAAGTAGAAAATCCTTAAAGAAGGGCTTCAAAAAGGGGTTCTACAGGGGGAAGCGCACGGATATGGGCGCGATGCCAAAGCGCATAAAAAAGAAGATTCCAAGCTGCGGCAACTTCTCGGGGTTTGTGTAAAGAGCGTAAAAGGCTTCGTACCGCGTTGGGGTCAGCAATTTCGGCAATGCATTCTTGCGCGGGCAAAAGGTCGGCAAGAAGTCGGCTTTCTTCCATAATCCATTGCCCAATAGGCACGGTAAACCCTTGTTTTGGCGCAAAAGGGCGTGCTGCAGAGTTATGCTGGGCGAGCCATTGGCGTAAAAGCCATTTTCCTTTTCCATGGCGTAGGCGCATGTTATCCGGTAGGCGACAGGCAACGCGGGCGACAGACGGGTCTAAAAAAGGAGGACGTCCTTCAACGCCATGGGTCATAAGGCATCGATCAAGTTTAAGGAGTAAATCATGCGGCAACCATTCGGCACAATCGACCGCTTGAAGGCGAGAAAGGGGGGTATGTAAGTTTTTGTGCCTATTTTCGGCATGCTCTATGCCCGTACGCCAAAAAGGGGTAGGTAGGCGTAGCAGCCCTAACCCATCAAAAATACCGCGTCGCCATGGGCGTTTACGTCCTAACCACCAAGGGCGCGTTGCGGCACGATAACGACCATAGCCGCAAAAAAGTTCATCGCCTCCTTCACCGCTTAAAATAACCCCTACCTCGTGCGAGGCTTGGCGTGCTAAAAACCATGTGGGAATAATGGCATAATCGGCGACAGGGTCGTCCATGCAGGCAGCAATGGCGGGTAAGTGTTGCCAGACCATAGCGCGGGTAATCGGTATAACTTCATGATCAATTCTTGCTGCACGGGCTAAAGCCTGTGCAGGTTCGGCTTCAGATTTTGTATAAGGACTATCAAAAACAGCCGTATAACACCGTATAGGAGGGGGGTAGGATACAGCTTTATTGCGGGTAAGAGCGGTTAATACACAGGCACTATCAATGCCGCCAGAAAGAAACACGCCCGAGGGGACTTCGGCGCGTTGGTGCAGCGCCACACTTTCCGTAAAAGCGGTGTCAAAGGCGACAAGGGCTTCTGTTTCAGAAGTAAAAAAATCTGTTTTTTTAAGGATAGGAAGGGCAGGGAGACGAGAACGTGCCGTTATAACGCCTTGTGTAATGGTGATCATCTCCCCCGGTAATACGCGATAAATACGAGGAAAAATACCCCGGGCACCTGTTGTAAATTGGAGTTGGAGAAGTTCTGACAAGCGTGTTGTATCTAAAGCGCGTGGAACGAAGTCAGCCGCTAAAAGCGCAGAGGGTTCAGAGGCAAAAGCAACGCCGTTTTTTAATGTTGTGTAATAGAGGGGTTTAATCCCAAAGGGATCACACGCAAGGAAAGCCGTTTGATGTTGCGACTCATAAAGGGCTAAGGCATACATACCCCGTAAATGGTGTAAAAAATGGATGCCGTAGTGTTGCCATGCGGCAAGAATAGATTCACAATCGCTATTTGTTGTGAAAGAGCTTGTCTTAAACTGTTGTCGTAAAGAGAGATCGTTATAAATTTCACCATTGGCAACAAGGGTGGCTGTGTCCCAAGAAAGGGGTTGATCGCCGGCTTGTAAATCCACCAGCGATAGGCGTGTATGAAAAAGTACAGCTTCAGGCAATAGAAGATGTCGCGTGCCGTTGGGTCCTCTATGCTGAAGAGATCGGCACATGTTTTGAATAGATAAGGGTAAAAAAGAATTTTCGTGCTGCTGCTGATTCGCTGTTGGCGGGCATAGGTGCGAGAGAGAGTTCTGTGGAGTAAGAAAAATGCCACCAATACCGCACATAGTTTACGCCTCTAGGGTTGTGGCAAACTGATACCACGCATTGAGCACATGTTGGATTGTATAAAATTTTTCATAAGTACGGCGTCCGCCTTGGGCAATGTGTTGGGCAAGAACAGGGTTTTCTAACACTTCGGTGATGGTATGGGCAAGCTGTTGGGCATCCTCTAAAGGGCTGATAAGACCATTTTGAAAAGGAGAGATCAGTTCTGTCGGACCTTGTGCTGCGGTGGCAACAACGGGGCGTTCTGCCGAAAACCCTTCAAGAATAACATTACCCAAAGGTTCATGACGTGAGGGGCATACCAGCACAGAACAAGCTCGGATAAGCCCCTCGGGGTTTGTTATCCATCCGGGCAAATAAACCCGATCTGTTAAATTTTCTCGCCGAATCAGGCTTTCGAGGGTGGCACGTTCTTGTCCCTCACCAACAATAACAAGAGATAGAGCGGGTATATGGCGCATAGCGCGAATAATTACATCAAACCCTTTATGAGGGTGCAACCTACCTAAAGCGAGGAGAAAAGGGGCACCTTTTGGCAAGTAAGGCGGTAGGGTTGGCGGTATTTGGGCAAAATCAGCCACAAAATTGGGGAGATAATGTACGCGTTCTTTTGCCCAACCTTGTTGGCAAATCCATTGCGTAATGCCGTGCGTATTGCCAATAAGGTGAGAACAGTGCTGATAATATGAAAGATCATAAAAGCCACCGAGCCGCCCGACGGTAATCCACGTGTCTCCTTGTTGGGGGCGAGGCATAAAATGCGCCGCCCGATTCATCCACGCCACAGCAATACGTGGGGCAAAAGCGCGTAACGCGTGCCGTATATGCCTACGAGTTGAAAAATCAGCCAACCCGCCAAAAGTCAGTTCGAGAGGGGTAAGCCCGCCAGCGCGTAAACGTTGTGCCCGTTCGGTATGACGGCGCAAAATGGGCAGCACAGAAAGACCATCGGCAGCTTGTGCAAGGCATAAACGTTCATAAAATAATTCTGCCCCACCGGTTGCTGCTCCAGCGATAACATGGGCTATTTTTAACGGTTTGAGAGGAGGCGTAAGAGACTCTCGAAGAGAAGGGATCGCTGTTTTGAGCATACAAAAACTAAAACGCTTTTTGATGTAAAACTTTGTGGGAAAACTGTGTTAAATGGAGAGGGCTAAAAGATAATTATAACATAACTGTCTGATGAGAATGATCATGTTTAGCTTGGTCGAGTAAGGCGAGTGCTGCTTTGGCGACACAATCAACGCTAATATCGGTCATAGAGGCTTTGCCTTCTTCTATGGGTGTTTGTTCTTTATCTGTTTTTTGGGCGGAAGGGCTTACCCAGCGTGAAAGTGCACCGGTCGGCGCATATTGCGATGGGCAAGAAGGACCAAAAAGCCCAAGGGTAGGAATACCCGTGGCGGCAGCAAGGTGCATCAGCCCCGAGTCATTGCCAATATAGAGGCAACAACGCGCTAACATGGCGGCTGTTTGGGTAAGAGTAAAACGCCCGCCCGCGTCAATAGCTTGGGGAAGATCGGCGAAAACAGGGCGTGCTAAAAGGGCTTCTTGCGTGCCGGGTCCGTAAAATAGAGCTGGAATGGCGTTAGGGTAGGCGGTAGTGAGGTGTTGCCACAAGAGGGCATAACGATTTGTCGGCCAAATTTTCCCTTGCCAGTTGGCGGTTGGTCCAAAAGCGATAATTTGTTGCCCTGCAGGGATGATGGTTGCCGCGTATTTTTTATC
>JAZLEM010000202.1:0-6307 GCA_045615245.1 Acetobacter sp. | reverse complement strand
ATAGCGAAGGCGACCCCGGCGAATCGCCTTCAGCGTGTGCGATTCGCCCTTATTCCATGTTCTAAACACTGTCCACTATACAATTTGCTCGGAAAGGGGGTTTCGTTGAACTTTTTGCATCGCGGAATAGCGAAGGCGACCCCGGCGAATCGGGCCCAGCGCGTGCGATTCGCCCTTATTCCATGTTCTAAACACTATGCACTATACAATTTGCTCGGAAAGGGGGTTTCGTTGAACTTTTTGCATCGCGGAATAGCGAAGGCGACCTCGGCGAATCGCCTTCAGCGCGTGCGATTCGCCCTTATTCCATGTTCTAAACACTATCCAGTATACAATTTGCTCGGAAAGGGGGTTTCGTTGAACTTTTTGCATCGCGGAATCGTTATGCTGTAGACCATCCGCGTCAAATTGATATGCTTCTCGTTGAAGCCTATCTTGCACGAAGAGCGTTAGATTATCTTGTCGGTTTTACTTTATCGCCTGTACTCTGGCGTAAACTTCCAGGATCACGCAGTGCTGGACGCGTTCAATCTGTTGCTCTTCGTTTAGTCTGCGAACGTGAGGCTGAAATCGAAGTTTTCAAACCACAAGAATACTGGGATATCACAGCCACTTTTCTCACGCAAGCTGGTCAACCTTTTGTTGCGCGCCTTACCCATCTCAATGGGAATAAACTCAACCAATTTGACCTTACCAATACAGAACAAGCCGAGAGAGCCAGACAAGCAGTTGAGGCAGATCAATTTTCTGTTCATACAATTGAACGCCGTATAGTACGCCGTCATCCTTCACCGCCATTTATAACCTCCACCCTTCAACAAGAAGCTTCACGTAAACTAGGTATGAGCGCGCAACATACCATGCGCACAGCGCAACAACTTTATGAAGGTGTCGATCTTGGTGGTGAAACAGTAGGGCTTATTACTTACATGCGTACAGACGGAACAACCCTATCAAAAGAAGCTGTTCAGGCTATTCGACACTATATTGAATCCCATATTGGAAATAAATATGTTCCCAGTAAACCTCGTGTTTACACCTCAAAAATTAAAAACGCTCATGAAGCGCACGAAGCAATACGACCAACAGATATTTTACGTATACCAGAATCTGTTTCTCCTTATCTTACCCATGATCAAAAACGTTTATATGAACTCATATGGAAACGTGCTATAGCAAGCCAAATGGAATCAGCACTTTTTGATCAAGTCATGATCAATATCAGCAATGTATCTGCGCAAACAATGCTTCGCGCACATGGTTCTATCATGACATTTGATGGTTTTTTACGTCTTTATCTTGAAGAATCAGACGATAGAGAAGAAATAGAATGTAACACGTCCCATAGGATTCCCCCTATGCAAGAACAAGAGTCGTTGACCCATAGCGGTGTAAAATCGGAACAACATTTTACACAACCCCCACCCCGTTTTTCTGAAGCTTCTCTCATTAAAAAGCTAGAAGAGTTCGGGATTGGACGCCCCTCCACTTATGCTTCTATTCTTGAAGTTTTACAAGATCGTCACTATGTCAAACTAGAAAATCGCCGTTTTATTCCAGAAACACGTGGACGCATAGTAACAACTTTTTTGGTTTTATTTTTTGAACGTTATGTCAATACAGGATTTACAGCTGATTTTGAAACTTTGTTAGACGATATCTCCGGTGGACGAGCTCAATGGAAATATGTTTTAGAATCTTTTTGGAAAGATTTTTCTAAAGCTATTGCTGATACGAAAGAGTTAACGAATACAGAAGTAATCAATGCACTTGACAAAACTCTTGATCCTTTCTTTTTTCCTCACAGATCCGATGGGTCAGATCCTAGACAATGTCACTCTTGTCAATCAGGAAAACTTGGTCTGAAATTTGGAAAACATGGTGCCTTTATTGGGTGTTCTAATTACCCTGAATGTAAGTATACCTGTGATCTTTCGAGTTCTATGACATCATCTTTTTCAAAAGAAAACACTCATGAACATACTTTTAAAGATGGTATATGTCTTTTAGGAAAACATCCTGTAACAGAAGAGGATATTACTCTTCGTCAAGGTCCATGGGGATTATACATACAGCAAGGTGAATCTGATCCTGCAGATAAAAAAGTAAAACCTAAACGAAAGACTCTTCCTAAAAATATCAGTGAAAAAGACATCTGTTTAGAACAAGCTATAGGTCTTTTATCTCTCCCAAGAATTATTGGTTTACACCCAGAAACAAACGAACCTATTGAGGCTGATATTGGTCGTTTTGGTCCTTTTGTTAAAATGGGTTCTTTTTACGGGTCTCTTGATAAAGATGATGATATTTTATCCATAGGGCTTAATAGAGCCGTTGATGCTCTTGCAAAAAAAATGGCTTCCGTTCGTGTATTAGGACAACATCCAATTGATTCTGAACCTATTACCCTCCACAAGGGAAGATTTGCTCCTTATCTACAACATGGTTCTATGAGAGCAAACTTACCACGTGATACAAACATCGACACAGTTACACTTGATAATGCCATCACTTTTCTTACAAAAAATGGCAAACCTTTCAAAACCAAGGCTAAAACAAAAAGCCCTAAAAAAACCTCTTCCAACAGAAAAATAGCGAGGCCTTCTCCAAAATAGATCCTAAAAAAACACTTAAAACTCTGTCAAAACAGCAATAAATTCCTATAAATACATTTTTGCTGATGTTATTTCTAATATATCTTTGGCATAATGTCTTTATTGTTTAAACACCTTTGAGGCATCTTTTTGCTTTATATAAACGCGTTACATTGCTAACAAAATATGACACTACGCCAAAATCTTATCTTACATACATTATTTTCCGCTTCTGTCGCAACGTGGCTGTTTACTCTTCCCTTTATGACCTATGCGCAGCCAGTACAAGGGCTTTATATAGCAGGAGAAGGAGGTGCTACTTTTAACCAAGACCAATATATTCGTTCCTCTAAAATGTTTCCTGATGGTCGTGACCGTTGGCATACAGGCGGTATTGGTATTGGTTCTATAGGCTGGGGGCTAGGTAATGGGTTTCGTGTAGAAATGGAAGGCAATTACCGGAGTATGGCTTATAAACAATTTGTTACGAACGCCTTTCACAATGAACACGTTGGAGGTCGTCGGCAAACTTACGGTTTTATGGCCAATGCCTTTTTCGATATGGATGTTGGTAGTCCTTGGATATTTCCTTATTTCGGTGCTGGCATTGGATATGATTGGACAGCTATGCACACTTCGGTTGTGGTACCTAATAAACAATTTGATGAACATATTGGCGGAACGTTTGGCAATTTTGCTTATCAGGCTATATTTGGTTTATCCTTTCCTACACCATGGGTCGTCGGTCTTTCTGCAACTGCAGAATATCGTTTTTGGACTATGCTCGGTCCGCAGTCATATCATGCGACCTCATGGGGAACAATAGGAGGTACTGTTAACGGTATAACCCAAACGCATCCTTATGAATTTTCTAGTGGCAATCACGATACGAGAACAGATTTCAACCATTCTCTTATGCTGGGACTACGATATGAGTTTAATCCTCCTCCTCCCCCCCCACCACCGACGCCGACAACATCTGCAACATCAGTAGTCTCAACTATTCCGGCACCACAAGCCGTACGAAGTTACCTCGTTTTCTTTGACTGGGATAAAGTAGACCTTACAAACCGTGCCCGTACGGTTATTAACACTGCGGCAAAAGCCGCAGCACATATTGCCTTAACGCGTATTACTGTATCTGGCTATACTGATAACACGTCAGCTCATCCTGGGCAAAAATCTGGGCTAGACTATAATCTTAAACTTTCTTTCCGTCGTGCAGAAGTCGTTAAAGCAGAACTTATTCGCGATGGCATTCAAAACTCTGTAATCTCTATCTACGGTTACGGACAAACAGATCCTCTCGTCAAAACAGCTCCTAACACAAGAGAGCCTCAAAACAGACGCGTAGAGATCGTTCTCCGTTAGAAAACAATTTATTAGTAAAAATAAAAAACCTGCCTATCCATTAAATGAAAAGCAGGTTTCTCGTTGTTTTATTATCTTCCTACAACCCCTCAAAAAGAGGCGTAGATAAATATCGTTCAGCACAAGATGGTGCAATGACAACTATTGTCTTTCCCTCATATTTGTCCTCTTTGGCTAAATTTAGCGCAGCATGTAAAGAAGCTCCTGAAGAAATACCAATGGGGATACCCTCAAGTTTTGCGCATCTGCGCGCAGTTTCTATCGCATCACGTTCTGAAACCATGATGACACTATCTAAAATATCAACTTCTAATATTTCAGGCACAAACCCGGGACCAATTCCCTGAATCGCATGTGGAGCGGGATCATGTCCGTTTAAAACAGCACTTTCATAAGGCTCAACAGCAAATACGCGTAACCCAGGTTTACGAGGTTTTAATGCGCGAGCAATACCTGTTACTGTTCCACCAGAACCAACACCAGCCACAACAACGTCTACTTCCCCGCTCGTATCAACCCAAATCTCCTCTGCTGTCGTAGCAACATGTACTGCAGGATTAGTAGGATTCGTAAACTGGCTTGGCATCCACGCATTTGGATTTTCAGCTAAAATTTCATTAGCTCGTGCAATAGCACCTTTCATCCCTAATTGAGGAGGAGTTAGCTCCAAATGCCCTCCTAGCAACTTTACCATACGCTGCCGTTCTATAGAGGCCCCTTTTGGCATAACAACAGTTAAACGATACCCTCGTGCTGCAGCGACAAACGCCAAAGCAATACCTGTATTGCCTGATGTTGGCTCAACAAGGAGGGTCTTTTCTGGTGTAATCAATCCTTTATCTTCAGCATCGATGACCATAGCGGCACCAATCCTATCCTTAACCGATGACAACGGATTAAAAAACTCTAGTTTTAGGAGTACTCGGCTTTTTAACTTATCTTGACCCATCAAACGAGGCAAAGCAACAAGTGGCGTCCCACCCACAGTATTGATAATTGAATCATAAACACGACCTCTAGGAGAGACAAAACCAAATTGATTTTCCATTTCCTATACTCCTTTCACAATGTTTTGTTATACTTGTTTTGTTGTGCTACAACTACATAGATCAAGAGGTAAAAACTACACAGAAATTAAAAGATCCTCTTATTCTTAAACATGTTTAAAAACGATTCCGACATTTTATTAAGTAATGCTTCGTTCCTCTCTAACAGATCAGTTTCTGATATCACCTATGTTTATAGGCTGACACAGCACGATGTCTTCTTTTCCGCGTAAAACGATGTTTTGATTCTCCATGATTAGACTCTGTCGTAATAGGATAAGGAACAGGAACACCTGTCGCATCGACATGTGCAATAACAACAAGATGATCGCGTTTTTGCCCAGCTGCAGGTAAAAGACTAACGTTAATTTTATCTTGCCCGGCATAACCTAGTGTTGGCGTATAAGTAACATGTGTATCGTTATCCAACGAGTAAAGAAATGCTTTACCGTGATCAGGCGGAGGTTCTACGCCAAAAGATATATAAGCCTTCCCATTGGGTTGAGAGACTTTGAACTCACAAAGCCCACCGTCTGAACGTACAGTCATCGTCGTTGACAGATTTCCATCAGAATCTTTTTTAATAGGATCAACCTTACAAACAGCAGATTTTTTCATATATGCAAAAGGATTAGGAGATCCTACCCGAGGAGGAGGAGCACTCTTTTTCACAGCTACTGTTGTCGCACAAGCAGAAAGAACACCACCTGCCATCAATAAACTAATAATTTTCGTTAAACGCACGTTAATTCTCTACCTTTCTCTACTTTGGTTATTGGATATATGATAGTTATTATATTTGATTACTATTACTTATCTGGTAAACTTTACAGCATATTTCTCATATATGCTTTCTCATATATGCATTAGAGACATAATTTTTATAATATTTCCATTTGTATTTTGTACACTACGTAAATTATGCTACTTAATATTAGTTCTGAATAACTATACCGAACTCTCTATGTGTTGTCACGCGTATCTTAACTACAAATTTTGTCAAAGCCATTTATTTCTCAAATTTATCATCCCAGAAATTTAGAAAAGGTTGTTTTCTCTTACCACTTAAACGTTCCCTCCCTTTTGTGTTATTGTTCTTTCTATTATCTATTTTTAACCTATTCTTAATCTAATCTTGGAGGTTCTTATATGTCTTTTCTTTCTCGTACTATTGCTACAACCCTTCTCACAATAGGAATAGGTTCTATAGGAGTTTCGTACCACTCAATTGCTTTTGCTGCCAACATCCCGTGTAACCACAAGTCGGAGGCCAAGCGGTCTTAGGAAGACAAGCAA
>JAZLEM010000201.1:0-1865 GCA_045615245.1 Acetobacter sp. | reverse complement strand
GTGACAGATGGTCGTCCGGGGGAGCCTGCTTCACCGTTCTTTTTACAATTTATACGTGAGGATGCCGATCAACCCTTTGGGTGGATGGTCGAAGCGCATGCTTTGCGTATAGCCCTTAATGCTGCTTTAGCCGCAACGCCGTGTGTCTCTGTTTTAGCACCTGCGGAAGCGCATTTTTTGCGTAAAGATGACGGGGTAGAGGTTTCTCTTAAAGATGGGATTCGTTTTCGGGCACAAGTCGTTGTCGCTGCTGATGGGCGTCGTAGTCGTTTACGCGCCGAAGCCGGTATACCTCTTACCCGTCTTCCCTATGGGCAAACGGCTATTGTGTGTAATATTGCCCATGAATTGCCCCATAATAACAGCGCGCTTGAACACTTCTTACCGGCAGGTCCATTTGCGCAATTGCCACTTTGTGGTACAGCAGAACACCCTTTTATGTCAGCCATTGTGTGGAGCGATAAAGATGGGTGTGCTGAACGTTTTGCCGCTTTAGATGAAGCTCTTTTTATTCAACAACTTGAAAAACGCATGGGTGCTCAACGCCTCGGAAAGATAACCTTTGTCGGGCAGCGGTGGACTTATCCTCTCTCGGCACAATATGCACAAAGTTATACAGCGACCAGAATGGTGCTTGTTGGCGATGCCGCCCATGGGATTCACCCTATTGCCGGTCAGGGGCTTAATTTAGGATATAGAGATATTATTCATTTAAGTCCCTTATGGATAGAAGCTCATGCCAAAGGGGAAGACCTTGGTGCCCCCGCTTTGCTAGAGCGTTATCAGGCGCAGTGTCGCCCGGCAAATATGCTTATGTTTATGGCGACAGATGTGCTTGATCGTCTGTTTAGCAATAATAATCCTATTATACGCTTTGCCCGTGATCTAGGCATTGCAGGCGTTCACCGTATTCCTCCTTTACGTAGAGCATTTGTTAAATATGCTATGGGGTTAAAATAAAAAGGAAATGGGATAAAGACGTGGGATAAAAAAGAGATGTGTCTTGATGATTTTTGTTGCAGAGTGATCAAAATAGGAATATTCACGTGTTGCAATAATAAACATATAAAATACATAAAGGCGTGGGTAAACGTAAAAGCCCCTAGTAATGGGTGAATAGGAGTGGGGAATGGCAAAGCTATTTTTTGCCTTTCTTGGGTTTCGTTAAAAAAAGGATAGTGAAACGGTGTCTGAAAAATACGCCGAGAAATCTTCTAATAAAAAAACTGAACAAAATATTTCTGTTTTTTCGAGCCAATTTGAAGGGAACATGCGTTTATGTACTTCACAGCTGGTTGTATTATGGCAACAAATGCTTAAACAAGCCTGTGTATGTCATGATCAACTGGTTAAAGGCTTACTTGCAACGGGAATTTCTTCTCATGCGAATTTTCCTCTTGCCCTTGCGGCTTTACTCGGGCGTAAATTGGGTGATCGCTCTGTGGCAGTTGATGCCTTAACAGAACTTATACAAGAGTCTTTTGAAGCCGACCCCGATATTGTTTGTGCCGCAGCTGCCGATCTTGTTGCTATTCATGAACGTGATGCCGCGTGTACAGATCTTATAACGCCATTTTTGTTTTTTAAGGGATACCACGCCGTACAATGTTATCGTGTAGCGCATTGGTTATGGCAACAAAATCGTAAACATCTTGCTTTACATCTGCAAAGCCGTGCTTCAGAACTTTTTGGTATTGATATTCACCCCGCTGCACAATTAGGGCGGCGTATTTTGTTTGACCATGGTACAGGTATTGTGGTTGGAGAAACCTGTGTTATCGAAAATGATGTTTCTGTCCTTCAAAATGTAACGCTTGGCGGTACAGGTAAACACGGTGGTGATAGACATCCCAAAATACGAAAAG
>JAZLEM010000200.1:0-7500 GCA_045615245.1 Acetobacter sp. | reverse complement strand
AAAAAAGCAAACACAAATTTAGAAAAACTCACTCCTATATAAAAAAGAATGGCGTTCATCAAAATAACCCCTAGCACTAGGTGATTCAGGTAAACCGAATAACTGATATTCCCCAAAGACACCAACCATTTGGGAACAGATATTCTGCTATTCAAATACACGCTTAAAACAAGCAACCCATACGAAAGCCACAAGTACCAAGCATAATGACCGCTATAATGCCCTCGACCTTTGATAACCAATATTAAAAACACAGCACTCAACACGGCAAAACTGAGGTGCTTTATTCTCTTCGCATACCAAAGATAAAAAAGACTCCCTAAAATAAGATAAATGACATCGACTAAAAAACCTCTACCTGCCAAAGCAACCGAAAAAAATGTATCATAGCAATAGTGCTGTATTTGTTCTATTACCCCCCCCCATATCACATCTTTTTAATATGTACCATAATCCAAAAATAGAACCGATAGACGTATATAATTGAACAGGATTTTTTTTAAGCAGAGGTAAAAATAAAAATACCAAAACATAAAACGTAGACTCCACAACAAGAGTCCACATCACACCGTTCATATCTACACCCGCTAAAAATAAATTCTTAAAAAATAGCCCTTTACTCAAATCATCCCACGAATATAAACCAGGAAACACAGACAAACGCCAACCGTTGGAGTCAATAAATCTCGTTGTATGGGTTAAATGACAAATGTCATACGCCGTAATAATAAGAACTAGAGAAAAAAGAATGGGCGGAAATATCCGAAAAAACCTCTTTACAATAAATTCAAACCGGCTTTCCCTCATGGCTACCATCGTGATCACAAAACCACTAATAAAAAAGAATTGAATCACGCCTAAAGCACCAAAATCCACATTACTCATCAGAAAATGAAAATGACTGACTTCTCCCATACAAAAAAAGAGATGTGCAAGAACTACAAGCGTACACGCATACGCCCTTAATCCCTGTATGAGTAAAAACTTTTCTTTCATTCGTCTAGCCTTTAATATCAATTATTACTAAAGCGTTTATTCTAATCACATATCAGAAAAATAGTAATCTCACCAGAAAAGACTCCACACTCCTCCAGCTTCTCAACCCACCTATTCAGATTCAGATGACCATCCCTCCCAACACCTCTCTTCTTGATGTTCGTAATTTGTGTGTTTCCCTTACATCAGGCACAAAAACCACGCTCATTGTAGACCACGTTTCTTTCACACTCAACACGCATGAAACCCTTGGGCTTGTAGGTGAGTCTGGATCGGGAAAATCCATGACGGCTTTAGCCCTTATGGGGCTCATCGATGCGCCAAACCTCCATGTGAGCGGATCAATTTTTTTTAAGGGGCAAGATCTTCTTACACTTTCTGAAAAAGATTTACGCCGTTTACGTGGCAAAGAAATTGCCATGATCTTTCAAGACCCTATGACGGCGTTTACCCCTGTATACACCATTGGCTGGCAAATTGATGAACAAATCCGTGCCCATGAAAAATTAACCCGTAAACAAGCCCGCGCGCGTAGATTAGAGCTTTTAGCTGATATGGGTGTGCCAGACCCCGCTCGTACAGCCGATCGTTATCCCCATCAATTATCGGGCGGACTAAAACAACGCGCTATGATTGCTATGGCTCTTTCATGCCGTCCATCATTGCTGATTGCCGATGAACCCACCACAGCCCTTGATGTGACTGTACAAGCCCAAATTTTAGAGCTTATGCTTAAATTGCGTGACACTTACGGCTCTTCCATTGTGTTTATTACGCATGATATGGGCGTTGTTGCTGAAACTTGTGATACGACACTTGTGCTCTATTCTGGGCGTATTGCCGAATACAGTACAACGACAACCCTTTTTACCGCATCCCAACACCCCTATTCTCAAGCCCTCTTAAATTCTATTCCTCCTATGCATGGTCCGCGTCCACCACGATTGCCCGCTATTCGTGGCATGCCACCCACCCCTTTTACACGCCCTGCCGGTTGTGCTTTTGCCCCACGCTGTCCTCATGCACAAAATGCTTGTAACCTTACCCCACCACCACTTACCGCTATTGCTCCCCAACATAACCTTGCCTGTTTACGCCCGTGGATTTCTTCCTCCGTATGACTTCCTTTATACCTCTCTGTCTTATTCTCACTTTGTTCCACATCTTGCCTCCGCCACTTACTGGTCGTATTTGTAATGACTGATTCTCTCCTCTCCGTTTCTCAACTTTATAAATCTTATCCCCTTTCAAAGGGGCAATTTCTTCACGCTGTTGATGGTATTTCTTTCGACGTTCATGCTGGTGAAGTACTTGGATTGGTCGGTGAATCCGGATGTGGCAAATCAACACTTGGGCGATGTCTTTTACGGCTTATCCCTATTTCATCAGGGAAAATCTTATTTGAAGGACACGATATTACATACATGAAAGAATCGGCTTTACGCCCTTTACGGGCACGTATGCAAATGGTCTTTCAAGATTCTTATGCCTCTCTCAATCCACGTCGCCGTATAGGCGACTCTCTTTCCGTCCCCTTACAAGTCCACAAAGACGCCCAGGGTAATAAACGATCGCCTGCTATTATTCGAGAACGCCTGCACGAATTGCTCGATCTGGTTGGCTTACCACCAAGCACCCTTAACCGATACCCTCACGAATTTTCTGGCGGACAAAGACAAAGAATCAATATTGCCCGCGCTCTCACCCTCTCCCCCCGCCTTATTGTCGCCGATGAGCCTGTTTCAGCCCTTGATGTTTCTGTTCAAGCACAGATTATCAATCTTTTTACTGATTTACAGGAAAAATTAAGCCTGACTTATATTTTTATTTCCCATGATCTCGCTGTTGTACGACAAATTTCCACCCGTGTTGCCGTCATGTATTTAGGCACAATTGTTGAACTTGGTCACACTGACTCCGTGCTCCTTTCCCCAATGCACCCCTATACGCGCGCCCTCACAGAAGCAGCTCCCCGCCCTGTTGTTGGTGCCCGTCGCCCTATTGCTCTACGTGGCGATATTCCAAGCCCGATTAATCGCCCAACAGGATGTCGTTTTCATACGCGTTGTCCTCTCTCACAACCACGCTGCCGAACAGAAGAACCCCCACTAAAAAATGTGATAGACAGACATAAAGTCGCTTGTCACTTTCCTCAATATTGAACCATAATATTTTACGTGTGTAATTTTAATAGAATCCGTGAACCTTCCATAGTTTTTTTTATTTTTGGTTACATTCTACTTCTTGTAACCCTTCTTTTTTTCGCACCCGATTCTGCCTTAGCGCTTGGACAATCAATACGATCGGTTTATCCTGGGGGCTCACACGGAAAGCATCCTTTAGCAAT
The DNA here is from genome assembly GCA_045615245.1 of Acetobacter sp. Classification (GTDB taxonomy): domain Bacteria; phylum Pseudomonadota; class Alphaproteobacteria; order Acetobacterales; family Acetobacteraceae; genus Acetobacter. Next base: position 4,157 of record JAZLEM010000200.1, on the reverse strand, counting down.
TATCTCTCTTACTCCTCCTCATCAACATCAAAAAGAAATTATCCCAGAAGGGAACATCTTTCACCATAAGCCAGGAACGCCTCACTCTTACTGGGACGCTCTACAAGGACATATCGTTCTTGAAACGGGCATCGCCGGAAACCCATGGACAACTTCAGGGCGTAACTTTGCCCAATACTACGATGACCGTGCCAATACGATTACTCTTAATCAGATTATGGGCACACTCTTTCACCCCGTCGAGGATATCGGACATGGCTATGGTATTGGATTTACTCTTCAATCCCTTTATGGTTCTGACGGACGTTTTGACCCGACAGCCGGTATTGCCTCGCATGCCTTTAGCACTATCGACCAGTGGGTTCCTACTCAAGCTCATCTTGATGTTAAATTTCCATGGCTTTTTAAAAAAGGTATCGACGTTCAACTCGGGCTTATGTATGGTCTACTCGACTCTGAAGGAACACCTGCCCTAGAACGCCCTTTTTACACTGTTAATTATGCCACAGATTATATCTCACCCTTCGAAACAGTCAGTGCTGCTGCGTGGCTACACGTTACGCGTAAAATGGATATACTCCTCGACATCGATGCTGGTAACTCTGTTACTTTTGGACGATACGGAAACAACAAACGCCCTAAAGGATATTTTGGGCTTTTATGGAATAATCTTTTAGATGGACGCTTCGATTTCCATATTATAGGTCGTTTTGGACCAGAGGGTAACAATGGTCCCACCTATAGGGTAGGTCCATGGACAAGTGCTGGTGTTGGACCCATCGCAAACGATAAGATGCAGTATAACGGAGACTTTCTTGCCAGATATCGCATTAACAAAAAAATGCGTGTTTCTGCTATCGGTACATTCCTTCTTGATGATCTTACAAACGAAGACGCCTACGGTGTCGCTGGCTATTTTGCTTATGATATTAACCGTCTTCTGACTTTTAACGCACGTGTGGAAGTTTTTCGTGATAATTCAGGTGGCGCGATTGTTGAATATGTAGGTCCTACTTCTTACACCAAATATCTAACGAACAGAGCCTACCCTTACTATGACGCTCCTCCTACAACTTATAGTGATTTCACTATTGGCGTAACCTATAAACCCGAATTTATTAACAAACGGATTAAAGGATATGGACAACTCTACCTACGTCCAGAAATACGCCTTGATAAATCTCTTAATGGTACACGTCCGTTTAATAAGGCGGCCATTCCAACGGCTGCCAATCATTATAACCCTGTTGTACGAGACGGAACAAACAACATGCTTTGGTTTAGCTGTGATGCCGTTTGGGCATATTAGCTCTTTTAGAAAATCGACCCTTTCCTATACCAGAAACAACATCGACATGCTTTATACGCGATCCAACAAAGCCACAACTGCCCATAAACCAAGAAAAATACTGCAAATACCTATCCCTACCAACACAAAATGATTTCCGATCAATGTAGCCCAATAAGCCGTTGCTCCGTGTAGCCATCCTTCATCCGCTAATTCTTGTGCATATTCTACAAGTGCTACTCCGATAGAGGCGATCACTGCAAAACAGGTTATACAGAAATTATAAAGCACACGTCGCCTATAAGAACGCCCACTCCATTCGTAAGCGCGTATCATCAAAAGAGTATCAAGGCTATCGGTAAAAGTCATCGCGACCATAAAGAGCATAGGAATAACTAAAATACCTAGAAGCCCCAATTGCTCTATATGATGTAATACCGTCACACCTAAAAAACCAATTTCTGGCAGAACATCAACACCAAGGCCAAACAAAATCCCCACAGCAAACATATGCCAAGAACGGCTGATCAGAGCAAAAAGAGGACGTGCTAATAATGCCAAAAAACCATGAGCATGGAGAGACTCAGCCTCTACTTCTAATGGCCGATGCTGTAAAACACACCACTGCCGAAAAGCAACCCGTATATTTAAAACCGCTAAAAATAACAGAAAAACAACGGAGATTAAACAGCTCATACGCCCGCCCACAAGACTCCACTGACTCAGCCACATTTGAGAAGGAAACAGTACCAAAGCCAGAATGCCGAACATCATAATGCTCGAATGCCCAAGTGAGAAAAAGAAACCCACCCCAAGAGGTGAACGCTTTATCGCCATAAGCCTCCGTGCCACAAGATCAATCGCAACAATATGATCGGCATCCATTGCATGACGGAGGCCAAAAGTCCAAGCGAGTAAAGCCACTGTCAAAAGCGAAGAATGTGTTCCTAAAACAAAAAATGCAATCCCCCAAACAACAAGATTCGCCACAGCTAAGAGCGTCAAAAGTCGTATTCCCCGCCTCATATCGTTACGCGTATAATCCAAAGCATCGCGCTTTTTTTCCATCTCCCTCCCCCCGCCTGATTAAGACACACGAACATCTTCACAACGTATCACTAACATATTCTTGGCAAAGGTTCGCCAGAAGGAAGAGTCATGAGGCGGGCATGACCCAAACTATTGATAAGATGCACGCTCCCTTTTCCATTGGGTGTGGCTTCTAGCTGTCCGATAATGGCTGCATCACGCCCTAACGGATGGGCTTTCATAGCGGCTAAAGCTTGCTGTGCATATTTAGGCGGAACAGCAAGAACAAGTTTACCCTCATTCGCCATATACAGTGGATCTAAACCCAAAATATCACACAACCCCATAACATCAGACTTAATAGGAACAGCATTTTCTTCCAAACAAACACAAACACCAGAAGCCTCTGCAAGCTCATGTAACACAGCGGCAAGCCCACCGCGCGTTGCATCACGCGCGCAATGGACTTCTGGCACAGCCTCAAGTACAGTCGCCATCAAACCATGAAGTGCGGCGCAATCACTTCGTAAAGATGTCTCCAGAGCTAACTCGCCACGAGCGCATAAAATCGTCGCGCCATGATCACCTATTGTTCCATTTACTAACAACACATCTTTTGGTTGACCCGCAGCGATACTAATATGGTACGCTGATTGTATTGTACCTATACCTGTAGTTGTGATAAATAAACCATCACACGCACGACGAGGCACGACTTTTGTATCTCCTGTTATAATTGATACACCAGCTTGCTGTGCCGTTTCCGCCATAGAAGCTACAATACGCTGTAAGCGGATGCGCTCAAACCCTTCGGAAATAATAAAAGCAGCTGATAAGGCCACAGGCTGCGCGCCACCAACAGCAAGATCGTTAATCGTGCCACATACGGCTAGGGTACCGATATTGCCTCCGGGAAATTCTAAAGGATCAACCACAAAAGAATCAGTTGTTAAGGCAAGTCTATCTCCCTTCGCAACAAGATCTGCTAAAACGATTTGTGCCTGATCTTCCTGCACTCTTTTTTGCCCTACTGGTGCAAAAGCTTCTAAAAAAACTTCTTCTACAAGAGCACGCATTGCCATTCCGCCACCACCATGTGCCATTGTAATATATGTCTCGGTCATTGTACGAGTATTCCTTGATACTGATAATAGGCAGCACACGCACCTTCCGAAGAGACCATCAGTGCGCCTAAAGGCGTGTTTGGTGTACAAGACCTCCCAAAAGCCGCACATTGTTGGGGTTTAATACGCCCTGTTAACACGGCGCCACATTGAAGAACCGTAGAATCGGAAACTTTAGAAGGTGTTACGTCAAAATGTTTTTCCGCATCGTAGTGTTGCCATTGTTGTCGCAGTTGTAATCCTGAATGTGCAATTTTTCCAAAACCACGCCATTCACATTCTAATTTTGGTTCATAAACTTGCTCTATTGCAGCTAATGCCTTAGCATTACCCCGCTCAGTCACTACACGCGTGTACTGGTTTTGAACCAAAGCTTTCCCTTGTTCCATTTGTTGTAAGATCATAAGTAAAGAAGACAAAACATCCACAGGCTCAAAGCCAGCAATAACCACAGGACGAAAAAATTTTTCTGCAATAAAGGCATAAGGCTGTGTACCGATCACCATAGAAACATGACCTGGGGCTATAAAACCATCAACCCGAAAATCTGGCTGATCAAGAAGGGCTTGTAATGTTGGAATAATCGTAATATGACAACATAAAAGAAAAAAATTTTGTACCCCCAATGCTTTGGCGCGTAAAAGTGTTAATGCTGTTGAGGGAATAGTCGTTTCAAAGCCAATCGCAAAGAAAACAATCTTTTTAGCCGGGTTTTC
>JAZLEM010000199.1:0-5507 GCA_045615245.1 Acetobacter sp. | reverse complement strand
GAGTTGAGTTCGTAAACACCCCGTATCTTTTTTTTGGGGGGGGGTGTGGATTTTCGTCAAACTGCAAAATTGCCTTTAAAATTTATCTATCGTGCCCAGATCGGTGCCTTTTTTCCGACGACCGCACGCCGGGAGTACCATTCTTTGAGGTCATCCATCGAACGAAGTCTCGTGCTATCAGACCACAAAAGCCCTTCGGCAGCGAAAAATACCTTGACTTGTTGTACACCTCCACCGCCCGTATATTTTTGTAACACCACACCCGATCCGCGTGCCATAACGGGAATTTGATCTAGCGGAAAGATTAACAAACGACGATTATCCCCTAAAATAGCCACCCTATCCCCTTTGGCGGCAACACAAAATTGAATATAATCCCCTTTTTCTTTCAGATTAAAAACCTGTCGCCCTGTACGTTTTTCGGCAATAATAGCTTTATTTTCCACAAGCATTCCACGCCCTGAATGCGTCACAAGAAGGCTTTGTTTTTCTTCTTCTAAAACAAATAAAGAGACGATGTCCTGATCATTAGGCAAATCAACAAGTAGACGCACGGCTTGCCCATCATGGCGCCCGCCGCTGCGATATAAATCAGAAGCTTTAAGCGTAAAAGCTCGCCCATCGGTGGCAAATAAACAGATTTTATCTGTGTTCATACACTGTAAAGCTGTTCTAAAAGCATCACCTTCCTTAAACTTCTGTTTTTCTAAATCAACATTACGACCCAGAAGAGCTTTCACCCATCCTTTTTGCGATAAAATGACTGTCATCGGCTCACGCTCTATCATTTCATGAGTCGGAATCGTTATCAAACGAGGTGCAGAGAGAATATCACTCCGTCGTTGTCCAATAGAGCCGCGAGAAAATTTATCCGCCATATTGTACAACTCTGCCTCAATCCGTTGCCAACGTAATTTTTCATCACCTAATAAAGTGACAAGATCAGTTTTTTCTGCCGATAATGTCTCATATTCGCGACGAATTTCCATTTCTTCTAATTTACGCAACGCGCGTAAGCGCATATTTAACACTGTTTCTGCTTGAAGATCGGTTAACGTAAATATTTCTTTCAGTACGGTTTTAGGATCATCTTCTTCGCGAACAATTTGGATCACTCTATCCAAATTCATATAAACACTTAAAAAACCTGCCAAAATCTCTAACCTACGCTCAACAACCTGTAACCGATTCCTATAACGCCGCTCTAATACTTCGTGTCGATGATCAAGCCACGCACGCAATACCTGCCGAAGCCCCATGACCATAGGTAACCGATCAGCATTAATGACATTCATATTTAATGAAAAACGATTTTCCAACGCTGTTGCCTGAAACAACATTTCCATTAAAACTTCTGGCTTAACCTCGCGTGATTTTGGCAGCAATACCAAACGGATTTCATCTGTACTTTCATCACGGATATCGTCTAAAAGAGGGAGTTTTTTTTGCTCTAATAACTGCGCAATCTGTTCGATTAAACGAGATTTTTGAACCTGGTAGGGAATTTCTGAAACCACAATCTGCCACGTGCCAAAACGCCCTTGTTCCACATCCCAGCGCGCACGCACACGAAAATTACCGCGCCCTGTTTCGTATGCCTGAAGTATGGTTTCAGCCTCTTCCATAATCAAGCCACCTGTAGGAAAATCTGGCCCTTGCAAAACAGAGAGTAACGTACGCGTATCCACCTCAGGATTTTGCACAAAAAGAGCCGCTGCTTTACAAACTTCTGCCGCATTATGAGGAGGAATACTCGTAGCCATACCCACGGCAATACCTGTTGCCCCATTAGCTAAAAGATTGGGAAAAGCCGCTGGTAAAACACAAGGCTCTTGCTCTTCTCCATCGTAAGTTGTCTGAAAATCAACAGCATTTTCCTCAATGCCTTCTAACAAAGCCACGGCAACATCAGTAAGCCTTGCCTCTGTATAACGCATAGCCGCAGGGTTATCCCCATCAATAGAACCAAAATTCCCCTGACCTTCAACCAACGGATAACGAACAGCAAAATCCTGCGCCAAACGCACCAAAGCTTCATAAACAGACGAATCGCCATGTGGATGAAATTTACCGATAACATCACCAACAACACGCGCACATTTCTTAAAACCAGAAGCCGGATCTAACCTCAGTTGGTGCATGGCATAGATCAAGCGCCGATGTACAGGTTTAAGGCCATCCCGCACATCTGGCAAAGAGCGCGACATAATTGTTGATAACGCATAGGCAAGATAACGCTCTTGTAAAGCGTCTGCCAATTTTACCTCTTCAACATGACCGATCGTCTCTTCTTCAGACAAGGTATGCATCTGTTCACCTCACTAACACTGTAATGCGCTCAATTAAACGTTCCCGGATAACAGGCATAGGGCGATGATATTGGTCATACACATGACGTTTAAGAAAATACCCCGTTAAACGAAACCCCTCTAACCAGAGAAGAGGCTCCCCCTTTTCTGCCTCGGTCAACAAAAAAGCCGGCAAAGGTAATAAACGATCACGCCAAATACCGGCACCATTTTCACTCACAGCACGCCCTGTACGCGGAGAAACATAAGCCAACCCTTCTTGCTTACCTGTCACTGCACAGCAAGAAAAATCCAACCCAAAACCAAGCGTTTCCAACAGCAATAATTCCCAGCGAAGATAAAGAGATACGCCATGATAATTTATATCATCTATGCCTACCTCTTTAGCAGCCACTTTCTTACAAAAATCATGAAGAAAGGCTAGAACATACACTGTTTGATTAAATAATAGTGGACAAGCATCATGCTCTAACAATGTTGTATTGAGTAGCGCGCAAATCGATTGGACTAAATCTAAGGCTAATGGCATATCAAATAAACAAATAGCATACGCTTCGATTACCTCACCAGAAAAGACGGGTACCCCCCCTTCTCTTCGCTGGCGTATACGGGTTTTAACCATATTCCCAAGTTGCCATAACACCCGGGCAGGCTGACGGTTCACCCCATAAGCCACCCCCCGAAGTAATCCGTATGTTTCTGTAAGGATATGAACCCGTGCGGATTTTTCTCCCATTGGAGAAGTAAAAACGACAAGGGCAGGAGCCTCCCTTTCAAGAGACATCCTGTCCTGTCCTCACTTATTAAAAAACCAAGGGCTAAATACCAGCAACTTTGCTTACTTCAGCTGCAAAATTATCAACAGCTTTTTCGATGCCTTCACCCAGCTGAAAACGCTCAAAACCTTTTAAGGCAACCCCTGCTTTCTTGACAATGTCTTTCACACGATTTTCACCATCGTGTACCCAGACTTGCTCAAGCAGAACAACCTCTTCGTAAAATTTACGGATACGACCTTCAACCATTTTTTCGATAATATTTTCTGGCTTACCCGAAGCACGAGACTGCTCAATCAATATAGAGCGCTCACGCTCAACTTCGGCAGGATTAAGGCTACTGATATCCAACGAAGATGGACGTGTCGCAGCTACATGCATACCGATTTGCCGACCGAGATGTTCAATAGCGTCAGAAGCAGAAGGCGCTTCAATCGCCACTAAAACGCCGATTTTACCTAAACCAGACCGTAAAGCATTATGCACATAGGTTGCCACAACCCCTGAAGACACTGTTAAAACACGGGCACGCCGTAAAGATATATTCTCACCAATTGTGGCAATAAGATGCGTTAACTCATCGGCAACAGAACGCCCAGTTTCAAGCGAAGCTTTTTTAATAACCTCAAGATCATCCCCCACTTTAAGGGCAATGTGTGCCACAGAGTCTACAAACTTTTGAAACGCTTCATTCCGTGCAACAAAATCTGTTTCCGCATTGACTTCAACCATAGAGGCAGAACAACCCTGAGACGCAACACCCACAAGCCCTTCAGCGGCAACACGACCAGATTTTTTAGCCGCTGCTGACAACCCTTTTTTACGGAGCCAATCAACAGCCGCCTCAATATCACCTTTAGCTTCATGCAGAGCTTTTTTACAATCCATCATGCCTGCCCCTGTTCTTTCCCGCAGGGACTTTACTAAATTAGCGGTAATCTCCGCCATTATGTACACTCCTTCACACGTACGTTCACAATTGAAAACTGGCGAAAAACAACGCATCGATCAATTCATCAATACGCTAAATAGCTTTTAAGCCTCTTCCGTAGTAATCTCTTCTTTTGCAAAACTTTCTTCTTGAAGAGATTCAACTTCTGGTGTTGTTTCTTCTGGTAGTGTTTCAACGAGCAACTCTTCAGTAGCTCCGAGGTCAACCCCAGATGCCTCTAACTCCGCAGAGATACCATCTAACACAGCCGATGAAACTAAATGACAATACAGCTCAATAGCACGAATAGCATCGTCATTACCGGGCACAGGATAAGACACCCCGCGCGGATCTGAATTACTATCTAACACCGCGACGACTGGAATCTTCAATTTATTGGCTTCTTCGATCGCTAATTTTTCTTTATTCGTATCAATAACAAATAAAATATCGGGTAGACCACCCATTTCTTTAATGCCACCGAGAGAACGTTCGAGTTTATCACGCTCACGCGTTAACCCTAGCATTTCTTTCTTGGTCAGACCAACATTGCCACTTTCTATGTTTTCATCAATTTGACGTAAGCGTTTAATAGAGGCTTGAATTGTTGTCCAGTTTGTCAACATACCGCCTAACCAACGATGGTTGACGTAGTATTGCCCACAGCGGCGTGCTGCATTCGCAACCGGTTCTTGCGCGGCACGTTTCGTGCCCACAAACAAAACACGACCACCACCTGCCACAATGTCACGAATCGCTATTAACGCGCGATCCAACAAACCCACCGTTTGTTGTAAATCGATAATATGAACTTGGTTACGTACACCAAAAAGATACGGTGCCATACGCGGGTTCCAACGGCGCGTATGATGACCAAAATGAACACCAGCCTCGATCAACTGGCGTAATGTAAAATCAGGCATTGCCATAAATTTTTCCTACCTTAGCTCTGGTTTATCCTCCGCAGGGTACTATTAGGAAACAGCTTAAGCACTATACCCAACACCAGAAATGGTAACCCCCGCGTGTGTTATTCGCGTAGCCATCAATAATTGTTATTGATAGCTACACTGTGTATGACTGTTTTTACAAAAACACGCAACAAGAAAATACAAAAATACTTTTACTTTTTATCGATTGCATCAGCATATGGGTTAGGAACACCCTGCGTTGCCAATAAATGACGCAGTTTGCGAATCACAGGAAAAACCTCGACATTACGATCACCACCAAGCTCGTACCATGCTTTTTGCTCCATTTCCACAATCTCGCGATCTTCTTCAAAAATACGATGAGTGAAAACACCTAAAACAGGCCAAGCCATATCAAGTAAGAAAGACCACTGCGGCTTTTTAACAGACAACAAACCAAAAGATTGGGTGATATGCTGTGTCTTCCCAATGGGTAAGTAACACGCCCACAAATCCATGATCAAATCCCCATCTTTATCGTGAATTTTAAGCGTTTGATAAGGGTACACAGTACGAATAG
>JAZLEM010000198.1:0-1003 GCA_045615245.1 Acetobacter sp. | reverse complement strand
AGCCGAAATAGAAGCCCGTAGAAAACAATACACCTACTACAGAAATAAACTCCTCACTTTCAAGGAACAGGCGCCCAACCTGACAAAATAGCCATGTACAGAGGAACAGCAAAATGTCCCTCTGTTGTGTTTTCGCCCTTTGCTGTGCTTTCGCCTTCAGGTATGTTTTCGAGTGTTGCAGCGGCATGGGCAAACAGCTCCCGCGGGGGAGGCGTGCGGGAACGGAGGGCTAAAGCATTGGTTTCTCCCGCCGCACGGAGATCCGCCATCAGGGCACGGAGCGAACGATAACGTAAATCAATAATTTCGCGGTCAATAATTGGCAACGCAAACCCCGCCCGTTGCATGAGAGTCATACAACTGTAATGGGTTGGCAAAGGGGAAACACGGGGAGAAACGCCACCACGTAACGCGAGCTCGGCATTTTCGAGCGCGGTGCGTAGGGGTTGGAGGGTCGGTACAATGGGGAGACTCGCAAGAAAAAGCCCGTCTGGCTGTAAAATATGGCGGATTTGTCTTAAAATACCGGGGAGGTCATTTGCCCAATGGAGGGCAAGGTGGGCGATGACAAGGTCAAAGCTGTGCGCCTTAAAGGGAAGCGTATCCATATCCGAACAAACAGCCAGAGAAGGCGCTTGCCGAGCTTGGGTGGGGCAAAGATCAAGAGAAATAACGGGAATATCACGTTGGAGAAGGGCTTTGGCAATAAAACCCCGTCCCCCAATATCGAGGGCAGACGTAAAACGTCGAGCAACATCGTCTAAACGATCGAGGAGAATATCCGACGTTGCCTCTAAAAGAGGGGTAAGGGTGTTTTGCAACAAAACAGAACGCGTACGATGTTGACGCACGGCGCGGTAATCAAAAACAAGAGGTACAGTCATACGCTTTATGCTCAATAAAATAACGCGATAAAATGAAATTGCCCTGAAATATCACAGCCAACACCACACCTAACACCACACCCAACACGATACCCCACACCATAAAAGAAAATATCATC
>JAZLEM010000197.1:0-4038 GCA_045615245.1 Acetobacter sp. | reverse complement strand
GGGTACAAAAGCACAACCGTCTAGTAAAAAGGGGGAAAGAAAACATGCCCCTAAAAGGGATAATGATGCTGCACGTCGTGATTTACACCACAGAAAAGATCTCAATGAAGAATATACTGTTCTCTGAGTAGTTCCTCTTGTAATTTTTTGACCTCTTTTGGTTGGATTCATCTGTCTTTCCGTATGATCTTATCAATAATTTTAGAATAGCTGGTACGGTTTCACTTAACAATGAGATAAAGCAACCAGCTTACGCCAAAAGTAACCACCGTCCATAATAAAGCATAAGGGAGAGTCGGATCCGTTGGCTTTTGAGGGGCTTGAATCACATCAATATGAAAGGAACTGCCAATAGCCATTTGTTCAATCGTTTGAACAGTCGCGTTATCGAGTGAAATAACATTCATGTCCTCTTTAACCTTTGCGGTAAGGTAAGAAAATTTTTCATATAATGGTGCCATATTTTTGAGGATAAATTCTTTTTGTTTTTCAATATTTTTATCAATTGTTGCCAGTTGGAGCTTAATAATCGCTAATTCTTGTGATTTTTTTTCAAAAGCCTGCGCCACATTGCTCCTACTTTCCAAAGAAACTTTTTCTCCTTGAAATTTCGTAATAAGATTAAGAGTGTTTCTGTAGAGGACATCATAATCGGCAATACCATATTGTTTTTGAAATTCACTCATAGCATGCAAATCATGGGCTAAATTTTGTTCATCAAGAACTAATCTGGTATCCATTTTTTGACGTTCCCGCAAATAAGCATCAACACCAGCAAGATTCAATTCATCTTTGGCATAACTTATGACATGTTGCGATACGCGATAAACAAAATCAGGGTCAACGCCGTCAACTTTTAAAATAACTAAACCAGACCCTGCCTTAATTGAAGCAACAACATGGTGACGATAATACTGCCATAGCCACATTTGGTTATGAGAAAGCAATGTACGCACACCACCAAAACGGGTAAAAAAATCTGTTTTCTGCCATTCATCAGCAAGAACTTTAGGATCCAGAGAGTGAAAACATTCCCAACTTCTAATAACGGCTGTTAATGTATAGGGAGCAGGGGAAGCGCTATCCATACCAATGGAACCCGCACCAGCACCGCCATTAACATCACCATACTCATAAACCCGTAAGATACTCTCACTTTGATAACGTGGTGTGGCCCAAATGAAAAAGTAAAAGGCTGCACATAAAGAGGGTCCCCCACAGATCCACCAAAAGAGTTTCCTTTTATAAAAAATTGTATGGTTCATAATTGTTTAGGTATGCACGTTTAACGCTTGTATGAAGTAAAACATGATGTAAATGAAAAATAAAAACGTCGACGCATTCGGTCTTTGACAGGACAAGTAAAGCAGAAAAGTTTTTTTTTTCAAAGGGAATTTTTGGTGAAGGGCTGGGCATAAGGATAAAAATACGACTAAGAGCAAGTAAATCTAGCTTGGCGAGTTTTGACTTAGCGAGCAAAGGCTTAAGAAACAGGGTAAAGGGGTGAGATAAAGTGGTGATATAAAGTGTATAGGCTCTTGACGTAAAGTGTTGACTGTGGCACGATACCCAACAGGCTATATTGCGTTTGAAAAGTGTTTTTTTACCGTTTTATTATAGCCTTTATGTTTCTTCAATTCATTTATTTTTATAGTCTATAAGGATTCAGGCAATGTCTCGTCGTTGTCAAATTACCGGCAAAGGGGTGTTGACGGGCAATAACGTCAGCCATGCAAATAATAAAACACGTCGTCGTTTTCTTCCTAATTTGCAGGATGTGTCCCTCGTTTCTGAGGTTCTTGGTTCTGCTGTAAGGATGCGTGTGAGTGTTCAGGGATTACGTACCATTGAGCATAACGGTGGGCTTGATGCTTTTTTATTAAACACGCCTAATCGTAAATTGCCCCAAGAAGCCTTGCTTATTAAGCGCCGTTTACAGCGTGTTATGGCAAAGAAACAGGAAGCTCTCACCGTTTGAACTCTTTAATTATTTAAATTATTTAAGAAGTATTTAAGAGTATTCTCACCTCATGGAAAGCGTTTTGAATAGCCGTTTTGTGGTTAGGGGTGCGAGGGGTATGTTTTGAGCAAATTAGTATTTGTCTGGCGTGTTGTGTCAGTCTTTGTTTTTTCACGTGGTACAACCGTGTTTTAAGAGGTGCAGGCATGGAGGGGGTTCCGTCATGCCTCATTTATTTTTTGGAGGTTTTTGTGTCTACACAGTCTGATCTTTCTAAGATTCGTAATATTGGTATTACCGCACATATTGATGCTGGTAAAACAACAACAACAGAGCGTATTCTCTATTATACGGGTGTTTCTCACAAAATAGGTGAGGTGCATGAGGGGAACACCACAACAGATTATATGGCGCAAGAGCGCGAGCGGGGGATTACTATTACATCTGCCGCTGTAACGTGTGATTGGAAAGAGCATCGTATCAACATTATCGATACGCCGGGACATATTGATTTTAACATTGAGGTGAATCGTTCACTCCGTGTTCTGGATGGCGCAGTATTTATTATTGAGGGGGTTGCTGGTGTTCAACCACAATCTGAAACCAATTGGCGCCTTGCGGATCGGTATAACGTGCCGCGGATTATTTTTATTAACAAACTCGATCGAACAGGGGCTGATTTTTATCGAGCATTTGACACCTTAAAAGAAAAACTCGATATTGTTGCTATTCCACTGCAGATTCCTATTGGTGTGGAAGATCAATTCCTTGGCGTGGTTGATTTGGTAGAAATGAAAGCCGTGATTTGGGAGGGGGGAGAGCTTGGTGCAAAATTCCACGATGAAGAAATCCCTGCTGACCTCAAAGAAAAAGCTGAAGAAGCGCGCCAAAATCTTTTAGATACCGCTTTGGCTGTTGATGAAACAGCTATGGAGGAGTATTTTGAAAAAGGCGATGTTTCTGTTGAAACGCTTAAACGTTGTATTAAAAAAGGTACTATTAGTGGAGAGTTTCGTCCCGTTTTATGTGGTACAGCGTTTAAGAATAAGGGGGTACAGCCGCTTCTCGACGCTATTATTGACTATTTACCCGCCCCTGATGATGTAGAGGGCATTCGCTGTGCACCGCCAGAAGGGGAAGAAGCAGACGAAAACAATCAACCCATTATTCCGGTGGAGCTAGACGGTAAATTTGCAGGGCTTGCTTTTAAAATCATCAACGATAAATATGGTACGCTTACTTTTGTACGCGTATATCGTGGTGTTCTTAAAACAGGTGACACTGTTTTGAATACAACAAAAGGGCATAAAGAGCGTATCGGACGTATTTACCAAATGCACGCCGATAAACGTGAGGAGCTTACGGAAGTCCACGCAGGCGATATTGCCGCTTTCGTTGGCTTAAAAGATACCCAAACAGGGGATACATTAGCAGACGCCACAGATCCCGTTGTGTTAGAGCGTATGTCTTTCCCGATACCTGTGATCGATATCTCAGTTGAACCAAAAACGAAAGATGCTGTTGAGAAAATGACTCTTGCGCTCCAAAAATTGGCTGGGGAAGATCCTTCTCTGCACCTTAAGACCGATCAAGAAACAGGGCAAACAATTCTTTCCGGTATGGGTGAGCTTCATCTTGATATTATCGTAGACCGTCTACGTCGAGAATATGGGGTTGATGCTAATGTTGGTGCTCCTCAAGTTGCTTACCGTGAAACCATTTCTCAGGCTCATACTGAAACTTACACGCATAAAAAGCAATCAGGTGGTGCAGGACAATTTGCCGAAGTCAAAATTAAATTTGAACCGGTTGAAAGAAATACAGGTATTCTCTTTGAGGATCAAGTGGTGGGGGGTGCTGTCCCTCGAGAATATATTCCTGCTGTGGAAAAAGGTATTCGCGTACAAGCATCTACAGGGGTGCTAGCGGGTTTTCCAACAGTTGACTTTAAATTTACGTTGCTTGATGGAAAATACCATGATGTTGACTCATCGTCTTTGGCTTTTGAAATCGCTGCAAAGGCTTGTTTCCGTGAGGGAATGAAAAAAGCTTCTCCGGTTATTCTTGAGCCAATTATG
>JAZLEM010000196.1:0-1692 GCA_045615245.1 Acetobacter sp. | reverse complement strand
CGATGGTGGCGCTGGCTATAACCTCGTACAAGACCAACACGTCCACGCCAATAGCTCAGCAAATGGCGACGTTGTGCCTAAATTCTCCGTCAATCACGGTACAGGCTATACAGGTTTCGGCGCTGTCGGCTACGGCTTCGGCAACGGACTACGCGTCGAAGCCGAAGGACTCTATAACTTCTCTCATGATTCCTATACTTCTTCTGAAAGATATACCTCTTATGAGAAAAATACCCTTGTTAAGAAAAACCCTGCCTATAAGGCAAATAGAGAAGATGCGACATCAACTTTCGGTGGTTATACAGCCGTCAAAGGTGCCGAACAAGTCCCCTGCTCACAATTCGTAGATGCCTTACGTCAGTGGCGAGGCAATCCGAGTTGGGTACCTTTTGGCTCTGCCAGCAATCCAAATGCTCCTTATGGTTTCCTACCCCCTGGAACCCAAAATCAAGGTTTTCCAATCGGCAATCCTAACACAAATGGGTATGGTTATACGACAACAGCCTCTTCTCAATGGAGTTATGTTCCCTTTGATATAAAAAATTATAATGTCCCCATAAGTAATCCGAGTAGTATTTGTTATTACGTGCCTTGGGACGATCTCGGCAATTTGTACAACGCTAACATATATGGCCATACCGAAAATGCCATGGATAACACCAATTTTTCTCCGCCTTACAACGGTACCAATGCTGACCCGGGAATTTACTATTATACAACAGAGCGTAATCCGAACGGAGATAGCCAGTATGTTTTTCAGGCTGCTCCTATATGGAAAGGGCACCCGTATACGCCACAGTGGATTTCTGCAACACAGGTTACAACTATGACTATGAACCACAGCGGCACGGATGAGTCGTATGGTGGTTTTGCAAATGTGTTGTATGACTTTGACCTTGAGCGTCTTTTTGGGGTGAAATCCATTGTTACACCTTTTGTTGGTGGTGGTGCCGGTTATCTCTGGCAACGCTATAACAGACCCAACACTATGATGGCTGCCATTACCGGCACACATGGCGGGTTCTCATGGCAAGGCATTGCTGGCGTGGCTTTTGATACGGGTATCTCGGGCTTACAAATCACCGCCCAATATCGCATGATCGGGCAACCCGGTTCGTTCTATAACGGTTCTTTTAACTATGGTACCGAAGGCGGACACGCGAACTTTGACCAACGCTTTAACCACCAATTTATCGTGGGCTTCCGCTACGCTTTCCAGAACCGACCTATTCATCATATTCAACCGCCAGCTGTTAGACCTATCGTTGCCGCAGCCCCTGCGCCTGTGCCGGCACGCTCTTACCTCGTGTTCTTTGATTGGAACCAATATGCCCTCACCTCACGCGCACGGCAAATTGTGGTAGAAGCGGCGCATGCAACCAGCTATGTCCATACCACCCGCATTAACGTGAATGGCTATACGGATAGTTCTGCTGCTCCGGGACCTGCAGGACAAAAATACAACTATGCCCTTTCTGTCAAACGGGCGAAAAGTGTTGAGGCTGAACTGATACGTAACGGCGTGCCGGCTTCAGAGATTGTTATTCGGGGTTATGGGGACACAAACCCTCTCGTCCCCACAGCGCCTAACACGCGGGAACCTCAAAATAGACGGGTGGAAATTATCCTTCATGCTTAATAGAGGGCACGCCTAAAGAGTGCACCTAAAGCGTTCCCATAGAAGAGCACATA
>JAZLEM010000195.1:0-3533 GCA_045615245.1 Acetobacter sp. | reverse complement strand
ACGGATCGGGCGTGCTGGCATTGAACAAAGCAAAGATATACTACTTCGTGGCATTCCTGGTTCTGTCGAAATGAAAGTTAATGCTTTAGGTCGTATCGTATCTGAAATTAATCATGTAGAAGGCAGCAGTGGTAAGAAAATCTGCCTCACGATTGATCGCAATCTTCAACAAAAAGTCATACACCATATTGGACAACAGGTAGCTTCTGCTGTAATCCTTAATTGTTGCACCGGAGAAGTACTTGCAATGGTGAGTACCCCTTCTTTTGATCCTTCATTATTTGATAATGGTGTTAGCCACGATCAATGGATCGCATGGATAAATGATCAACATACTCCTCTTGTTAATAAGGCCGTTGCTGGAGTATATCCACCCGGATCAACCTTTAAGCCAGCTGTTGCCATGGCGGCTTTAGAATCTGGAATTTTTTCGACAACGGATAGAGTTTTTTGTTCTGGTCATATTGATATCGGGGGTGCACGTTTCCATTGTTGGTCCAGAACAGGTCATGGCTCTGTCAACCTTCATTTAGCTTTAAAATACTCTTGCGATGTTTACTTTTATGAAGTTGCTCGTCGCATTGGTATGAATCGTATTGCTCATACAGCACATCGTTTTGGTCTTGGTGTCCCTCTTGGTATTGAACTTCCCCATACAAGAACAGGAATAATTCCGACCCCTGCATGGAGACGTGCACAACACCATCATTGGAATCTTGGCGATACTATCGTAAGTGGTATTGGTCAAGGATTTGTGCAAGTTACCCCTCTGGAACTTGCAACTTATACAGCCCGCATTGCAACAGGACGTGCTATTGAGCCTCGACTTGTCCGTGCTATTAATGGTATAGAGACACCTTCAATGCAAAATAGTTATTGGCCTTCACTCAACATGCCTTCACTTTTTCTTAAAGCTATTCGTGAGGGTATGTTTGCAGTTGTCAACGAACCACATGGTACAGCCCCTCAAGCCAGACTGAATTTACCTAATATCACTTTAGCTGGAAAAACAGGATCGGCTCAGGTACGTCGTATTTCTCGTGCCTTACGTGAAAGTGGTCATTTCAATTCGGCTAATCTTCCATGGGAATACCGTCCTCATGCGTTATTTATTTGTTTTGCCCCTTACAATGCTCCTCGTTATGCAGTAGCTGTTGTCGTCGAACACGGAAATGCAGGCGCTGAATTTGCTGCTCCTTTGGCCCGTAGCATTATGTACGATACACTATTGCACAATAACCTTAAAATATAAAAATGTATGGTAAAGCCCGTTGAATAATTCAACCAAGTTTTATAAACGCTTATTCCTTATCAAACCTACATCTTGTTTTCTTACTAAGTTACGACGTATTAATTGGTTTTATATTATCCTTGTTCTTTTATTGGCAGGTATAGGATACATCACCCTTTATTCTGCCGCAGGGGGTGTATCTTCCTATTTTGCCAAGCCTCAAGCTATTCGCTTTATAATGGGTTTTGTTGTAATGGTTAGCACTGCACTCTTACCTCAACGTATTATTAAAGCTATAGCTGCCCCTTTATATATCCTTTCTATCCTACTACTCGTTGCAGTCCTCTTTAAAGGACATGTTGGTAAAGGAGCTGAACGTTGGCTTATTATTTGTGGCGTACAAATCCAACCTTCAGAATTTGCTAAAATTGCCCTCATACTCGCCTTATCAAAATGGTTTTCTCGTATCGATTATAAACAAATTGGCAATCCGCTTTGGCTCATTCCTCCTGCCATTATGGTCATCCTTCCTGTATTACTTGTTCTAAAAGAACCTAATCTAGGCACAGCTGTTATTATTGGTGGTATTGGCGCATCACTTTTTTTCGTCTCTGGTATGCGTTTATGGCATATTGCTCTATTACTCCTCCCTACACCTGCCTTACTTCAATTTGGATACGCACATTTACACGATTATCAACGCGCACGTATAGAAACCTTCCTTCACCCCAAAAACGACCCCCTCGGTGCTGGTTATAATATTATTCAATCCAAAATTGCTTTAGGATCAGGTGGTATATGGGGACAAGGATATATAAATGGTTCACAAGTACAACTTAATTTTCTCCCAGAAAAACAAACTGATTTTATTTTTAGCGTGATTGCTGAAGAGTGGGGATTTGTTGGTGCAGTCACAGTTATTAGTTTGTTACTTCTCATTATTCTATATGGTATGATAATAGCCATGTTATGCCGAAGCCAATTTAGTAGATTATTAGCTCTTGGTATCAGTATGAATTTTTTTTTCTATTGCCTAGTTAACTTATCTATGGTAATGGGAGTTATACCTGTTGGAGGCGTGCCTTTACCTCTTGTTTCCTATGGTGGTTCGTCTCTTTTAACGGTCATGTTTAGCTTTGGTTTACTCATGTCCGCTTGGGTACACCGTTATACTGACTGTGAATAAATTTAGCTATAAAGACAATATTATCTCTTTATTTCTTAATTTTGCTTCGCGCTTTAAGAAAGTTTTATCTGCCTATTTGGTAGCATTAGTTAACATTATTTGTTACCTATAAAAATCAACAATAAACTACATTGGTCATAACTCTAATGTCTCTTACTCGTGTGTCTTACACAACCTTATTGTCTATCGTTGTTCTCCTCATTCTCGGAGGATGTAAACGTCACAAGCCTCTTCCTCACCCAATACCACTACAGCCTGTAGACGTAATTACCCTACAACCTCAAAAGGTAATAATCCACACTAATTTACCTGGGCGAACAAACGCCATTGAAATTGCTCATATACGCCCTCAAGTTACTGGTATTATTCAAAAACGCTTCTTTATTGAAGGTTCAGATGTTATCGCAGGGCAACAACTCTATCAAATTGATCCATCACGTTACCAAGCAGCCTACCAATCTGCCCAAGGAGAATTACTTCAAGCAAAAGCATTAGAAAAAACAGCTCTTGCAAAAGTCATACGCTACCGTAGCCTCATACAGGATCACGCGGTTAGTAAGCAAGACTTAGATGATGCCATAGCAACAGAAAGACAAGATAGAGGACAAATTTTAACGGCTAGAGGACAACTCAAAAAAGCCGAAATTGACCTTATCTACACTCGTGTTCCTGCGCCTATTTCTGGTCGCATTGGTCGTACATTAGTCACAGTAGGATCGCTTGTCACAGCCAACCAAAACAATGATCTTGCCGTTATCACGCGATTAGATCCTATCTATGTCGATGTTAATATGCCTATTGTAACCTTATTCCGTCTACGGCAAGAAGTTGCCAATGGTCTTATTCACCCTAGACCTGATGGAAAAGTACCTGTTACACTGACAATGGATGACGGTGCTCATTATAAAGAGACAGGTGCACTAGCCTTGTCAGAAGTCAACGTTAATACTTCTACTTCAACAGTCGTTGTCCGTGCCATTATGCCAAACCAACAAAAAATATTGCTCCCAGGCATGTACGTTCACGCTCAACTCGATGAAGGTACAATTCCAAAAGCGCTCTTGATTCCTTTAGAAGCTGTTACCCGCAACACCCATGGCGATCCACAAGTGTGGG
>JAZLEM010000194.1:0-33487 GCA_045615245.1 Acetobacter sp. | reverse complement strand
AAAACGCGAAGAAAAAACAAGATGAACAGGTTCTTCTTTTTCTTCGCCTTCACGTAAAACCTCTTCGCCATAAACAACCCCTTCCGATAACGCTAATGCTGTTTCTAAACTATCGGCTAAACGCGTTTCCAACCCGGGTTTAACAATAACCCTATCCACCACAACTTCTAATGTATGGCGTGTGTTACGACGGCGTTGGGGCACATCCGCAATGTCATACAACACCCCGTCAAGACGCACCCGTGTAAACCCCCGACTTTGTAACCCGGCGAGTTCTTTACGATATTCTCCTTTTCTCTCACGAATGAGAGGCGATAACAGCATAAGCCGCGTTCCCTCGGGCAAGGCAAGCACTTTATCAACCATTTGGCTAATTGTTTGAGCTTCAATCGGCAGACCAGTTGCCGGCGAATAAGGTGTTCCTACACGCGCCCATAAAAGACGCATATAATCATAAACCTCGGTAACCGTCCCGACTGTAGAACGCGGATTTTTTGAGGCTGTTTTTTGTTCGATAGAAATCGCCGGAGAAAGCCCTTCTATCGCCTCCACATCTGGCTTGCCCATCACTTCCAAAAACTGACGGGCATAAACAGAAAGGCTTTCAACATAACGCCGCTGCCCTTCGGCATAAATCGTATCAAAAGCAAGAGATGATTTGCCAGAACCCGATACCCCTGTGATCACAGTCAACTGATGACGTGGTATAACAACATCAATATTTTTAAGGTTATGCACACGCGCCCCACAGACTCGCAAAGCCTGTATGCCTCTTTTATTATCGGCTGTCTCTTCTACTCTCTCATCTGCTGTCTCTTCGGGCAGATCCTCTGGTTTTGTCATAACATGAAGCCTCTCTTAAAATTTTCCAAATATAATTTTTGACTATATACTTTAGACTATATACTTTGAATGTAGATGTGGTATTCATGGTATTCTTTTTACAAGAATTACTCCCCTTTTCATCGTCGCCTGTATTAGAATTTTTTACTCAAATTTAAGGAATATTAACCCTATGGAACAGATCATCGGCCAAACCATTCAAACAACGGCAGCTAAAACAACTACACAGGGGGGACCTCTTGTCAAAGAAGGTTCACAGGCAACATTTATGCAAGAGGTTATCGAAGCAAGCCGTTCCACCCCTATTTTGGTTGATTTTTGGGCACAAAAATGTGACTCATGTAAAAGATTAGCCCCTGTTCTTGAAAAAATTGTTACCGCTGCACGAGGGCGCGTTAAACTCGTCAAAATTGATATTGAAGCTAATCGTTCTCTTGTGATTCAGCTCATGCAAATGGGCTTGCCCCTTCAATCTGTTCCCCTTGTTGCCGCTTTTTGGCAAGGGCGTATTCTCGACCTTTTTCAAGGCAATCTTCCGGAAAGCCAAATTAAAACATTTGTTGAAAACCTTCTTAAAACCACAGGCGGAGGCGTTTTACCTGCCACAGAACGCTTGAGTGAAGCCGAAACCGCCCTTGCTGACGGAAACCCAGACATTGCTGTCGAGCTCTATTCCTCTGTTATTGAAGAAGAGCCTGAAAATACCAAGGCATGGGGTGGGCTTATCCGTGCATTTTTAGCCCTAAATGATGAAAATTCTGCCACTGAAGCTTTGGCAAATGTTCCGGAAAAAATCGCCCAACATTCCGATATTACGAGTGCACGCACAGCTCTGGAAATAAAAAAAGAAAGCCGAGCTGCCGCTCAAGCCCTTGAAGAACTTCAAGCACGTGTTGCCGCTCATCCCAATGATTTTGAAGCCCGTTGTAAACTTGCCACAGCCCTCAACGCCACCCATAAACGCGAAGAAGCTGCTGAAGAATTGCTCTATATCCTTCGTGCAGATCGTCATTGGAATGATGATGCTGCCAAACAACAACTTCTCCGCTTTTTTGAAGCTTGGGGACATTCTGATCCGGCTACGATTGCCGCACGACGACGCCTTTCTGCACTTCTTTTTTCTTAAAAACCTTTACCCCTAAAAAACTTTAGCTTTTCTTATAAAAGATCTGAAAAAGGGAAAGTTTTTTGTTTTGTTGATAACAAAATATATCTTTCAAAATAGCTTTCCCCGATTTATATTAAAGAGAGATTATTATCTTGAGCATGACCACAACCTATAGTAAACTACCTTTGTTATGTTATAATTCGTCCTTGTGACGCATTTATTTTTTGTCTTCTATTCCTGAACTTTCTTATTCTTTATTTTTTTAGTCAAAATATTTAGTTGCCAATAAAAGGGTTTTTCATGGTTCATGAAAAAGATGAGGCTACGCCTCATAACACGTCTCTTGACCCGCATTTACTTGCGATGCTGGTATGCCCTGTTACACGCGGTCCCCTTATTCTTGATGATACGACTCATGAATTGATTAGCCCCAAAGCAGCGCTTGCCTACCCTATTCGAGATGGTATCCCTATTATGCTTGCCGATGAAGCCCGTCGATTAGAAGAACATCAACATCAAAAATACTTACATCAGATTCAGTCTGAAAAAACAGCCTAAAAATTATCAAATGCACGACAACGTAGAGGTGATCCATTTATGGTCAACATACTTTCTCATCAAAAAAACTTATCCTTAAAATACAAAAAAAACGGCATCGCCTTTTTCCTTCTTCTTTTACCATTTTTAACATCGTGTCATAAACCACAGTTTGAAGGGTCAAATATCGATCTTCCGCCAGAACGTCCTGGTCGATTCATGCCTGAAGCGGCTGCAGCAGAAGCACGCGCAGCAAAGCGAGATGTAGAACGATTAGAACGCCAACGTGACGCTGCGGCTGCCGAACTCGCTAAAGAGCATAAAAAACCCCCTGCCCCTGAACGTTATGAAACTTTACCACAAGACTCTGAAGGTGCGGCAGGTCCTATCCATTTAGACGATGGTCGTACTGTAACTCCTGAAACGCAAGCTGTTTATGGGGCACCTCCACCGCCTTCTCATAAATAACTTATGATCATAACTTATGATCGGTGATTACGATGTCCCTAAAAATGGCGGCGTGCGAGTGTAGCACAGACTATTCCCAAAGCGCCAATAAACATACCCATAGCCATGGGAACAGCCCCTGTGCCGGGCAACCACCCTACAATTACGCTTCCTAAAAAACCCAAACCAAACCGGAATGTTCCCAACATTGCCGAGGCACTTCCTGCGTGTTGATCGTGACGCGAAAGAGAAAGTACTGTGCTATTCGGCGTAACAAACCCTAACCCGGCAATCATCATAATCACTAACAAACATAAAAGTAAGCGGTGATCTGTCCCTATAAACCCGCCAAATGTTAAACCAAGAAAAACAGCCCCTATAGTTACAACCCATAAAACCGCCCATTCTAATAAAGTGGTTAAAGAAACACGATGTAAAAGGCGGCTGTTAATTTGTGTCCCCAAAATAAAAAAAACTGCGTTTATGCCAAAAAACATGCCAAATAGTTGTGGAGAAAACCCTAAAAACTGTTCAAACACAGCCGGCGCACTACTTACATAAGAAAACATCACAAAGCTAGAAAATGCATTAATTAACGCATTCGTCAAAAAAACAGGTTCGTGCACAATTGTTTTATACCGCTGAAAAATGCCTTTCAAGTGCAAAAAAATACGCCGTTCAACAGCCAGTGTATCCGGCAAAATGAATAACACACCAAGAATAGCCAGTATGGCATAGACGGTTTCAAGCCAAAAAATATTTCTCCATGAGCCAAAACGCATAACCAAACTACCCAGACTTGGCGCTAATGCAGGCATAACGCCAAAAACCAGCGTTAATTGCGCCATAATCTGCACCCCTTTGCGACCTGTAGCACCATCACGCACAACAGCGCGCGGAATCACAGCACTTACAGCCCCCCCTAAAGCCCCAAGAAAACGATAGAAACAAAATAAAGAATAATCACTCACGAGAGCGCACCCTGCTGAAGCCAAGGCAAAAACAAAAAGCCCAATGATCAGTGGCACTTTACGACCAAACCTATCCGATAACGGTCCTTGAAAAATCTGCCCTGCCGCAAGCCCTAAAAACCAAACACCTAACGTAAACTGTGCAGAATCGTTTCCCCCTCCCAACGCCTTTTCGAGTTGAGGAAATGCGGGAAGGTACATATCGGTTGCTAACGGTCCTATAGCCGTTACTAACCCAAGCAAAATAACAACCGGACGTGTTAAAAGGGCAGCAGACATAATAATATAGTTCTACCTAACCCTCTGATAAGAGTAAAGATATAAGCATAAAGAAAAACTAAAGGGCACCAAAATCGGTGCCCTTTAATATCAACTCGCTCACCTCATTTTAATGCTTAGCTTTAGGCAATGGTGGTGGCGGTAGTATGTCAGGTCTATGGGCTATTTCGTCCAACTGATCTTTCGTTAAAACATCATGGATAAGAACTTCGGTTTGAATCCTTTTATTATCACATTCAGCCCGTAAATCACTAATTTTCCGTTCCACTTCTTTTAACTTTGCCTGATCAACGGGCCCAAATGCTGTTAAAATTGCCCGTAACTGCTTATGCAGGGCGTGCATTTGCTCCAAACGCTCCCTAAAATCTTTTGTATGAGTCGATTTAAAGATTTCTTTTATTTTTGCCTTTTGCGCATCTGTCAATTTTAAGCCTTCAAGCGGTAAAATAGCACCAAAACCATGATGCCACTTCCACATATGCTTATGTTCAACGCCCATTGGAGAAGAGGGCGAAGGAGAGTCAGCATGAGCTAGATCAATCGACATGACAACAAGACCTATTGCCGCTGTTGCCGTTAGAAGAGATTTTTTCATTTCATTCCTCCTAATTATGCCTAGCAGAAACCTCTTTTCTGCTTAGACTCTATTTGTATTGTACAACATCATGGCATATTACGCAGCACAAAATGCTGCTTCACTATCAATGCCACCTAGAAAGTACGAAAAACAAACACAGTTTAATACAACAACAAAATATTGAGAGAACATAAAATTAACAATTAGGCAGATCAACTGGCTGGGGGACCTGGATTCGAACCAGGGCTGACCGGGTCAGAGCCGGTAGTTCTACCGCTAAACTATCCCCCAAAAAAAACAGACTCAATATTTCACGTAACTTAAGAGTATATAATATGTAAAAACAGATTTTCTCGCTTAATATTCTACAGTGTATTCTACACTTAATACGCTACTAATATGCTACACTGGGACATCAAAGAAAAGTATATTTTTACAGGCAGATTTTAACATTCTCTTTAAGTAAAGTGCAAGTTTCTTTCCCCTCGTTCATTTATATTTATTCATTTAATTCATTTATATTTTATTACCTATTTAATTATCTATGTTTATCGTTCATATATAATAGACACAACGATAAACTCGTCTATCATAAACGGCAACAGAAGAACAATCACCACGAGAGGAACAATAACTATGAGCTCACATAAAAAAAGCCATTCTTATTCTCTATCTCAATCTCTTTCTGAAAAAATGGCTCTTTCTGAAAAAAGAACCCTTAAAAAAATAGCCCACCCAAAAGCACAAAAACCTTCACAAAAAACAGAACAGCACCATATATATAGGACACACACAAAACTACACTCTCAACAAGATCTTTTAAATCCTTCACAAGAGCGCGTCCCCCAAACAGTTTCACTCAAAACAGCACGCGGACGCACGACAGCACAACAACGTTGGCTTGTTCGCCAACTCAATGACCCTTATGTCCATGCAGCCCATCGACAAGGCTGGCGTTCACGCGCAGCCTTTAAGCTTATCGAACTCGATAACCGTTTTCACTTTATCCGTAAAGGCATAAAGGCTGTTGATCTGGGAGCCGCACCCGGAAGTTGGACACAAGTACTCCTCAAACGAGGCGTAAAACATATCGTTGGTATTGACCTTCTTCCCGTCAAACCTCTTTTAGGGGCACATATTCTTGAAGGTGATTTTACAGAACCTGATATGCCCGAGCGTCTAAAAAACTTACTTGGTGGTAAAGCTGATCTTGTTCTTTCAGACATGGCGCCTAATACGACAGGCCATGCATCAACAGACCACCTCCGTATTATAGCCCTTGCGGAAGAAGCTTTCTGGTTTGCGCGTGATGTGTTAGCTGAAGACGGCGTATTTATTGCTAAAGTTTTTCAAGGCGGAACAGAACAAGCTTTACTCAACGATCTCAAAAAAAAATTCACACAAATACGCCATACTAAACCACTGGCTAGCCGAAAAAATTCTTCTGAAATGTATGTTATTGCAACAGGGTTCCGCTCTTACCGATAAGACTCGATGACATGAAGTAACGTTATGTGTAATCATTAAGGGGTTAAAACCATCATACAAGCAAATTGCCTTAACATCAGTGCTTATATTTTTATTTTCCTTGTTATTAAGGGTTTTTCTTCAAACAAACTTTTTACCAATGACTAAGTAACAACTTATGAGTAGCATTACCCTCGATGTCAGAGACCTACGTTGCCCTCTCCCTGTTCTTAAGGCGCATCGTAAACTCAAAGAAATGGCGCCAGGAGAACGACTCCATGTCATCGTGACAGATCCGGCTTCTCTCTCTGACTTTCAGATATTTTGCCGTGAAACAGGTCACATGCTTATTGCGTGTACTCATCAATCGGGCACTTTTTCTTTTACGATCCGACGACGTGATGAATCACAAACACAGGAAAAAGAGAAAAAAGATTGATTTTGTACCATATTAGGTTAAGATTGTGTAAAACTGGTTAAGGAGATAGTTCCTTAAGTAAGAAATACGTAACGTTTAGGTTTTTGTGAAATAAATAAAGTAGCCGTGTGGTATTAAAACAACACATAATGTAGGAATGCTATCGTTATGTTAGATAATTTCAAGAATCTTTCTTTTGAAGAGGCGCTTTCTGAATTAGAAAAAATTGTACACGCTCTTGAAGGTGGCAAAATGACTTTGGAAGACTCTATTACTTCCTATGAGCGTGGAGCTTTGTTGCGGCAATATTGCGAAAATAAACTCAATGAAGCCGAATCTCGTATACAGTTTATTACACAACAACCAGATGGTTCGCTCACTACGAGTTCCTCATGAATCAACGAACAGAAACTGATCCCATAGCCCCTATGGTTTCTCTTTTAGAGAGAGATAATACTCTACTTCTTCAAGATTTGGAGCATAAGGCTTCTCTTATTGAAAAGACTATAGACACACTTCTTCCCTTACCTGCAGGGAAAAGCTCTCGATTGTTTGAGGCTATGCGTTATGCCACATTAGGCGGCGGGAAACGCCTGCGTGGTTATTTAGTTCTTTCAACAGCGCAGCTTTTTGATGTACCCATAGAGCGCGCGTTGCGTGTTGCGGCTTCTGTTGAAATGCTCCATGCCTACTCCCTTGTACATGATGATCTGCCAGCCATGGATAACGATGACATGCGTAGGGGCAAACCTTCAACCCATCGGCAATTTGACGAAGCAACAGCTATTTTAGCGGGAGATGCTTTGCAAACTATGGCTTTCGATGTTCTCGCTTCAGACCAAACACATCCAGATGCTCATGTACGGATAGAGTTGATTAAATCCTTTGCCAATGCTTCTGGTCCTTACGGTATGGTAGGTGGGCAGATGATCGACATGGAAAGTGAAGGGTGCACTCTCTCTTTAGATGAAACACGACATTTGCACGCCCTCAAAACAGGTTGTCTTATTCGTTATGCGGCTGAATCTGGGGCTATTCTTGGACAGGCAAGTTCTACGTTACGGCATTGCATTCACTCTTACGGAACAAATATCGGAGCAGCATTTCAGATTGCTGACGATATTTTAGATGTTACAGCTACGACGCAAGATCTAGGAAAAACCCAGGGAAAAGACAATGCTTCTGGCAAATCGACTTTTGTTGCTCTTCTTAAAATCGATGGCGCACGTTCAGAAGCCGTAAGCCTTGTCGAAAAAGCGATAACTGACATTGCCTCTTTTGGTCATGCAGCTGATTGCTTACGTGATTTAGCTTGTTACATTATTAACCGGAAGTACTAATCTCCTTTCATGACTGACTATAATCCTCATCTCATTCCGACATATGGGCGTTTTCCAGCATTAGATCGCATTCATACCCCGGCTGACTTACGAAATCTGTCTGTTGATCAGCTTATTTCTGTTGCCAATGAATTGCGTGCTGAAACTGTGGATACTGTTTCAACAACAGGTGGACATCTTGGTGCATCACTTGGTGTGATTGAGTTAACCGTAGCTCTCCATGCTGTTTTTAATACCCCTGACGATCGTCTCATTTGGGATGTTGGACACCAAGCTTACCCCCATAAAATTTTAACAGGACGACGGGATCGTATTCGTACTCTACGTCAAACAGGAGGGCTTTCCGGGTTTACGCGTCGTTCAGAAAGTGTGTATGACCCTTTTGGTGCGGCTCATTCTTCTACCTCTATTTCAGCGGGGTTAGGGATGAGTGTAGCTCATCACTTACAAGCGATAAAAGACCCTGCCTACCATGAGCGCAATGTTATTGCCGTTATTGGAGATGGTTCTATTTCTGCCGGTATGGCCTATGAAGCAATGAATAACGCTGCTGTCGCTGGTGCAGGTGCTAAACGACTGATTGTTATTCTTAATGACAACGAAATGTCTATTGCGCCACCTGTGGGTGCTATGTCGCGTTATCTCTCACGCTTAATGTCTTCTCGCCAGTTTATGAGTTTACGTGATCTGGCAGGCAAACTCGTTAAAAAACTTCCTCCCTCTATTGAACGAACGGCACGTAAAGCTGATGAATATGCCCGCGGTATGGTTATAGGGGGCACTCTCTTTGAAGAGTTGGGTTTCTATTACATTGGTCCGATTGATGGGCACGATCTTCATCAACTTGTTCCTATTTTGCGCAATCTCCGTGATACAGAAAATGGACCAATTCTACTCCATGTTATTACGGAAAAAGGCCATGGATATCTCCCCGCCGAAAAGGCAGGAGATAAATATCATGCCGTTACAAAATTTAACGTTATTACAGGTGAGCAAGTAAAAAGCGAGATAAAATCGCCAAGTTATACTTCTGTTTTCTCGCGTGAATTAGTACGTCAAGCCGCTATGGATACACGTATTACTGCCATTACTGCCGCCATGCCATCGGGTACAGGGTTAGATGCTTTTGCAAAAACCTATCCTGACCGTTTCTTTGATGTGGGTATTGCCGAACAACACGCTGTTACTTTTGCAGCTGGTATGGCTACAGAAGGATTAAAGCCCTTTTGTGCCATTTATTCAACTTTCCTCCAACGTGCCTATGATCAAGTTGTTCATGATGTCGTTTTGCAAAACTTACCCGTTCGTTTTGCGATCGATCGTGCTGGGCTTGTCGGTGCTGATGGTGCGACTCATGCCGGGTCTTTTGATATTGCTTATTTAGGTTGCCTTCCTGGTATGACGATTATGGCTCCTTCAGACGAAGTCGAGCTGGTACATATGACAGCAACTGCTGCCGCTTTTAATGAAGGTCCTATTGCTTTGCGTTACCCACGTGGTAATGGATTTGGGTATGAGCTGCCGTCCGAGGGGCGCGTGTTAGAAATCGGACGTGGACGCATTATACGCGAAATGGGCAGCCAAAATGGACCAGAAAAAGGAGGGATTGCCATACTTTCACTCGGTCCCAGACTGACAGAATGTCTCAAGGCTGCCGACATTCTTGCTGCACAAGGGCTTCCGCCTACGGTCGTCGATGCGCGATTTGCTAAACCTATTGATACCGCGCTTATTGAAAACCTTGCCCGTCATCACGCTGTTCTCATTACGATTGAAGAAGGTTCTGTCGGTGGATTTGGTTCTCTTGTGGGCCATCATCTTGCCAAAACCGGTTTACTTGATGCCGTCAGTTTCCGTCCTATGACACTCCCCGATAAATTTATAGATCATAACACGCAAATAGCCCAGTATGATGAGGCAGGTCTTTCTGCTGTGCATATTGTCTCAACAGCTCTTTCTGCCCTTAAGATTAATGTCACAGAACAAATAGCCTAAATCATCGTTCCCAACAATGGCTAAACAACGCGCAGACCAACTTCTTGTTGAACGCGGTTTTGCTGAAACACGCACAAAAGCACAAGCTCTCATTATGGCAGGGCTTGTGTTTTCTGCAGAAAGACGTATTACCAAATCAGGTGAGCAGATTGCAGAAGATGCCTCTCTTAATGTTCGCGGACAGGTACATCCTTGGGTTTCACGCGGGGGATGTAAACTAGCCCATGCTTTAGAATATTTTAATCTTTCGCCCCAAAATAAAATCTGTCTAGATATTGGTGCCTCTACAGGAGGTTTTACGGATGTGCTCCTTACCCATGGAGCACGCTCTGTTTATGCCGTTGATGTTGGACATGGCCAATTGGCTTGGAAACTTCGTTCTCATCCCCTTGTCGTTGTTCTCGAAAAATGTAATGCACGCTTTCTCAACACAACATTGATCCCAACACCTTTAGAAGCCGTTGTTTGCGACGCTAGTTTCATTAGCCTTAAAACTGTCCTCCCCGCTGCCCTTGCCCTCACGACAGAAAATGCTTGGGCGGTTGCCCTCATTAAGCCCCAGTTTGAAGCCGGAAAAACAGAAGTTGGCCCTAAAGGCGTTGTGCGTGATCCGGATGTCCATCAACGTATTTGTCATGCCATCTCTACATGGTGGCGTACCCTTCCTGGTTGGCATATTCTTGGCATAACCACAAGCCCCATCACTGGTCCAAAAGGTAACCGAGAATTTCTGATTGCTGCCAAACGCCAATAAAAACTTTCTCATCTTTCCTGTTCCACAATGTATTCTCTTAAAGTCAAATAAGATGCTCTCATCTCTCTCTCACTTTTCGTCTTCAACAGCAAATAGCACAAACACTTCTGAAGAACAAAACCGCATTCTTGCCAAAACTGCTCTTTTTGCCCCACCTACTACGACTTTACCCGATGGTCGACGAGACCTTGTTGGCTTAACACGTGAAGAAATAACCCAACACCTTACCCACATAGGAGAAAAACCTTTTCGTACCAAACAGCTTTGGCACTGGATTTATCATCAAGGTGTGACTGATTTTACAAAAATGAATAATATCTCTCGCCCTTTACAACAAAAACTCAGTGAACATTTTGTTATTGGTCGTCCGCAAGCTTCCGTTATCCAAACTTCACGTGATGGAACGCGTAAATTCCTCTTTCGTTTTTGTGATGGACAAGAAGCAGAAAGTGTTTACATCCCTGATAAACGAGAAGACCGTGGTGCCGTTTGTATTTCTTCGCAAATAGGATGTACACTCTCGTGTACATTTTGTCATACAGGCACGCAAAAACTTGTTCGTAACTTGAGTGCTGCAGAAATTGTTGGCCAATTTATGGCAGCTCGTGATTCTTATGCCGAATGGCCAAGCCCAAAAGGTGAAACACCGAGGCTTCTTTCTACTATCGTCCTCATGGGTATGGGAGAGCCTCTCTATAATTACGACAATGTTGCTCAAGCAATGCATATTGTCATGGATGGCGAAGGCATTGGTATTTCTCGACGTAGAATTACCCTTTCTACCTCAGGTGTCATCCCTTTTATGGATCGCTGCGGAAGAGAACTTGGGGTTAATCTCGCTATTTCTCTTCATGCTGTCCGCAATGATCTTCGTGACGAACTCGTTCCCCTCAATAAAAAATATCCGATAGAAGAGCTTCTTGCCGCCTGTCGTCGCTACCCGGCAGCCAGTAATTCTCGACGGATCACGTTTGAATATATCATGCTTCGTGGTCTTAACGATAGCGATGCAGACGCCCGCGAATTAGTACGCCTTATTTCAGGTATTCCTGCAAAAGTTAATCTGATCCCTTTTAACCCATGGCCAGAAAGCCACTACAAACCTTCAACGCGTGAACGTCAAAACCGCTTTGCAGAGATTATTATGGCAGCAGGTTTTGCCTCTCCTATTCGTACACCGCGCGGACGAGATATTCTTGCCGCGTGTGGACAGCTCAAAACAGCAAGTGAACGCACGCGTTTATGTCAGTCACAAAAACAACATGCACAAAAACAATACACCTAATAAAAAACAATTTTCTTTAAAGAATGTACAGAAAATTGTAATCTAGCTTATTACACGTCAAAATACTAAAAATGGGATATTTACTTTCACTATTATTGGGAGATTCACTTGATGAGCGCAACGAGTAGAAAAAAACATGTAAAAAAAGTTGTGCTTGCCTATTCTGGCGGGCTTGATACTTCTGTTATTCTCCGTTGGCTTCAAAAAACCTACGGATGTGAGGTTGTAACCTTTACAGCCGACCTTGGTCAGGGAGAAGAGCTCGAGCCAGCTCGTAAAAAAGCAGAATTACTTGGCGTTAAAGAAATTTTTATTGAAGACCTTCGCGAAACATTTGTTAAAGATTTTGTTTTTCCAATGTTTCGTGCCAACACTCTCTATGAAGGACAATATTTACTCGGCACTTCTATTGCACGCCCTTTAATTGCCAGTCGCCAGGTGGAGATTGCTGAAGCCGTTGGTGCCGATGCTGTTGCCCATGGCGCTACAGGAAAAGGAAATGATCAGGTCCGTTTTGAATTGGCTTACTATGCGCTCAACCCTAACATTACTGTTATTGCCCCATGGCGTGAGTGGGATTTGACATCACGCACCCGGTTATTATCTTTTGCAGAAGAAAATCAGATCCCCATTGCACGCGATAAACGCGGAGAAGCTCCTTTTTCAGTTGATGCCAATCTTCTCCATTCATCCTCCGAAGGAAAAATACTAGAAAATCCCGCTATTCCTCCAGAAGAAATTGTTTTCCAGCGAACAATTTCACCTGAAGCAGCCCCTGATAAAGCAACCGAAATTAGCATTGATTTTGTTAGCGGTGACCCAGTCGCCATCAATGGAGAAACTCTCTCGCCCGCCTCTTTGCTAACCAAACTCAATGAACTCGGAAAACGCAATGGTATTGGTCGTCTAGATTTTGTTGAAAACCGCTTTGTTGGCATGAAATCTCGTGGGATTTATGAAACACCTGGTGGCACCATTTTACTCATGGCTCACCGTAGTATCGAATCGATTACCCTCGATCGTGAAGCTATGCATCTAAAAGATAGCTTAATGCCACGCTATGCCTCTATTATATATAATGGCTTATGGTTTTCTCCAGAACGTCGGATGCTTCAAGCCCTTATTGACACATCTCAGCATTCTGTAACAGGACGTGTGTATTTGAAACTTTATAAAGGTAACGTTATCTGTATTGGTCGGGAAAGTTCTCATAGTTTATACGATACACGCGTTGTTACTTTTGAAGATGATGAAGGTGTCTATAACCAAGAAGACGCACAAGGCTTCATTAAACTCAATGCTTTACGTTTACGTTTAGGTGCACAGATTGGCCGTAAAGGGGGTACATTATAAAGTTTTTTGCTGTTTCTACCTTTTTCTTAAGGAGTTGTGCTATGTCTCGCTATTCTCGCTTTTTTTCTTCTTTACTTACGATAACAGTCGCTTTTTCCCTTGTTGCTTGTAGTACACAGAAGAAATCAGAAGATAATCTCTCTCCTGCTCAGATAATGGCTAAATTACGTGCAGAACCCGGCGTCAAAACGCTTCCTAGTGGTTTATCTTATAAGGTTCTTACGTCTGGTCCTAAAGATGGTGAACAACCCCATAAGGGAGATATAATTATGGTCGTCTATGAAGGACGTCTCCCTGATGGCTCTATTTTTGATAGCTCATCACAACACGGCGATAATGATTACATACAAATGCCGCTTGACGGTTTAATCCAAGGCTGGATGGAAGCCTTACCCATGATGCGTGTTGGCGATACATGGATGCTTTATGTACCAGCAAAACTTGGTTATGGACACAAAACTATGGGTATTATCCCACCAGATAGCCCCCTTATTTTCCGTATCAAACTTCTTGGGATTGAACACGCCACATCGCAGCTCTCTCCATAATCTTTAAAGTAGTGTTGTTTCTTTAAAACGAATCAACACTACTTTTATTTTTTGTGTAAAAACTTATTGGTTTTCTCATCAGATTTTTATAAAGAGAAATTATTTTCTCTTTTTATAAGAAATAGTATTGTAAGCAATAATCCCTTTAGGTTATTTTTTCACTTCATCTTTCTTCCCATAAAAGGTTATTTTTATGCCCACGCAACGCGTTTTTTCCGGCATACAGCCCTCTGGCATTCCCCATCTCGGTAATTATTTAGGTGCTATACGCCATTGGGTTCGCCTCCAATCGGATTATTCTTGTCTTTTTTGCCTCGTCGATATGCATGCTATTACAGTATGGCAAAACCCTGAAGAACTCCGTCACCATACCCTAACACAAGCTGCCATCTTGTTAGCATCAGGTATTGATGCGCAAAAACATATTCTTTTTAACCAATCTGCTGTTTTTGCACATGCACGCCTTGGATGGATTTTTAACTGTATTACCCGCCTTGGATGGCTTAACCGCATGACACAATTCAAAGACAAAACAGGAAAAGATCGAGAAAATTATTCATCGGGTCTATATGTCTATCCTAATTTAATGGCTGCCGATATTCTCGCTTATAAAGCAACCCACGTCCCTGTTGGAGAAGATCAAAAACAACACTTAGAACTAACCAACGATATTGCCCAGAAATTTAACCATGACTACAATGTAGCATTTTTTCCACAAGTAAAACCTTTAATTCCACCGACGGCTGCACGCATTATGAGCCTCAGAGATGGCTCAAAAAAAATGTCCAAATCTGATCCATCTTCTCAAAGCCGTATTGATTTAACAGATGATGCCGATACGATCCGCCTAAAAATTCGACGGGCTAAAACAGATACAGAACCCCTACCAGCCCGTCCAGATGAACTTACAGAAAGACCAGAAGCTAAAAATTTAGTTTCTATTTATGCAGCTTTAACAAACACAACGATCGACCATGTTTTAGAAATATATCAAGGAAAAGGATTTAGTATTTTTAAAGCAGATTTAACAGAAGTTGTTATCAATGCTATTGTACCTGTTGGTCAAGAAGCGGTACGTCTCCTAAAAGATAAAACATATCTGCTCGAAATATTACGCCATGGTGCAGATCGCGCGAGTACTCTTGCAAACCCTGTTGTGGCTGAAGTTGAAAAAATCGTTGGTTTTCTTTCGTAATAACTCTTTCTTCGAGAAAAACAACACTTACTTCTTATACAAACACGCTATTCTTTTTCTTTTATTGTTTTCTTCTCTTGCCAGAAGCACTTAAAACATATACCTTATAATACATGAAGTAACTTTGTCTGTTTATGGTTTGTAAAATTCTCTTTTGGGTATATTGGGTGCGTAGCTCAGCGGTAGAGCATCGCCTTCACACGGCGGAGGTCACAGGTTCAATCCCTGTCGCACCCACCATAAGTGGCTTGTAGATTTTCTCTTATTCAGTGTCTTTATAATTAGCCAACAAGTTTTTAAAACTTATTTTTATAAAGGATTTTTTTCCTTTATCGAAGTTTAATAGCGCTTACGACTCTTTCTATTTTTTAGAACTTAAAAAATGGAATTTGTCTTGAGTTGTTTTGGATATCTCAAACCAATCGCAATATAACCAGGCAAAAGAGGCATCGGTATATTATCTTCAACAGACATAACCGTTATTGAAACGCCCTTTTGAACAACCAAGAAAATTAAAAAATTACTTTCTTTACTACTTAATTCTAGACGGTTTTCCTCTGTTATCTCTATTGCTACAAACTCTCCGCCTTGATGCAAAAGATTTTCCAAATACTTAAAACTCCACTCTGGTTCTCCTAAGACTTTTCCGCGTGCCTCACGGCTTAACCCCCGATATTGGTCAAGTCTAAGCAAACCAGGACTTACCTGATACACACGTTGTTTTACAAAATGATGTGCAAGATGCGCGCAAACAAGCCCATTATAAATAGAATCAGGCGTCGCTGTAATCAAATAATCAGCAGGTCTTTCCTCCAGATTTTCTGCCCCTTCCTCAGAAAGAACTTCCGTGCAAAGCACAGGTACTCCACTTTGTTCCGCTTGATGTAAATCATGCTTTGACGTATCAACCATAATTACAGGTACACCTAAGCGATGAATAACCATCGCCAATTGGGTTGACCACTCATTTGCCCCTACAATGGCTAATGTCGGTTGATTTGATAACGTCAGATGTAACCAACGCCCCAGAGGTACTAGAGAAAAACCATGTAAAACCATTGTCGCGGCAATAATAGCAAATACAGCAGGCATAATTTGATCCGCACCCTGATAGTCCACTTCTTGCAAACGTAACTCAGCTATCCCTGCAACAGCAGCTGCAACAATACCACGTGGAGCAATCCACCCTACAAAAACACGTTCTGCCCAAGTGAGGTTAGAGCCAATCGTTGCTAAAGCAATACCCACAGGCCGAACCAAGAAAAGAACGGCAAGAGTCAACAATCCAACCGACCATGACAAAGCTTCTAACTCCTCACGGCGGAGATCTGCAGCTAAAATAATGAACAGAACAGAAACAATCAAAACAGCTAAAGACTCTTTCATACGCTGAAATTCGACCATACCAGGAATACGCAAATTGGCAAGACCCATCCCAAAAACGGTTGCCGCCAGAAGTCCAGCACCATTCATGCTCCATGTTCCGATCACAAACAACACAAGAGCTAAAGCAATTAAAAAAGGTATTTTTAAAAAATCTGGCAAAAGATCACGCAAACAAAGCCAACGCACGCACCACGCCGCACCCACTCCAAGCGCAACTACCATAACCGTACTTATAAGCATATGCACAAGTATGGTAGGAACGAAGACAGCCGTGTGTTTAATAGGCTGTGCCAAGAGTATTTCCAAAACAAAAGTCGCTAATATAGCGCCTACAGGATCATTAAGAATAGCTTCCCAACGTAAAAAAGCTGCGACACGTGGCTTAAGTTTCCCATGCCTTAATAATGGAAGCACAACCGTAGGACCTGTTACGACAATAATCGAACCAAAAAGAAAAGACAAACCCCATGCCATACCTCCAACGTAATGTGCGGCAATACTCCCAAGACACAAGCTGATAGGCAAAGCAAAAAGCGTAAGGCGGATAACCCCTCCCCCTGCCTCTTTTAATTGCTTAAAATCGAGTGCAAGCCCACCCTCAAAAACGATCAACGCTACTGAAAGAGCAACAATAGGATGAAAAGCAGGGCCTAATATTACTGATGGATGCATAACACCCAAAACAGGTCCGAAAAGAAGACCAAAAACAAAAAGCAATACAATAGCTGGCAGACGAAAACGCCATGCCACCCACTGTGTAATCATACTGCTTCCAAAAGCTAAAAGTACAAAGAAAATGACATTTTGAGTCATTTTAACAATTCCACACGTCTCATACGCAACAAGACAATCCCTCAAAAGTTTTACAAACCATTTCTATATTACACTATCATTAACCGTTAACGCGTCATTTTCTCATGATTCAATACGTTCCATCACGGCAACAAAAAAACCATCTGTACCATAACGTCGTGGCGTCAGCGTCACGGTATCTTTTTGTTGTAAGATTTTAGGTACAAACAAAGATGACGTCGGTACAGATCTAAAAACCGTATGACGCGTAAGAAAAGCCTTTATTTGGTCTGTATTTTCTCTTTGTAAAACAGAACATGTTGCATAAATTAACCGACCGCCTGGTCGAACAAAAGTTGCGGCTCGTTCAAGAATCATTGCTTGTTGCTGAACCAGTTCTTCAAGATCCGCCTGTACAAGACGAATGCGCGCATCTGGATTACGCCGCCATGTTCCTACCCCACTACAAGGAGCGTCAACCAACACACAGTCAAAAGATTCTAAACGCCGTTTTATCCATTTTTCTCCATCAACCAACAAATGCCGCTCTACATTATGAACACCTGCCCTCCGCAATCGCTTCACAGCTCCCTCCAAACGCGATGCAGAAACATCACTTGCGACAATATGCCCTTTGTTTTTCATCATCATAGCCATTGCCAAAGTTTTTCCACATGCTCCAGCACAATAATCTAATACGCGCATCCCAGGTGCTACCCCTGTCATCGCTGCGACCAGCTGGCTCCCCTCATCTTGGATTTCAACACCTCCCTCCCGAAAAAGTGCATTTGCTGTTATAGGTGTACGTTCTTTCAAGCGAAGTCCCCAAGGAGATAACACGGTTTTTTGCACATCTAACCCCTCACGTACAAGAGCTGCATAGGCTTCTTCGCGTGTTTTTCGTAAAATATTTACGCGCAAATCTAATGGAGCAGGCATAGACAATGCTGCAAGTTCTTGCTCTGTATCAGAACCAAAACTCTCTTCCAAAAAGGGTAAGAGCCAATTTGGCACTTCTAACACAACAGCATATGGCATAGCCGAAGACACCAATGCCTTCCCTTCAAGAGAGGCTAACCCTTTTATCTCTCGTTGTGTTAACTGCCCTACCGCAAACCGCCCCTCTCTATAGAGATCTATCACAGCTCGCATAGACAAACCATCAAACAACAGCCATGCACCAACAAGCAAACGCGATGTTATTTTTTGCCGTTGCTCGATTTGTTGTATATGTCCTTGCTGCACGAACCCTTGTTTTTCGAGCCACCACGTTAATTTTTGCCAATGGCGCATGATATGCCACACCAAAGTTGAAATAGTGCGTCTATCACTACTTCCAATATAACGCCGTTCTTTAAAAAAACGATGTGCCACCGCATCAGCAGGTTTACGAGGATTTGCCTCCATAGTGGTAAGTAACTCAATACTTGCCGCAATTCGAGCCGAAGGCGTCATCCTTTTACTTAATCCTGCCGATAATTAGGTGCTTCTCGCGTAATCGAAACATCATGAACATGGCTCTCACGCAAGCCTGCTCCCGTAATGCGACGAAATCGCACACGTTGTTGAAGATCTGCAATCGTGCGTGAACCTGTATAGCCCATACCAGCTTTAAGCCCCCCAACAAGTTGGTGCACAACAGCTGCCATACACCCATTATAGGGCACCCGCCCCTCAATTCCTTCGGGGACAAGCTTCAGTGTATCTTTTACATCTTGCTGAAAATAACGATCTGCCGATCCTCGTGCCATAGCGGCAAGGCTTCCCATACCTCGATACGATTTATAAGACCGTCCCTGATACAAAAAGACTTCACCCGGTGCTTCTTCAGTGCCAGCAAGTAACGAGCCTATCATTACCACATCCGCACCCGCAGCAATGGCTTTTACAATATCGCCAGAGGTACGGATCCCTCCGTCAGCAATACAGCACACATTGCTTTCTCGACAGGCTTGAGCTGTTTCTAAAATGGCAGAAAATTGTGGCACCCCTACACCTGCCACAATACGCGTTGTACAAATAGACCCAGGACCAATACCAACTTTAATACAATCAGCACCAACCCGAGCAAGAGCCTCTGCAGCTTCTGGTGTAGCAACATTTCCAGCAATAATCTGAACGCCTAAATAGGTTTCTTTAAGACGCGCCACAGTATCTAACACACCTTTTGAATGCCCATGGGCAGTATCAACCACCAATACATCAACCCCAGCTTCCACCAACAATTTAGCACGCAAAAGCCCTTCTTCCTCAACGCCAATAGCCGCAGCACAACACAAACGACCCATATCATCTTTAATACTCAGCGGATGTGCGACAGCTTTATCCATATCCTTCACGGTGATAATGCCAACACATCGATTGCCATCATCAACCACCAAAAGTTTTTCAATACGATGCCGATGCAAAAGATGGCGTGCCGTTTCAGCGTCGACCCCCTTACGTACCGTTACAAGTCCATCACGTGTCATCAATTCTGAAACACGTTGATGAAGATCACTGGCAAAACGAACGTCACGATTTGTAAGAATGCCCACAAGCTCTTGTGTCTCAGGATTCACAACAGGTAAACCACTAATACCATGACGTCTCATAAGAGCGTGCACTTCTGCTAATGTTTGATCAGCTCCAACTGTAATCGGGTTCATCACCATGCCTGACTCAAAGCGTTTGACACGTCGTACATGTTCTGCTTGTTCTTCAGGCGTTAGATTTTTGTGAATAACCCCAAGCCCGCCTTGTTGTGCCATTGCAATCGCCATACGATCCTCTGAAACTGTATCCATGGCAGCAGAAATAAGCGGAATTTTTAATGTTATTGTCTGTGTCAGAGACGTACTTACATCAACTTGACTCGGCAAGACATCAGATTTTTCTGGAACTATAAGAACATCGTCAAAAGCTAGGGCTTCTGTAACACGGTTATAAGGAGAAAATTTCATAAACTTGAGGGCTTTCGTTTTATAAGGCATTTTTAAGATATTTCTTTAAAATAATATCACAAAAAATAAGAATACAGAAAAGCCATAAGAGGCTTCTTTTCTCTTTTTATGTGATTTTTCTCTTACCACACATGAATTGATTTAATTTATGGAATATCAGTTTCTGAGGCTTTATCGTAAAAAATGTATAAAAACCATTTTCCTTATCTCTAGTAAAATAGAACTTTCACAAGTATCTTACTTTA
This sequence comes from Acetobacter sp., assembly GCA_045615245.1. Taxonomy (GTDB): domain Bacteria; phylum Pseudomonadota; class Alphaproteobacteria; order Acetobacterales; family Acetobacteraceae; genus Acetobacter. The sequence goes on along the minus strand of JAZLEM010000194.1, from coordinate 13,005 downwards.
TTCTCAGAGAAAGTTTCGATATTCTTAATTATTGATATATTTTTCCTTATAGCACGTAATCTTCCCTCTCATTATTACTATAAAGTCAAATAGGCACCCTACACCGTAAACTCTACCTACAGCCATATTTAGACCATGTCATATTTTTTTCTATTGCGTTTCTTTTTCCCTATTATTTTCGTATTATTAGGATTATTGGGAGAAGAAAGACTAGCTTTTTCTCACCTTGCTTATGCGCAAACATTTCAAACAACAAAAAAAACACCCACTACCTCCCATTTTGGAGGCACACTTAAAGTTGTCATAGGCAGTTCAACAGGAACACTTGACCCACAAATTGCTTATACTGCTCTCATCAAGACGATTGAAACACCTGTATATGACACATTACTTACGTATCCAAAACTCTCTGGCCCCGATGCGCACCCTGTTATTGCCGATCTCGCCGAAGCTGTTCCTGTACCGGAAGACCATGGTCTGACCTATCGCTTAACTTTACGAAAAAACATTCGATTTTCAAATGGACAACCTGTAACGGTCTCTGATGTTGCTGCTTCTTTCCGAAGGATTTTTATGGTTGGTAGCCCAACAGCTGGTCCGTATTACAGCCATATCCGAGGCGCGCAAGCATGTCTTAAAGACCCTGCCCATTGCACGCTTGATAAAGGCATTGAGACCAATCCCGTTACGCGTCAAATTACGTTTCATCTCACAAGTCCTGATCCGGAATTTCCTGATCGGCTCGCCTGGATGCACGCTGCTATTCTACCACAAAACACTCCTACCCATGATATGGGCAATATACCTATCCCCGGTACAGGCCCTTATGTTATCACTGACTATAACCCAACAACCCACATGCGCCTTGAACGTAATCCTTACTTTCATGAATGGTCTCGCAATGCACAACCTGCTGCTTATCCGGACCATATTCTTATAACATTTGGGCTTGATAAAGAGGATGAAGTTTCTGCCGTCGAAAATGGTCAAGCTGATTGGATGTATGATAACGTACCCCTTGATCGCCTTGGAGAAATAGGAAGCCGTTATACAAAACAAGTTTATATTTATCGGCTTCTAATGTACTCTTACGCTATGCTCAATGTGCATGAACCTCCTTTTAACCACCTTGCTGTAAGACAAGCCCTTAACTACGCTGTAAACCGCCATGCCATGGTTATTTACAGTGGCGGTGCAGCGGTTGCCACACCCCAATGCCAACTTCTTCCCGACGGTATACCGGGTTACGAACCTTTTTGTGACTACACGCTCGGTGCTTCACCAGAACATCCTGCCCGCACGTGGCAGGCTCCAGATATGAAACGTGCCCGTGAGCTTGTTCGTGCGAGCGGTACAGAAGGAGAAAAAGTTACTATTGTTGCCCCAGCCGAAGGACGCACAAGCAATACAGCCGAAGAGCTACGCGATACATTAGAGGCTTTAGGATATAAAGCTTCTGTTCATAATATTAGCCCCGCTATTCAATTCACTTTTGTTCAAAATACAGACAATCATGTGCAAATCTCTTTAGGAGGATGGACGGCTGATTACCCCTCTGCGTCGACATTTCTCATGACCCTTTTTTCTTGTGAAAGTTTTCGTCCCCACTCCGATAACTCTCCGAACATGTCAGGATTTTGTTCTCCCACTATCGACCGCATGATGAATAACGCCTTAAGTCAGACCCTCAATAACCGTGCCGAAAGTAATCGTCTATGGGCAGAAGTTGACCGTGCTCTGATGCAACAAGCTCCAGCCGTCCCCCTTGTACAAACTCAAAACGTTATTTTATTATCAAAACGCGTTCATAACGTTATTATTACACTTAATGATGAACTTCTCTTCTCACAGCTTCAAATTCAATGACCTCTTCTCCACCTTCTCCAAAAGGACTATGGTACATAGCATTTCATCGCTTATCACGTAATGTATCTGCTATGCTTTCTCTTTGTATTCTCGTCCTTATTACGATAGCGTGCCTTTTAGCCCCCTTTTACGCTCACACGATTGCCCACACTGACCCATTTACATCAAACGTTGCTGGCACACTTATTCTTAACGGGAAAAGGATGGATATTATGCAACCCAATGATAACCCCCTCCATCTTGGACTAAGCCCAATCGGTCCGACATGGCACAGCACTTATTTTTTGGGTGCCGATAGTCAAGGACGTGATGTTGCTGCGCGCTTACTCTATGGCGGGCGTAATTCTTTGCTTATTTCCTCATGTGCCGCTTTATTGTGCCTTATTCTCGCAACATTCATAGGCGTTACAGCAGGCTTTTCTGCCAAAATTGTTGATACGTTTTTATCACGATTCATGGACATTATGTGGGCTATTCCTGTTTACCTTTTAGCAATTTCTCTTTCTGTTGTAACAGTAAATTCTGGGATTCGTATTGGTCCTTTTGTAATTGAATCTAATAACCTTCTTATCCCTATTATGATTATTGCGCTCGTCTATGTGCCTTATGCCTCACGCCCTATACGCGGGCGTGTTATCACTTTACGACAGGCCGAATTTGTAACTGCTGCCCATTGCCTTGGCATACCCCGCTGGCGCATTATTGTACAAGATATTCTCCCTAATATCACAATAACCCTTGTTGTTTTAGGTCCGCTCATTATGGCGATGTCGCTATTAGCTGAAAGTGCACTTTCTTTTTTATCTATTGGGGTACAAGCCCCAGCGGCTTCATGGGGAACTATTATTCAAGATGGAGAAGGGTTAATTTATACCCGCCCTATGGTGGCTATTGCTCCCGGGCTTGCCATTGTTATCGTTGTTCTCGCCTTAAACATGCTAGGTGATGCGCTGCGCGATGCACTCGATATACGTGAAACAAATCATACAGAAACACCGTAATTTCTATGATTCTTGCTTTTTTCCACCGTATAAGCCAAATGTTCTTTGTTTTATTTGGTGTTTCTGTCCTTGTTTTTGCTATATTTTTTGCAACACCGGGAACAGATCCCACTGCCCGCATTGCCGGACGTAACGCGGCTCCGCAAACATTAGAAAAAATACGTAAAGAATATGGTTTTGATCGTCCTTTACCTGTTCAATACGTTATTATGATGAAAAAATTATTTATTACACAGGATCTTACCTCTTACGCTGATCGAGGAGAGCGTGTTGTACCAGAAATTTTTCGTGCTGCGCCTATAACACTTTCCCTTGTCGGAGGTGCTGCTCTTATTTGGACAATCGCCTCTATTGCAATAGGTCTCATTGCAGCCATATTCAAAGACACATGGATTGACAAGACCCTCATGTCATTAGGGCTTATAGGAATTTCGATTCCAGTTTTTTGGCTTGGAGAAGTTGTTAACCTCATAACACAAAACCGCTACCATGATACATGGCTTTTTTCATGGGTGCCTGCACTTGGCTATATCCCTCTTTCTGAAAATCCTATTGGTTGGTTTAAGGCACTTGTTTTCCCTTGGTGTGTTTTAGCCGTTTTGTTCATTGGTATTTATAGCCGTATTTTGAGAGCAGATTTAGTCGCTATAGCGCAAGAAGATTTCATGCGCACGGCACGTGCAAAAGGGCTTTCTCCTCTCCGTATTTTACTTTGGCACGGTTTACGTATGGCAATGATTACGTTTATTTCGCTATTTGGGCTAGACTTTGCCCAACTTGTTGGAGGAGGTGCTTTATTAACCGAAGTCGTTTTTGGTCTCCCAGGTGTTGGACGACTGACTTACCAAGCACTTAGCAGTATGGATCTCCCTCTTATTATGGCAACCGTTATGTATTCTGCCGTTTTTGTTGTTCTCGCTGGTGCTGTTGTCGATGTACTTTACTTATTTCTTGACCCGCGTACCCGTGAAAGTCATAAAAAACAATAATAATGGTATTAAGAATCTCCTCACAACAATATGAAAAACAAACAATAACTTATCAAAGCGTATAAATAAAATACGCATCTCTTTATTCAATAGATTTACAAGATTTATAGATTTTCTAGCCACTGTCTCAATTTATCGTCCTTCTTAATAGAGAACGACATTATTCTATCATCTTCTTTGTATTCGTAAGTTTAATCATTAACGAACGAGATTTTTTGTGGCACATTTTTAAACTATGTGCTCTCTAACTATATTAAATCCTTACCGTATTTTGTTTTTTCTTATATAACCAGATCAGAAAAGATCATTGTTAGATTATCTTTTTTAAGGTCTATTAGCTTTTTTCATAGTAGTGCTATTGATTGATTTTCCTAGACATTTCTACATTTATAAAATCCTTACGTTTTTAACCTTTGCTTATCGAGCGTTTTAACTATTTCTAATAATCTATAAAAAAATAAGAGGGTCCTATATCAAAAAGACATAAGACCCCCTAAAAACACTAACAGATTAAGAAGCTAACCCGTTTACGGAAATAGTTTCTTACAAATAACCCACGCAATAAGATAAAACGCGAGATATAAGAAAGGAACAAAGAAGATAAGACCTTCAAGATCACCTAACATGTTAGAACTCCATGTCTTTATCGGCTTCAAGTTCTGTTTCAAACAAAATACCCGAAGCCGCAGTAATAAGACAGATCATCACAGTACCGCTCAACCATGCGAAATACCATGGACCGACATCTCCAAGAATTATGGCACAGAGCAGTGCAACAAGAAGAGCAAGCCCTAACCCAATGAAATGGAGAACCGCTACGAGAGAACTTGGTTCTTTTCCTTTATTTGCCATTAAGTTTGCCTCCTTTTAGTAGCTATGACTATCTGTGACAGCCGGTGCTTTTACTTTGCCACCCATCAAATAATAACACCATGAAGTGTACCACAAAATAATAGGGACAAAAATAAGTGCAACAATTAACATGCAAATCAAGGTGTACTGACTAGAACAGCTATTCCAAATTGTCATACTTTGATCCGGGTTCGTGGTTGATGGCATAAAGAATGGGAACATGGAGGCTCCAACCGTCCCAATGGTACCAATCCACGAAAGAGCACCAAACCACCACGCAACATGCGGGCTATCCTTAGCAACAAGTGCTGCACCAACAAACATACTTACAACACCAATCAATGGGAAAATCCACAAAACAGGATGAGCGGCATAATTATGCATCCATGCACCGACTTCCCGCGTTACATGCTGTCCTGTCATCGGGTTAGAAGGCATCCCTGGGTCTCCACTGACAAGCAAAAAGCCCTGAAGTTTCTGTACCCAAACACCCCCAATTATAAAAAGCACCGCGGCAATAATCGCACCCCATTGAGCATATTTCTTAGCACGCGTATAAACTGGATCTTCGCCGCGCATCATAAGCATAACTCCCCCTTGGAAGACACTTAACGCCACGGACATAAGCCCACAAAGAATAGCAAAGGGATTGATAAGATAACTCAAAAAAGAACTATCTTGATAATATTGTCCCATCCAATCGAAATGGAAACCAACCCCCTCAAGCACGTTCCCAAAAGCGGCACCATAAACAAACATGGGCAAAAAGCCAGAAACAAGGAAAGCCCAATCCCAGCTTGCACGCCAAGCAGACGCTGTAGCTTTTGAACGATACTCAAACGCAACGGGTCGTAATATCATGCTGAACAACAGCAAAATCATGACGACATAGAAAACCGAGAACGATGTTGCATAAAGTGTCGGAAATGCGGCAAAAATCGCACCACCACCAAGAATAAACCAAACTTGGTTTCCATCCCAATGTGGTCCAATCATATTAAGGGCTGCACGACGTTCAGCATCGGTTTTTCCAACGAAACGCAATAGCGTGCCAACTCCCATGTCCATGCCTACAAATAGGCCCAGACCTATAAGAAGCACGCATAACAAGCCTGCCCATACAATTTTAAGAAGAGTATAGTGGTCCATAATGATGTCCTCCCTTAGTGTGCAGCAGCAACAGATGCATGTGCAGCGTCCGTTGTACCATTGTGGTCATGCGGTTGTGGACCCAAACGTGCGAACTTAAACATAAGATAAAGTTCAGCAGCAATAAAGGTCGTGTAGAGTAACGCAAAACCAATGAGAGAAAATACCATATACCCCATGGTATGTGTCGAAGACGAAATAAACGTGGGCAGATATCCAAATACCGTCCAAGGCTGACGCCCAGCTTCTGCCGTAATCCATCCAAACTCAGCAGCGACAAAAGGTAAAGGAATAGACCACATCGTCAGTGTCAAAAGCCATTTGTTCTGCTCCAACTTACTTTTGAGCGCAACATAGGCCCCAATAGCAAAGAGGAACAAAAACCACGCTCCTAAAAACACCATAATTCTGAAAGCCCAGAACGTTACAAAAACATTTGGCAGAATATCAGGCTCTGTCTGCTGCACAACACTCGCCATTTGATCAGGCGTAATAGCAGTAACATCCTGATTAGGTGCATGAGGAATTGCCAAGAAGCCATACCCAAGATCTTTTTCATGAGCTTTAAATTGATCAAGATCAGCTTGCTGATGGGTCTGCTCATAATGACGTAATGCCGTCACAGCCGCAATACCTGATTCAATACGTGGACCTGCCGCTGTTTCTAACTCGTGCATCCCCATAATCGGGGTCGTGAAAGAATGCGTCACGAGAGGCTCTAAAACATAAGGAATCCCAATCTCAAAAGAGTTTGTCTGCGTTGCATCATTAGGCAGAGCAGCGATGAGCCATGGCGCAGAAGCTGTATCTGTTGTATGCCACAATCCTTCCATAGCCGCAAGCTTCGTTGGCTGTTTTTCATAGTCAAGACGCCCCAAAGAATCTCCCAACGTTATAACAGCAAGGACAGAGCAAATACCAAATACGGCTGCCATACGGAAAGAACATGCCGCAAAACGCCTATGCTCACGCCGCAAGAGATAAAAGGCACTAATCCCCATGACAAACATTGATGCTGTCACAAACCCTGCTGTTGTGGTATGCACAAATTTTGCTTGTGCATCTGGATTGCAGATAAGAGCAATAATATTATCGAAAACCAAACGTACAGTATCAGGATCAAAATGACCACCCTCTGGCACATTCATCGCCCCATTTGCGACAAGAATCCAAAGTGCAGACAAGTTAGACCCAAGAGCGACAAGATAGGTAACGGCAAGGTGAGCGTGTTTACTAAGCCTATCCCAACCGAAAAACATAATCCCCACAAAAGTTGACTCCATAAAGAACGCCATCAAGCCTTCAATCGCTAGAGGCGTACCAAACATGTCACCAAAAAAGTGAGAATACATAGACCAGTTGGTACCAAACTCAAACTCCATCGTTAGACCTGTGGCCACGCCTATCGCGAAGTTAATACCAAACAGTTTACCCCAGAACAGGGCCATTTCTTTATAGATTTGCTTACCAGTAACAACATAAGCTGTTTCAACAGCCGCAAGAAAAAATGTTAGTCCTAAAGTTAACGGGACAAACATGAAGTGGTAAAGAGCCGTAAGGGCAAACTGAAAACGCCCAAGATCAACCACTGTAGGATTAATTAATTGTTCCATCTTTTTAACCTTGTTAGAGTATTATAAAACAAGTAAATTCCTTTATTTTTAGTGTGTCATTTTTGTCTCTCCCTCCATTTCAAGAACCTCTCCTGTAAAAGGATGTATTTGCTTATCATCCATACGTACGACTTTGTACATAAACTTTAGTATAGCATGACTATGCGTCATACATACTATTGTTGTTTTTGGTCTAGCACGCAAGAGAGCTATCATAAGGTCTTGCTCAGTTTCTGCATCTAGACCTTGTGTTGGCTCATCAAGAATAAGCCACGGCGTAGGGTGCAATAAGGCTTGTGCGATAGCTAAACGCCGCGCCTGCCCGCCAGAAAGACGCACCCCTTCATTACCAAGCAAGGTATTAAGCCCTTCTGGTAAACTCGTCACAAACGCAGCCAGCTGCGCTGTTTCAAGAACTTCCATCATTGCAGACTCCGTTGCATTAGGATTTGCCACGTGTAGGTTATCACGAATACTTCCTGCAAACAAATGATTATCTTGGGCTGCAACACTTACAAACTGAGATAGTGTTTCTGCATCCATTTCATGTACATCAACACCGCCAAAAATAACACGGCCTGCCTGCACAGGCCAAAACCCAAACAAAATATTAATAAGGCTACTTTTCCCAACGCCTGATGGGCCTATAATTGCCACTCGATCTCCTTGTTTAATAGATAAAGACGCTTTATCCAAAACCAATGTCTCCGTGCCAGGATAGCCAAAAGACACATTTTCAAGCTGTAAATTATACGGAGCCTGTGGTAGCATAGCCTTTTTAACTTTAGGTTTTTGATCTGGATCTCCACAATGTTCTACAAGCCTTTCCGCCGCAATTTGAGCAGTTGCCGAAGCTAAACGTGAAAGAGGCAACATTGTCATTACATCAAAAGCAGCTAATGTACCAAGAACTAACATAGGCAATTCAGGTACTAAAAGCCTGCCAGATTGTAACGCATAAGCAGAACAGACCAGCACGACTAATGCCGTTATAAACATAGATAAAGTCACACATCCTGACGCCAGTCTCTCAGCAATCGCTGCCCGTATTTGAACCCTATCAAGTCGCTTCTGTCTTGTCACTAATGCATGATATCGTGCCGGCATAGCCCCAAGAGTGATGCTTTCCCCTAAACTTTGTAATGTTTCTGCCATATCTGTTTGCAAGTCTGCTCGCTCTTTGATAGCCCGTGCCATAAGGTGATGGACAACAGGTTGGGTAAGACCCCAAATCGCTAACGCTGCCCCTCCAAGCCCGCATGCTAAAATTAGAGCAGCCACAGGCAGAGCACAAGCAAACACTCCGACATAGATTATTCCACATAACAACGCCCGTAAAATAGGCAACGCAGTATCTGTATACCATCCGGTAATTTGATCGGTCTCAGTCACAAAACGCCCGAGCAAATCTCCCCCACGAACATCAAGTAAATCGGCGGGTGCCCGAGGTGCTAAACGCGCGTATGTCCAACTTCTTAAAAGACTTGTTAAACGCAATGCCCCATCATGCGTAACAATGCGCTCCAAATAGCGTGCAAGAATACGAAAGATAGCAAAAAACCTTACGCCAGCAGAAGGTAACATAACATTAAACGTTTGTACAGCAACTTGTCCGGCTAAACCCGCCACTGCTGCAGCTGCTAAAAACCACCCAGAAAGAAAAAGCAACCCAAAATTAGACAACGCCGCTACGCAAGCCAAAAACAAACTTAAAAGTAAATGCCATCGCACAGGAGATGCAATACGCCAGAAATGAGAGAGAACTTTTCTTTTTCCAATTTTTCCTTGCTCTTGCACCCTTTGTTTTTCTTGTCCTTGCTTTGTCTCTATTTGGAGAGGTATTTGTTGCCTTGTTATTTTTTGCCCGATCATACCTTCTCCTTACCAACCGAAATCTCGGTAACACACCTTTCTTCAATGTGATAAACAACATCAGCACGCGTCAATAATTCGGATTGATGCGTTGCTGCAATAACAATACGCCCTTTTGCACAACTTTTAATTGCTTCAGAAACACGCTGCGTACTCGTAGGATCTAATCCCGCTGTCGGTTCATCAAGAATCAATACGTCAGGATCATGTAAAAGGGCACGCGCTAATGCCAAACGTCTCATTTGTCCACCAGAAAGCTTACTTCCACGCTCACCGATCGAGGTGTCAAAACCTTGCGGCAAAGCCTCGATAAACGATAAAGCATCAGCTTGCTGAGCTGCATGTCTCAAAGACTCCAAACTCGCACCCTCTGCACCTAAACGTAAATTATCGGCAACGCTCCCAAAAACGAGTAAAGGCCTTTGTGGTACCCAAGCCATACGTACCCTATCGAGTTCTATAGGGTTGCCTTTCCCATCCCATGCACTAACACTCCCAGAAGAGGGCGGTAAAAACCCTAACAAAATCGAAAGCAAGGTACTTTTACCAGCACCACTTGCCCCATCGAGAACTGTTAGTTTATTACGCTCAAAACGACACGCCACGTGTTCTAACACAAATATCTGCCCATCATAAGACGCAGAGATTTGTTCACATGTTAAAGCCGCCACCTCAACATGAGATTTTGACAATGAATTTGGATTTGATAATATTTCTGCTGAACATTCGTTTGTCTGTTCAGATATTTGACCACTTTCAGAGGAAATATTGTCTGGCATATCACCAACAATATTTTCTAGGATATTTTCGGTAATATTCTCCGGAGTATTTTTTTGAGTGACATCTTCTGAAACCTTGTACGCATGATTGCGATATAAGGAAACAGGCAAAGAAAAAATATCCAATAACCGTGTTGTCACTGCCATAGCATTTTGGCGCGCGTGATAATTTGCAGAAAAACTCCGTAATGGCATAAAATATTCTGGCGCAAGCATCAGCACAAGAAATGCTGTACGAAAATCAACCGTCCCCGCCAATAAACGACTACCAAAAACGACAGCGATCAATGCGATGGACAACGAAGCAAAAAACTCAAGTGACGCCGACGTCAAAAAAGCTATTTTCATCACAGAAAGCGTCATTTTACGATGCTCATCTGCCATTTTGGCAATTTGCTCTAAGCTCTCTGCTGTTCGTCCAAATAATCGTAATGTTTTTAAGCCACGCAGGGCATCTAAAAAGCCACCTCCTAGTATCGTCATACGCACCCATTGCTTATCCATTAGGTCTTGCGCACGATAGCCAACAAGCACCATAAAAACAGGAATAAGTGGCCCTGTACAAAGCAAGATAAGCAAGCTCCACCCATCAAGTCCTGCAACAACAGCTAAAATGACTAAAGGTTGCACAACCATTTTTGCAGCAGCTGGCATATAACGAGCAAAATAAGGCTCTAACGCTTCTACCCCATCTGAAAGAAGCGTCAAAACTTCTCCAGCAGGTAAACGCGCGGCGACAACAGGTCCCGCTTTTTCCAAATGCTCCATAGCATCTTTACGAACACTGCCGACAATATGTAACCCCGCTTGTGTCCCAGCTATATCAGATAAAAACTGCGTGAGTACAGTCAGTACCAAACAAATAGAAAGAAGAATAATCCGATGCCCTGTAAACAAAGACGTGTGATGAAAAGCAACATCGTCGACAAGCCGTGCGATCTCTATAAAGAGAAACACTAAACACACAGCCGAAACGCCCCCTAAAGCAACAGATAATGTCAGCCACTTACGCACCCGCCGTGCAAGAAGAGCAATTTGTTTACCCTCCTGTCGTTTAGTAGAAGAGCTTGCCATATTTCAAATTACTCGTATAATATAGAACATAATGTAAAGAACCTTTGCTAAAACCAATATAGCTTATATCTCTCATTAATCTGACATAAAGTTTCCCGTTTCATAAACAGTCTAATATCAGAAAACATCAATCTCCAATACTGCCCGTAAAACCACATTTAACAAAATAAGTAAAGAAACGACAAGATTTTTTAACTTCTTTTACGCCTAAAACTTGATAAAAATCTTCCGACATGCGTAAAGTATTCACAGTGTTTTGTATAACACCATTTACTTTCTTCCCTTACACCCTGTGTTACACTTCTTAGTCCAAATAAAACTCCTCTTTAATACCTACTCTATTTGCCAACATGCACACGTAAAGTTAAAATAAAGTTAAAATTAAAATAAAATTAAAATAAATTAAAGATTTACCCTATGAAGCTCAAACTTAAAAAAGATATTTGGAACCTTTTTTGTATTGATCAGCCTCTCTTTGATATTTTAGCACTTCCTGTTTTAGCTACAGAGAGCAACGAAAAAGAAACTCAAACATATACATCGAATACATCAGGTGCCTGTTTTTCTTCATCTTTTTCCCAGGTTATTTCTTCGACACGTAAGATCACCAATATTACGCCGAAACTTCCTTTTTACACCTTTATGGCCGATCCATTTTGTTTTCAAAAAGATGAAAAGATCTATCTTTTCACAGAGTTTTTTGACTATAGAACGCGCCATGGCATTATTGAATGTCTTACTTTTAATACACAAATGACACTCTTAGAACGAAGACCTGTTCTTTCCGAACCATGGCATCTCTCTTACCCCTATGTTATCGAAGATAATGAAGAGATTTATATGCTTCCCGAGTCTTCTAAAACTGGGAATTTGTTTTTATATCGTGCCACTTCTTTTCCCAATAAATGGGAAAGAGTATTACGACTAGACCTAGGACATGATATCCCTATTGATGCAACACCTGTTCGCTATAACAACATGTGGTGGCTGTTTTATCTCCAAGCCTCAACACGTCAACACGCACTTCATGCGGCATATTCCCACACGCTTTACGGACCTTGGACTTGTTATCATCAAAACCCAATTCTTGTCGGCATCTCTTCCGCCCGCCCGGGCGGAACGCCCATCACACTGCCAGATGGTAGACTTGTTTTACCTGTACAAGATTGTTCTCAAACTTACGGTGGCACAATACACCCCCTTGTTTTTGACACCCTCACCCCCGAGCATATTTATTGCCACGCTTATACAAAAAGTCATTTAGGAGAGTATACACCACAAGGACTACCTTCCTTTACACATGGCACACATACGTTATGTGCATTAGGAGAGAAAACAATTTTTGACGCAAAAGCCATTGATTTATCCCCTCGCGGTATTTTTATTCAATGCGTAAGAGAAATCCCTTTTGTTGGGAAAAACCTTGCCCACAAACTCTAAAAATAACGGCATTAAAACACAACAACACGAAACAACTTAACAAAAATAAAATAAAGAAACTTTGTTGTGAAAATATTTACATAAATTAAAGTCGATGAGCTAAATAGATCCGGTCAAGCTTGATTCCGGGTCGATCAATATTGGCGGAAGGGGTGGGATTCGAACCCACGGTACGGTATCACCGCACGCCGGTTTTCAAGACCGGTTCCTTAAACCACTCGGACACCCTTCCCACAAGAGGAATTTCCAAAAAAATTATCTTTCTCTACCAAAGTCTATTACGACCGCTAAGAAAGAGAGACCTACAAATCATCAACTTATAGCCTCTCGCATTATTAATATTACATTTGCGTACTTAATACATACTTAT
>JAZLEM010000193.1:0-7105 GCA_045615245.1 Acetobacter sp. | reverse complement strand
CGATGGCAGATCAACACAGGCTAGAACAAATTGAACAAGCTCTTAATCAACACACGATGTTTGAAGCACGTATTCAGCAAATGGATTCGAACGGCAAACAAGTGACGGGGCATATATGGATTAAAAGACCAGGTCAGCTACGGCTCGTTTATGATCCACCCTCGCCATGGCTTCTTGTTGCTAATGACGGGAAAGTTGTTTTTCGTGATAGCCAACTTGATCAAACAACGTTTATGCCTATCTATCGGACACCTTTAGGTCTTTTGTTGCGAAGTTGTATTCGTTTAACAGACGGTATTACAATAACCAGCTTTCAACACAGGCATGGCTTTACGCAGGTAACACTTGTCAGAACAGATCGCCCGACAGAGGGAAGTTTAACGCTTATTTTTTCTGAAAAACCCGTTGTTTTACGGGCATGGCAAGTGATCGACGCCCAAGGGCGTAAAACACAAGTTCTTTTAGAAAATGTGCATGACGTACCCACAATGGCAGAAAGCTTATTTACACTCCCAACAGAAGCGGATGACCTAACAGAAAGCGCAACAGAAAACTCAAAAGAAAACACATCGGGAGGGGGAGGAACAAAATCACCCTAAAAAAGTAAAAAAGTAAAATCGTTAGAAATTTATGGTTATAGTGCGCAGCACGTATCTCTCTTGAGAGAGAGAAATAATACACATCTATGGGTAGGGCATACAATGATAGAAGGTGATCTTTTTGGGGGTGTTGTCTCACAACAAAACCGCGCGCAAAAACTTTCGTCTTCTCTTTCGCATAATCGTTCTCAACCTTTGGCGGATCGCTTACGACCTGAACGATTAGAAGACGTGGTTGGGCAGCCAACTTTGCTCGGACCTGAGGGGCGTTTAACGCGTATGCTTGAGCAAAAAAGTTTGAGCAGTTTAATCCTATGGGGAAATCCGGGGGTTGGAAAAACAACAATAGCCCGCCTTCTTGCCCAAGAAAGTGGGCTTGCTTTTGTGCAGCTATCGGCTATTTTTTCAGGCGTGGCAGATCTTAAAAAAGTTTTTGAAACAGCCCGAAATCTGGCACGAACGGGTGGGCAAACATTGCTCTTTGTTGATGAAATTCATCGTTTTAACCGAGCACAACAAGATGGTTTTTTGCCAGTTGTTGAAGACGGCACGATTGTTCTTGTTGGGGCAACCACAGAAAACCCCTCTTTTAGCTTAAATGCGGCGTTGTTATCACGGTGCCAAGTCATGGTATTAAGCCGGTTAGATGATGAAGCGTTAGAGGCTCTTTTAACACGGGCTGAACATGTGATCGGTCATCCACTGCCCCTAACAGAAGAGGCACGGGCGACTTTGCGGGCTATGGCTGATGGAGACGGACGCTATTTGCTGAATATGGTAGAACAAATTTTAGCGATAAAAACACAAACCGTTTTAGACTCTGCGTCGTTAGCCCATTATTTAGCTCGTCGCTCTGTTTTGTATGATCAAAACAGAGATGAGCATTATAACCTCATTTCTGCTTTGCATAAATCTATGCGTGGATCTGACCAAGATGCCGCGTTATACTGGCTGGCGCGTATGCTGAAAGGGGGGGAAGACCCTCGCTTTATCGCCCGCCGTTTAGTACGTTTTGCGACTGAAGATATCGGTATAGCCGACCCCCATGCCTTACCGTTAGCTCTTTCTGCATGGAAAGCTTATGAGCGTTTAGGATCACCAGAAGGAGAATTAGCATTAGCCCAAGCTGTGGTCTATCTTTCAACAGCGCCTAAATCCAACGCGGTTTATAAAGCCTATCAAGCGGTGTGTCACTTTGCCGATAAAACAGGAAGCCTCATGCCACCCGCCCATATTTTACAGGCACCTACGTCATTGATGCGCGAAATGGGATATGGCAAAGACTATGCCTATGATCACGATACAGAAGAAGGCTTTTCAGGGCAAAACTATTTTCCTGATAAAATACCGCGACAAGTTTTTTACCAACCGACAAACCGAGGCTATGAACGTGAGGTTAAGCAAAGAATAGAAGCCTATGCACGTTTACGAGAGCATAAGCAACAACCGTAAAGAAAATCGCATGACTGTTGTTACTCTAAGTGTTACAGAAGACGAAGCAGGCATTCGCCTTGATCGTTATTTTCGTCGTCATTATCCGCATTTAGCCCATAGTGCTTTACAAAAACTATGTCGTACGGGGCAAATCCGTGTAGAAGGGCGGCGTGTCACATCTTCGTTTCGATTGGAGTGTGGGCATAATATTCGTATTCCTCCAAAATTGATACTTCAGTCCACTCATGTGCCTCATCGTGAAAAAGAACGTGTATTAGAGGCACATTTGGTGCGTGAAATTCGCAAAATGATTCTTTATCAAGATCAACATCTTATTGTTCTTAACAAACCGGCAGGGATCGCGGTTCAGGGAGGAAGTGGGGTTGTAAAACATATTGATATGATGTTAGACGGTTTACGAGAAGACGGCGCACCTCGTCCGAGACTTGTGCATCGGGTAGATCGAGATACGTCTGGCATTCTTCTTTTAGCTAAAACGCCCGGTGTCGCCGCACAATTAGCAGCCTCTTTTAGAGGGAGAGAGGTTAAAAAAATTTATTGGGCAGTTGTGGCTGGTAAACCAATCCCACCCTCTGGTGAAATTGATCAACCATTGGTTCGGTTAGGCAAAGGACCAGAAGCGATTATTGTCCCCGCTGATCGGCGTGATTCCGATGCTCAATCGGCGCGGTCTACTTACGAAGTGTTAGATTCGGTCGCGCGTAAATTTTCGTGGTTAGAGTTATCACCCCTGACAGGGCGGACACACCAGTTACGCGTGCATTGTGAGTCTTTAGGAACGCCTATTTTAGGCGATCCTAAATATGGGGGTGTTTCTGCACACCCGGAAGGTATTATGGATCAATTACACCTTCATGCGCGGATGATAGATATTCCACATCCCGCAGGGGGGCGCTTATGTGTGTCTGCAGAATTACCCGTTCATATGAAAAAGACATTTCACGATTTTGGTTTTTCAGCAGGGTCAACCCCAAAACCCCTACGTTATGGTGTGTTTTAAGCTTTGTTTTCAAACCACGGGGTCATGACCCATGGTTGGAATGGAAGAAGATTCCAAACAAAACACCATGAACCATGCTCTGAGCTAAAATTCAAACGCGGGAATATATACTCCCGCGTTTGTGAATGACGCCCTTTAGGTGTGCCCTCTATTAAGCATGAAGGATAATTTCCACCCTACGGTTTTGAGGTTCCCGCGTGTTGGGGGCTGTCTGCACAAGGGGGTTCGCATCGCCATAGCCTCGAATAACAATTTCTGATAATGGCACACCATTACGAATAAGTTCCGCCTCAACACTTTTCGCCCGTTTCACAGAAAGGGCATAGTTGTATTTTTGCCCTGTAGGTCCTGGTGCGGCAGAACTATCGGTATAACCGTTCACGTTAATACGCGTGGTATGCACATAAGAGGTTGCATGCGCGGCTTCCACCACAATTTGCCGTGCGCGGGAGGTAAGGGCATATTGGTTCCAATCAAAGAACACGAGGTAAGACCGTGCCGGCACAGGCGCAGGCGCCGCGGCTGCCGCAAGAGCTGCCGGGAGAGAGGGCGAAGGCGGGGTAATGTGCACCACTTGGCTATGGAAAGCGTAGCGGAAGCCCACGATAAATTGGTGGTTAAAGCGTTGGTCAAAATTGGCATGTCCGCCTTCGGTGCCATAGTTAAAGGCGCCATTATAGAACGAGCCGGGCTGCCCGATCATGCGATATTGCGCGGTAATTTGTAAGCCCCGAATGCCGGTATCAAACGCCACACCAGCAATCCCTTGCCACGCAAAACCGCCGTGTACTCCCGTAATAGCCGCTGCCGCAACGGGACCGGTGCTGTCATAGCGTTGCCAAAGGTAACCGGCACCGCCACCAACGAAAGGCGTAACAATGGAACGTAGCCCAAAAAGGCGCTCAAGATCAAAGTCATACAACACATTCGCAAACCCCCCATAGGATTGATCCCGCCCATGGTATGAAACCGACCTCATCGGAAAACCATATGCCATTAAGGCGGCATGAGGAACGGAAACTCTGCGCCCACTACTTCTAGGCGTCACAAAGAAAGCCTCTCTAAAATCACTTACGGCATGAGGCATTGACGACATCGACGACGCTGGCCTCGAGGGCGTAGCTAAAAAGGCAGCGGCACGCATTAACGTGATATGATACCTCTCCATCTCCATGGTATGTGAGGATAGGGCGATGTCATTAGTCGTGTCAGTGGGACCACAGCTTCCGTTATAACAGAAACCACTACTACCGGGAATTGTATCCACAACGCCTATCCCTGGTTCGGTACCACCATTCACTTCAGGCCAAATATTGTCTGACTGATACCAAGTCGATCCAATGTTTAAGGTACAGCTACCGTTGGTGCATGTCGGGAGTGGAGTCGGTTCTGGATAACCATAGCCGGGATTATTGACGTTAACGTTGGGGTAATAAGTATTGCTACCCACGTTATTAACCTCGTTATCGTAACCCTGCTGGTTGGGATAGTCTTTATAAACTTGTCCCCCAACTTGTATTCCCGACTGGGTTATGCGAGCATTCGCGTCTGGTCCTTCAATATTTCCTTGAAAATAGTAAAAGCCTTTTGTCAAGACTCCATCCTTGGAAAGGTCTTCCATAAGTTGTTGTACATAGGCATTTTCTCCGGCGTAAACATTAAGTCCATTGTTAATAGAATTAGAAAAGTACGGAGATGTGGCTCCCCCTCCTGTAGAAGCACATGCTGGCTTATCACTGCAGTAAAATGGTGGTCCTTCAACGGGAACGTTGTTTCCGGAGCTTAATCCGGTCCCCACCGTGTTCGGAATATTCATGGTCTGTTGGGAAAGGGGAGGGGTGCCAGGGAGTAAGCCGTTGTCATTGTCATAACTATTCCAAGGGCTCGTCTTATCGGAAGGGAGGTGATAGAGTTGTTGGGCTTGATACGGTGTTAAGGTGCTAATGTAGTAACAACTTGTACAACTAACCATCTTTGTGCTGTCGTTATCAGCGACGGGGGTTGCCAATCCATACATCCATTGCCCGTAGCCTCCCGTAGGCGCCCATCGGCGGATATCCTCATTGTTTATCCCTGTTGTTCCTGTCGTTGACGGGGCTGCCCATTGGGGGAGTTCGTTTATTTTTTGGATGACGACAACGGGAGCACCCCCAAACGCTCCGCACCAGCTATAAGTGCTGTCGCACCCACTGGCGGTTGCGGTCCCACCGGACCATGTGTAATAGGGGTCGTTGGGTATGTCATATCGACTGTTCAATTTCTCTGCCGCTTGCTGAACGGGACTGTTTTTGCTTCCCGGAATCTGCGTATTAAATGGGATAACATCGATAATATTGTTATTTGTAACGCTATTTTCAACGGGTGTTACTGTGGTGATGTCACCGTTAACTGTGCTTTGATCTTGTGTAAGTTGATCTTGATAGTTTGGATATTCTGTTTCAAATTGTTTAACTTGATCTTGATATTGTTGATAGGCGTTTTTAGCCTCTTGTAAATCTTGATTAAGTTCATCTTGATTCTTTGTAGAGCTTTGTATCGCTGTTTTAAGTTTATCTTGATAATTTGTATAGCTTGTTTCAACTTGTTGTGACTCTTGATCAAGTTTATTTTGATAATTTGTATAGGTCTGTGTAGCTTGCTGTGACTCTTGATCGATGAGTGTTTTATATTTTGGATTTGCTTGCATAAGCCTTTGAATTGTATCTTGATATTGGTTATATGCGTCGTTAGCAGCTTGTTTTGCTGAAGCAACTTGATTTTGATAGTTTGTATAGCTTGTTTCAGCTTTTTGCTGATCTTGTTGATAGCTCGTGCTAGCTTTTTGCGCCTCTTGCACATCTGTATTAACTTGACTTTGATATTTATCATAGTTGTTTGGAGCTTCTTCAACTTGATTATAGGCGTCTTGATCTTGTGTAAGTTCTTTGGAAAGATTTTTGAGACTATCGACAGATTCTGGTATAACAGTCGAGGAATTTTTTTCAGTGTAGTAGGTTTCCTTTCCGATGGTATATTTTGGTTCTTCTATGTCTGGGACATTTGGAAGAGCACCGGGTGTTGAGGGTGTTCCAGGATTGTAACTAGGATTTAAAGAAGTATATGCATGAACTTGTCCATATTCAGGATTGGATGGAGTGGAGATCCCGGATAGTTTATCATTTAACTGTGTTTGTGCAGCTTGTAATTCTTTCTTCAGATACTGCAACTGTTCCCCATTATTCGAGGCATTGTTGTCTATGTTTTGGGTATAATTATCTTCTGAACTATTATAAAGCCCTTCGGCTTCGACGCGCAGTCCGTTACCGAAGCCGTAGCCGATCGCACCAAAACCTGTATAGCCTGTGCCGTGATTGACGGAGAATTTTGACACGGCGTCACCATTCGCAGGGGTGTTGGCGTGGACGTGTTGGTCTTGCACCTCGTTATAGCCGGCACCACCGTCGACATAGAGCCCGGAGATGGTCGTCGCGGAGGCAACGGCAGGAGCAAAAGTTAAAGCAGAGGTCAGAAGAAAAGAGCGGAGGCGCAAGCGCATGACGGATAAATCTCCTTGAGATGTAACAGCTAGAAAGAGACCCACGCCTACCCAATTATCAAAATGATAAGGGGGGGGGTAAAATACCTTATTCTTTATTATTTGCAAAAGAATAAATATTCAAAAGAGAAAAATCAAGATAGAAAATAAAGGTTTTGTTAAAAGTTTAATATTTAAGGCAATATCTCACAAACGCGGGGTTATGACCCATGGTTAGAGGTAAATTTCGAAAAGAGGATATCATGATCTATGGTTAGATTTTTTGGAGGGTTAGCCCCATGGTTGGAGGGAGGTAATCTGAAGGCGGAGGTTTATCCCCGCGTTTATGAGGTATAGCTTTGCCCCGGTGATTGACAGGCGTAAACGGAGGGGAGATGTTCTGCGCTAATGATTTAAAGTAAGAACCGTTAAATTCAACAGGCACGTGCGTAGAGTTGTAATAAATAGCGGAGGGAATATTTGCAGAGAAAAAGTGATTATAGGCGAGTGTATGAATCGCGTTTTGAGCATCTTGTA
>JAZLEM010000192.1:0-6126 GCA_045615245.1 Acetobacter sp. | reverse complement strand
GCCCACAGAACGACATGGCTACGATCCGACTTGTTGGGGGTTGTTGTTGACAAAAAGCTGGTTTGTCGCGGGGATCAGATAATTTTTGACGAGTAGTATCGTGGGTATCCCTTGTCTTGCTTTCTGAAATGCTAAATCATAAAGCCCTTGTTGTTTGGCATTGACAGTTGTTGGGTTGATAAAGCAGGTTTCTTCATTAGGTGTTGGGTATTGTCCGTAATTTCTAGCGCCGCCTGTGATGTTGTTCCAATTGTTGTTATTCCAACTATTATTCCAATTACTATTCCATGTCCCCCATCCAGATCCAGCACAACCAGAAAGAGAAACGGCAAGACCAAGTGTTAATAAAAATTTGAAGGTGGGGGGCGCGCTTTTTCTCATGAAGAGGTTTCCAGTTTTATGAAATTTTTTAAGTGTGTCATGTCTACTGATGGAGAACAAACATGGCAAATGTTTACGGTTGCGTCGTCACTTTGTAAAGTGTTTTTTGCCTATAGGTAGATACCTATAGAAAGCCGTGTTTGTTGATGTTCATTTATAAAATAGTCATGTATTTGTGGTATATATAAAAATATTTTTCTATTGGTTTATTGGGTTTAGTAGGGTGAAAAGGGGTAATGTGGGATAACATTGAGGTTATTAAGAGTTTTTGTGTTTTGAAAGTTAGGTATTTATAATGCGCCATAAAAGGGGAGTGCCTTTAAACGGGTGGCTTATTATTGACAAGCCCTCTGGCATAACATCGACACAGGTTGTTGGGTATGTTCGACGAGTTTTAAATGCACAAAAAGTAGGGCATGCTGGCACGTTAGACCCTTTGGCAACGGGGGTCCTTCCTTTGGCTTTTGGGGTGGCAACGAAAACAATCCCTTATGTTATGGAAGGGACAAAAATTTATCAGTTTACCTTACGGTTTGGGGAATCGCGTGATAGTGATGACGCAGACGGAAATATAACAGGTTATTCTGATGTCAGACCAACAAATGCGCAAATTCAGGCTGTTTTACCCCGTTTAACGGGGGATATTCTCCAAAGACCACCTATTTTTTCAGCTCTTAAAATAGGCGGAAAACGTGCTTACCATATGGCGCGTCAAGGGCAGGTGATCGAACTGTCTCCGCGTTTAGCACGCGTGAAACGCTTTGAATTGACGCAACGACTGAATGCTGATACTGCATTATTTGAAGTTGAATCTGGTAAAGGCGTTTATATGCGTGCGTTGGCACGAGATCTGGCTCTTGCATGTGGAACGGTTGGGCATATTGTTGCGTTACGTCGTTTACAAGTAGGACCTTTTACGGAAGAACGTGCTTTAATGCTTGATAAACTTGTTTCTATGGACGATACTTCTTTCGTTCCCTCCGATCTTCTTTGTTCGGTTGAGGCTGCGCTGGTCGACATCCCGGCATTGTCTCTTACACGAGAAGAAGCTTTTTCTGTGCGTCAAGGTCGTTCTGTATCTTGTGTGCAAAAGGGGTATCTTTCGTCAAGAACATTTATTGACGACGATATCGTTCGTATCATGGAGGGAGATCGTGTTATAGGCCTTGGGCGTCTTGTTGAGGGATGTCTAAAGCCTGTAAGGATTTTTAATTTTTAGAATGGAGATGAAGCGATGTCGATTACCGCAGAACGTCGTGCAGCGTTGATTGATGAATATAAGACAAATCAGTCTGATACGGGTTCACCTGAAGTGCAAGTTGCTATTTTGACGGAGCGCATTAAAAACCTAACGGAACACCTTGAGTGCCATAAAAAGGATTTTCACTCTCGTCGTGGTCTGTTGGTTTTGGTGAGCCGTCGTCGTCGTCTGCTTGACTACTTGCGAAGGAAAAGTCAAGAACGGTATCAGACACTGATTACGCGTTTGGGTTTGCGTCGTTAGTGTGTTTGTTCGCAATGATGGCCCACATTTCGAATATTCTCCTCAAGGAGAAGTGGGCCATAGGCGCGCCTGTTTTTACCTGTTGAATAACCTGTCGATTTGTTAGATAAGTCATTCTTAAAA
Source organism: Acetobacter sp. (assembly GCA_045615245.1). Taxonomy (GTDB): domain Bacteria; phylum Pseudomonadota; class Alphaproteobacteria; order Acetobacterales; family Acetobacteraceae; genus Acetobacter. The sequence goes on along the minus strand of JAZLEM010000192.1, from coordinate 4,118 downwards.
GTTAAGTGATATATTTGAAGGTTTATGGTAGACTACCACAAATGAGGTAAAAAAATATTTGTTGAAAGCTATAATTTTTTGAGGTTATGGTCGTGGTTGCTTGGATATTAGAGGTTTAAGGAATGTTTAATTATTATCGTAAAGAGATTGAATGGGCTGGTCGTAAACTTGTATTGGAAACTGGCAAAATAGCTCGTCAGGCTGATGGGGCTGTGGTGGTGACCTACGGAGAAACTATGGTATTGTGTACTGTTGTTGGGGATCGTACACTAAAACCAGGGCAAGATTTTTTTCCGTTGACAGTGAACTACCAAGAAAAAACTTATGCTGTGGGTAAAATACCATCTGGCTTTTTCAAACGTGAAGGTCGTCCTTCTGAACATGAAACTCTTGTATCGCGGCTCATTGATCGTCCTATTCGCCCTCTTTTCCCTGAAGGATTTTGTAACGAAGTTCAAGTGATCGCGACTGTGTTAACGCACGATATGGAAAACGATCCAGCTATTGCTGCCCTTATTGGGTGTTCTGCGGCGTTAACGTTATCAGGCATTCCGTTTTTTGGTCCTATTGGGGCGGCACGTGTAGGTTTTAAGGAGGGTGCTTTTATTCTCAATCCTACGATTAGCCAAATGAAAGAAAGCAAACTCGATCTTGTTGTTGCTGGGACAGCAGAAGGCGTGTTGATGGTTGAATCTGAAGCCGCAGAGCTTTCGGAAGAAATTATGCTTGATGCGGTTACTTTTGGTCATGATGGTTTTCGACCTGTTATTGAAGCAATTATTGTTTTGGCGGAACATGCAGCAAAAGAGCCTTGGCCATTGTTAGAGGAAAGTCCGCATGTTCAAGTTCTGCGTCAAAAAATCCATGAAATTGGACGCGCCTCTATTGCAGAGGCTTATCAGGAGAAGCAAAAGCAAAGCCGTTATGAGAAGCTAAAAAATGTTAGAGAAGAGATAACTGAAAAACTGACGGCGTTAGAGCTTGATGTTGTTGCAGCACAGCCTCTTATTAAAGACTTAGAAGCAGATGTTGTTCGAAACTCTATTCTCGAAACAGGTCAGCGAATTGATGGGCGTGATCTTGTAACAATACGCCCCATTATTTCTGAGGTTGGTGTGTTGCCTCGTGTTCATGGGTCTGCTTTATTTACACGTGGTGAGACACAGGCTTTGGTTGTTACAACTCTTGGTACAGCACAAGATGAGCAAATTATTGATGTGCTTGAAGGAGAATATCGGAGTAACTTCTTATTACACTATAATTTTCCACCTTTTTCTGTTGGAGAATGTGGGCGTGTTGGCTCGCCTGGTCGGCGTGAAATTGGACATGGTAAATTAGCGTGGCGTGCTATTCATCCGCTTATGCCTGATCGTAAAGAATTTCCTTATACCGTGCGTGTGGTTTCAGAAATTACAGAAAGTAATGGTTCTTCATCTATGGCATCCGTGTGCGGAGGGTCTTTGTCGTTAATGGATGCAGGTGTACCTCTTAAAAGACCTGTGGCAGGTATTGCCATGGGGCTTATTAAAGAAGGTGAGAAATTTATTATTCTTTCCGATATTCTTGGTGATGAGGATCACCTGGGTGATATGGATTTCAAAGTGGCTGGAACAACGCAAGGTGTGACAGCTCTTCAAATGGATATCAAAATTACGTCTATTACACCTGAAATTATGAAATGTGCTCTTGCACAAGCACGGGAAGGGCGTATGCATATTTTGAACGAAATGTCACGAGCTATTGTGAAACCTCGTCCAACAGTTTCTTCAACAGCACCGCGTATTACGACACTCAAAATCCCGCGGGAGAAAATCCGTGATGTTATTGGTTCTGGTGGTAAGGTCATTCGTGAAATCGTTGAATATTCTGGTTCTAAAATTGATGTTGATGATGATGGTACGATTACTATAGCATCGACATCAGAAGAGCAAGTACATAAAGCACTTGATAGAATCAATGGCATTGTAGCAGAGCCGGAATTGGGAAAGATTTATGAAGGAAAAGTTGTAAAAACCGCTGATTTTGGTGCGTTTGTTAATTTTCTTGGTATGCGTGATGGTTTAGTGCATATTTCTGAACTAACCTGCGGTCGTGTCGCCCGTACAACCGATGTGGTGAAAGAGGGAGATATTGTTAAAGTAAAAATTGTTGGCTTTGATGATCGTGGTAAAGTAAAGTTGTCTATGCGGGTTGTCGATCAGGCTACCGGAGAAGATATTACGGCCATTGTTGGTGAAAAGCCAGCACGCTCTGAAACACCTAGACCTCGCGATAGAGAAGTGCCGTTAGTGTAATAAGAGCCTTATTTCGGCAATGAAGAGAGTGGTTATCAGTAATTCGTATATCAGTTAAAGCAAGATATCGATAGGGTAACGATGAAAGCAATTAACACGCTGTCTATGAGTGGGGCAGAGGTTTTGCCACTTGTTGAAGGTGGAAAGGGGATTTCTGTATCGACAGGAGTGTCTGCGGGTGCGTGGGCGGCTGTTGGTGGTGTTGGTACAGTATCCCTTGTTAATGCTGATAGTTATGATGATCAGGGATGTTGGGTGCCTCAAATCTATCGGGGGCGTACACGCCGTGAACGACATGAAGAACTCATTGATTACGCCATTCGTGGAGGCATTGCTCAAGTTCGGATAGCCCATGAGATGGCAGGAGGACGTGGGCGACTTCATGCTAATTTTTTATGGGAAATGGGGGGTGCTGAAAGGGTTATTTCTGGTGTGTTAGAAGGGGCACCAGGGCTTATTCATGGTTTGACTTGTGGCGCCGGAATGCCTTATCGTTTGGCAGACCTTGCAGCTAAGTTTGGTGTTTATTATTATCCTATTGTTTCTTCAGGGCGGGCGTTAAGCGCTTTATGGAGAAGGTCTTTTCGGAAGGTTTCTGAATTACTCGGCGGTGTTGTGTATGAGGATCCTTGGTATGCAGGTGGGCATAATGGGTTTTCTAATACAGAAAACCCTCTTTGTGTGGAAGATCCTTATCAACGTGTACTAGCCTTGCGTCAAGTTATGCGGGGCTTTGGTTTGCATGAAACGCCAATTATTATGGCAGGTGGTGTTTGGTGGTTGGAAGAATGGGAGGAGTGGATTGATAATGACGAGCTCGGTCCCATTGCTTTTCAATTTGGTACAAGGCCTCTTCTGACCTGTGAAAGCCCGATTCCAGAAGCGTGGAAACAACGTTTACGCCAATTACGTAAGGGTGATGTTCATATTAACGGCTTCTCACCAACGGGGTTTTATTCTTCGGCTGTTAATAATAGTTTTTTACAGGAATTAAAGGAACGGTCAGAACGGCAGGTAGCGTTTTCTGCAGAGGCACAGGAAGAGTTTACGGTTCCGTATCCTATTGGTGGGCGTGGGCGTGAGGTCTTCGTAAGGTCAGAAGATAGGCGTCGTGTGCAGTCTTGGGAAGATCACGGTTATGTAAAAGCACTTGTAACTCCTGACTCTACATTGATTTTCGTAACACCAGATAAAGCGCGTGAAATTGTGTCTGATCAAGCGGGGTGTATGGGGTGTTTATCCCAATGTCGTTTTTCTAATTGGAGTCAACAAGGACCGGAGTATACGAATGGGCATAAGCCGGATCCACGCTCGTTCTGTATCCAAAAAACACTTCAGGCAATTGCCCATGCTGATGGACCCAATCAAGAAAAAATTGTTGATCATAACTTAATGTTTAGTGGTGCTAACGCTTGGCGTTTTGGAGAAGATCCTTTTTATATGAATGGATTTGTGCCGACGGTTGCGCAACTTGTTGAACGTATTATGACGGGACGTTGAATCCATAGATTTGTTTTTAGTGTGAAGATTTTTATGCAGTTTGAAGGTTCTACAAACTGTTTTAGTCGTGCGTTATGGTGTTGTAAGTTTTTGTTTGTCCAGAGAGATGGCGTTTGGGGCTATCGCACTAAGAGTTTTGTAAACAAAAAAGAAGCCCGTATTTTTTTTGGGCTTCTTTTACAGTGCGACTTGATAACTTTGTCAGAGTCTGTTTTGAACCACAGGTGTGGGTCTTTACCTCCGAACCACGGGTCATGACCCGTGGTTGAGTCTGGTTTATCTTGTTTCTTCTTACTTCCCAACCCTGGGTCATGACCCAGGGTT